>NZ_CAXUGK010000035.1:0-51026 GCF_964250605.1 Bacteroides sp. AR20 | reverse complement strand
AAGATGTAGAAAGGAATAGACACTCGTTTCCACTCACAAAGATAGTCGCGGTCTTGCTTTTCATAGAGGAAATATAAGGAATTCTACGGTTATGTGTTTTTTATTGCTAAGAAGGTAGGTTGATGGCAGACTTCTCTTATTGAGGAATGCGGGTATTCTCATGGCAGAATATCCGCATTTTGTGTTTTGAGTAGATTTTATTGTTTTGAGGATGTACGGAACTTCTGAGGAGGTATTCCCGTATGACGTTTAAAGAATTTGTTGAAGAAGGCCGCATTATTAAAACCTAGACTCACGGCTATATCCTTTATCGGAGTGTTGGCGGTACAAAGCTGTGCTTTGGCATCCATGATGATAGTATTGTTGATGATTTCCATGGCTGTATGTCCTGATTCCTTTTTGACAAGGCGGCAAAGAGCTGCCGGCCTCATATTCATTTTCAATGCATAATAGGACACTTGATGCTCCCGGACATAGTCTGTGTGTACCAATCGGATAAAAATGCGGTATTGGTTGAAATGCCTGCTGCCCGGAGTCTCTTTTATTCTAGGGCGTTCCGGACAGAGTTCGGATATACCTTGTAACAGATAGGTCAGTAGAGTTTGCAATGAAACTAGACTTGAGGGGCTTTCTGTTCTTTGGTAGAGGTGTGACAAATAGGTCATGAACTCGGCATAAAGCTGGAAGTCCGTTTTCGATAGAGGAAAAATATAGTGTTTGCCTATAATGTGAAACTTATCCATCATGAGCTTGCCGGCCCCTGCACTTTGGATAAGTTGCTGGGAAAACATGGCGACATATATTTCAGCATCCTCTGACGTGTGTAGCAATTGTACGAAGGTCTCGGGAGGAATAACTAGGAGGGCGTTAGCTTCAACCCTGAATTGAGTATGGTTTATGATAGTTTTCAGAACTCCTTTGGTGCATAGAGCGAAGATACTGGCCTTGGTGTGGTATGGCTTTTCCACTAGCGGATTCAGTTCATTGGTTGTGATATGATTGCAGGCAATGAACTCGGCATTTATATTGAATTCGGATATATTCATGTTGGAGATTTTAAGACACAAAAATGGGGGATAATAATGTATAAATGACAGAGATAACAGTTAAAATCAATATTACGCTCAATTTGTCTCTGTTAAATAAGGTAAAGTTGTGAATAATAGAATATATACATGCTAAAACGGAATATTGATTTATAAGGGTTTGTTTGTGGCATAAGCATTTTAGCCCGAACTTTGCTCCTTGTATGATAAAACAATTCTGATGAATCCGAATGTTCCTCAAGAAGTACGTATAATAAATGCCATCTCCGAGCAGTTGTTCAACTCATGGCCCGTCAGCATTATTATGATTGATTTGGAAGATTGTATCTGGCGTCTGAATCAGCAGGTGATGAATGAACTCCATTTGAATGAGTATGTGATAGGGCGGCGTATCACTGACTTATTGGAAGTGGTATGTGATAAAAAGAATGTGTTAGAAGACCTTTTGCTGCAACTTCGGGAGAGGGATGTGCGGATTATTCCCTTAGATATCAATTGCTTTATACGTGAATTGAAGAGTGGTATCAGTTTTCTGATACAAGGTGCTATGGTGGGAATTCATGAAGATGGACAATTGGTGAGGATTGTACTCTATTTCAGGAATGTGTTGGAAGAACGGACACAGAAGCATTTGCTGAATATTGCGCTGAGCCGCACCCAGATATTTCAATGGTCTTTCGACATGGAACATAATCTGATGATTATAGAACCGCGTTATTTTGAATATTTGGGGATTCCTACGCGTGACTATACGCTGACGCCTGAGGAATTCGCATTTCTGATTCATCCGGACGACCGGAAGGGAGTGTTTGATGCTTTGGCTTTACAGTTGCATGGTAATTTGTACGAACGCCCAGTGGAATACCGTCTACGGAGGGGAGACGGCAAGTGGGAGTGGTTTGAGGCGCAATCTACCTATGTGGGGCAATTGACGGATTTGCCGTTCCGTATCATCGGTATTTGCATGAGTACGCAGAAATACAAGGATACGGAGAATAAATTGAACGAGGCTTTGCAGAAAGCGCAACGTAGCGATGAGTTGAAGAGCGTATTTCTTGCTAATATGAGCCACGAGATACGTACGCCACTAAATGCCATTGTGGGCTTCTCTACACTACTGGCTTGTGGGGATGCCGACTTGTCGCGGCAGGAGATTATGGAATTTACGTCTTTGATTGAAAAGAACAGCCAGTTGTTAATGGTGTTGATTTCAGATATTCTGGATTTGTCCAAGATAGAATCGAACACGATGGAATTCCATTTTGAGAAGGTTTCTTTAAATGGCATATTGGAAAGCATTTACAGTGCGCAGAAGATGAATCTTCGGAAAGGAGTGGAGCTACTGCTAGACCTTCCGGACCGGGCGGCAGTTATCTATACAGATCCTACGCGTTTGGGGCAAGTTGTCAACAATCTTATCAATAATGCGGTGAAGTTCACTGCTGAAGGACGCATAACCATAGGGTATAGGCTGAAGGACTTTGCTACATTGGAAGTCTTTGTGGAAGATACGGGAACTGGCATGTCGGAAGAAGTTCTGGCGCACATTTTTGAACGTTTCTATAAGGGAGATGCTTTTGTGCAGGGCACGGGATTGGGATTGGCCATTTGCAGGACTATCGTTGAAAGGTTTCATGGAAAAATAGAAGTGGCTTCAACTCTTGGCAAGGGGAGCCGCTTTGCAATTGTCCTTCCGCAGGAAATGCGGGAGTAGTGTTCTCTTTCTTGGATATTTGATGTAATTATGTGAGCGTATGATATTGTATAACGTTGAAAATCGCTACCTTTGCAGTCTTGAACGATAAATTCATTGACACTATGATATCTGTAGAAGGACTGAAGGTAGAATTTAATGCCACTCCTCTGTTCGAAGACGTCTCTTATGTTATCAATAAGAAAGACCGTATAGCTCTTGTCGGCAAGAATGGTGCCGGTAAGTCCACCATGCTCAAGATATTGGCTGGCATTCAGCAGCCCACTGCCGGCATTGTTGCCGTTCCCCGCGAATGTACTATCGGGTATTTGCCCCAAGTGATGATACTCAGTGACAAGCGCACCGTAATGCAGGAGGCTGAACTTGCCTTCGAGCATATTTTTGAGATGCAGGCGGGCATCGAACGCATGAATCGGCAACTTGCCGAACGTACCGATTACGACAGCGAGGATTACCAGAAACTGATTGACCGCTTCACTCACGAAAACGAACGTTTTCTGATGATGGGCGGCACCAACTACCGTGCCGAAATAGAGCGCACGCTCCAAGGGCTGGGCTTCAGCCGCGAGGACTTTGACCGCTCTACAAGCGAGTTTTCCGGTGGTTGGCGTATGCGTATAGAGCTTGCCAAGCTGTTGCTTCGCCGTCCGGATGTGTTGCTGCTCGACGAGCCTACCAACCACCTTGACATCGAGAGTATCCAGTGGTTGGAGAACTTCCTTTCCACCCGTGCCAATGCGGTGGTGCTTGTCAGCCACGACCGCGCCTTTTTGAACAATGTCACTACGCGTACCATCGAAATAACTTGTGGACGCATTTACGACTATAAAGTGAAATACGATGAGTTCGTGGTGCTTCGCAAGGAGCGCCGGGAGCAGCAACTACGTGCTTACGAGAATCAGCAGAAGCAGATACAAGATACGGAAGATTTCATCGAACGTTTCCGGTACAAAGCTACCAAGGCTGTGCAAGTGCAGAGCCGCATCAAGCAGCTCGAAAAGATAGAGCGCATCGAAGTGGATGAGGAAGACAACTCCTCTTTGCGCCTGAAGTTTGTTTGCAGTAGCCGTAGCGGTAATTATCCCGTTATCTGCGAGGATATGGAGAAATCCTACGGTGGGCACGTTGTTTTCCACGATGTAAATTTGACTATCAACCGAGGAGAGAAGGTTGCTTTTGTCGGTAAGAACGGCGAAGGTAAGTCTACGCTTGTAAAGTGTATTATGGGTGAGATTACGGATTATACCGGTAAGCTTACACTGGGACATAATGTGCAGATTGGATATTTTGCCCAGAACCAGGCACAGCTTTTGGATGAGAGCCTGACTGTATTCGATACGATTGACCGCGTGGCCGTAGGGGATATCCGCCTCAAAATCCGTGATATTCTAGGTGCTTTCATGTTCGGCGGTGAGGCTTCGGATAAAAAGGTGAAGGTGCTCAGCGGTGGAGAGCGTACCCGGCTTGCCATGATAAAACTGCTGTTGGAGCCGGTGAATTTCCTGATTCTCGACGAACCTACGAATCATCTTGACATGCGTTCCAAAGATGTGTTGAAGGAGGCTATCCGCGATTTTGACGGAACGGTGATAATAGTCAGCCATGACCGTGATTTTCTGGACGGACTTGCGACTAAAGTGTACGAGTTTGGTGGCGGACTGGTGAAGGAACATCTGGGAGGAATTTATGATTTCCTGCAAAAGAAGCAGATAGAGAGCCTGAATGAGTTACAGAAATCCCCTTCACTTTCCGCTTCGCCCACTGCCGGTAAGGCGGCATCGGGAAATGTTGGTGCAGAACCGGTTCAACCCTCGGCAGCCAAACTCTCTTATGAGGAGCAGAAGGAGCTTAATAAGAAGCTCAAGAAACTGGAACGTCGCGTTGCCGATTGTGAAGCGGAGATAGAGCAGACGGAGGCTGCCATTGCCATTCTTGAGGCCAGGATGGCCACACCGGAAGGTGCTTCGGACATGTCGCTTTATGAGCAGCACCAAAAACTGAAAGAGCAGCTTGACCGCGTGATGGAAGAGTGGGACGCGGCTACTGTAGAGTTGGAGAATCACTAACTATTATATTTTATATGTTTATGAAAGCAAATCATTTGTTACCCATTGCAGCATTCTGTCTGATGACGGCTTCCTGCAACACCGGCAAGCAGCAGGCTGAACTTACAGCAGGCATCCAGCTCGCCAATCTTGACACAACGGCTCTACCCGGAACTGACTTTTACCAATACGCATGTGGCGGTTGGATGAAGAACAATCCGATTCCTGCTGAATACTCACAGTACGGTTCTTTTACTATCCTTGCAGAAAACAACCGCAAGCAGATTCAAGGACTGATTGAAGAGCTTGCCGCCACCCAGCACGAAGCCGGCAGCGTGGCACAAAAAATCGGTGACTTGTACAAAATCGTAATGGACAGCGTGAAGCTGAACAAGGACGGTGTAGCCCCCATCAAGGCTGAACTCGACCAGCTGGCTGCTTTGAAGGACAAGAAGGAGCTTTATGCCTTGCTGGGCGATATGCAGAAGAAGGGTATCATCGCCTACAACGTGCTGTATGTTGGCGCTGACGAAATGAACAGTAGCATGAATGCTGTACAGACCTATCAGACCGGGCTGAGCATGGGCGAACGTGAATACTATCTGGAGAATGATGAGGCTACTGCCAAAATTCGTGATGCTTTCCGTACACATGTACAGAAGATGTATCAGTTGGCTGGTTTCGACGAGGCTACTGCCAAGAAAGGTATGGAGGTGGTGATGGATGTGGAAACACGTCTTGCCAAGGCTTTCCGCTCTCGTACGGAGTTGCGTGACCCGCATGCCAATTATAACAAGATGAGCATGGAAGAGTTGAAGAAGAATTATCCTACTTTCGATTGGGATGCTTATTTGTCTGCCATGGGCTTGAAGGATGTGAAGGAAATCATCGTAGGCCAGCCCGCTTCACTGAAAGCTGCTGCCGATATTCTGGATACGCTGCCCATTGAACAGCAGAGCCTTTATCTGCAATGGAAATTGATTGATTCTGCCGCAAGCTTGCTGAACGATGCTATGGCAGAACAGAACTTCGACTTCTACAGCCGCACCATGAGCGGTACACAAGAGATGCAGCCCCGCTGGAAGAGAGCGGTAAGCACTGTAAGCAGCGCGCTGGGCGAAGCTGTAGGTCAGATGTACGTGGAGAAATATTTCCCTGCTGCTGCCAAGGAGCGTATGGTGACTTTGGTGAAGAACTTGCAGGAAAGCCTGGGCGAACGTATCCAGAATCTTGCTTGGATGGGTGATTCCACTAAGGTGAAAGCTCTGGAGAAACTGGCTACCTTCCATGTGAAGATTGGTTATCCCGACACTTGGAAAGACTACTCCACACTGGAAATCAAAAACGACTCTTACTGGGCAAACATGGAACGTGCCAACGAGTGGAGCCATGCCGAAATGATAGCCAAGGCCGGCAAGCCGGTGGATAAGGACGAATGGCTGATGACTCCGCAGACCGTCAACGCTTACTATAACCCGACCACCAACGAAATCTGTTTCCCCGCCGGTATCCTGCAATATCCTTTCTTCGATATGAATGCGGATGACGCCTTCAACTACGGTGCCATCGGTGTGGTAATCGGTCATGAAATGACTCACGGATTCGACGACCAGGGTCGCCAGTACGACAAGGACGGTAACCTGAAAGACTGGTGGACTGCTGAAGATGCCAAGAACTTTGACGAGCGTGCCCAGGTGATGGTAAACTTCTTTGATAGCATCGAGGTTGCTCCGGGTGTATATGCCAACGGACGCATGACATTGGGTGAGAATATTGCCGACCACGGTGGTCTGCAGGTTTCTTATCAGGCATTCAAGAAAGCTACGGCTGCCAATCCGCTGCCGGTGCTGGACGGTCTTACTCCCGAACAACGTTTCTTCCTGGCATACGCAGGTGTATGGGCTAATGATATCCGTCCCGAAGAAGTGCTGAACCGCACAAAAAGTGATGTGCACTCATTGGGCGAATGGCGCGTAAACGGTGCATTGCCGCAAATCGGTGCTTGGTATGAGGCATTCAACGTGACAGAAAAAGACCCGATGTTCTTGCCGGTAGAAAAACGTGTATCTATTTGGTAAACCAACAAAATAACCCTTAAAAAAAGGCGGCAGACTGGAAACAGATGCCGCCTTTTTTAATTATACCTAATTTATTGTGTATGAATGTATGTATGAATAAACAAAATTTGTAACTTTGCGCATCAAATACTAATATACGCATACTTTAATACGCAAATCCATGTCTGAAACAAAAAGAATCAAAACAGCTCTGGTATCTGTTTACCATAAGGAAGGTTTGGACGAAATCATTACCAAACTGCATGAAGAAGGTGTAGAGTTCCTCTCAACCGGTGGAACCCGTCAGTTTATAGAATCCCTGGGTTATCCCTGCAAGGCAGTGGAAGACCTCACTACATACCCTTCCATCCTGGGCGGACGCGTGAAGACTTTGCATCCGAAGGTTTTTGGAGGTATTCTTTGCCGCCGCGGATTGGAGCAAGACATGCAACAGATTGAAAAATATGAAATCCCCGAAATAGACCTCGTCATTGTTGACCTCTATCCGTTTGAGGCTACCGTTGCCAGTGGTGCCGAAGAACCTGCCATCATCGAAAAGATTGACATAGGCGGTATCTCTCTGATTCGTGCCGCAGCCAAGAACTATAACGACGTGGTTATCATCGCTTCGCAAGCACAATATCAGCCGTTCCGCGACATGCTGATGGAACACGGAGCCACTACTACCATCGAAGAACGCCGTTGGTTTGCCAAAGAGGCTTTCGGAGTGTCTTCACACTATGATTCTGCCATCTTCAACTATTTCGATGGCGAGGAAGGTTCCGCTTTCCGTTGTTCTGCCAACAGCCAGAAGACTTTACGCTATGGCGAGAATCCGCATCAGAAAGGTTATTTCTATGGCAATATTGATGCTATGTTCGACCAGATTCACGGTAAGGAAATCTCTTATAACAACCTGCTCGACATCAATGCTGCCGTTGACTTGATTGACGAATTCAAGGATACGACTTTCGCTATCCTGAAGCATAATAATGCTTGTGGACTGGCTTCACGTCCCACTGTGCTCGAAGCATGGAACGATGCGCTTGCCGGTGACCCGGTATCCGCTTTTGGTGGTGTGCTCATCACTAATGCCGTGATTGACAAGGCTGCTGCCGAAGAAATCAATAAAATTTTCTTTGAGGTGATTATCGCTCCCGATTATGATGTGGATGCGTTGGAAATCCTCGGTCAGAAGAAGAACCGTATTATCCTGGTCCGCAAGCCGGCAGCTCTGCCTAAGAAGCAGTTCCGCTCTTTGCTGAATGGCGTATTGGTTCAGGACCGCGACCTTAAGGTGGAAACTCCTGAAGAATTGAAGACTGTAACTACGAAGGCTCCCACTGCACAGGAAATTGAGGATATGCTCTTTGCAAACAAGATTGTGAAGAACAGTAAGTCGAATGCCATTGTGCTGGCAAAAGGAAAGCAGTTGTTGGCAAGTGGTGTAGGTCAAACCAGCCGTGTGGATGCTTTGAAGCAGGCTATCGAGAAAGCCAAAAACTTCGGTTTCGACTTGAATGGCGCTGTAATGGCAAGTGACGCATTCTTCCCTTTCCCCGACTGCGTGGAAATTGCCGGCAATGAAGGCGTAACAGCCGTCATCCAGCCGGGTGGAAGTATCAAGGATGAACTCTCGTTTGAATATTGCAACGAGCATGGCATTGCCATGGTGACTACGGGATTCCGTCACTTTAAACACTAATTCGGATTTACGATTTGACGATTTACGATTTACGATTGAAGTTACATCGTAAGTCTGAATCTCAAATTGTAAAGAAGAGGAATATCAATCGTAAATCGTAAATAGTTAAATCGTAAATATTAATGGGATTATTCTCCTTTACACAAGAAATAGCGATGGACCTTGGCACAGCCAATACCATCATCACCACGAATGGCAAGATTGTGGTGGATGAGCCTTCGGTGGTGGCTTTGGACCGTCGTACCGATAAGATGATTGCCGTGGGTGACAAGGCAAAGATGATGCACGAAAAGACCCACGAAAACATACGTACCATCCGTCCGTTGCGCGACGGTGTGATTGCCGACTTCTATGCCTGCGAGCAGATGATACGCGGACTTATCAAGATGGTGAACAACCGTAACCGTCTCTTCTCTCCGTCACTCCGCATGGTAATCGGGGTTCCTTCGGGCAGTACCGAAGTGGAGCTGCGTGCCGTGCGCGACTCTGCCGAGCATGCCGGCGGGCGCGACGTTTATTTGATTTTCGAGCCGATGGCTGCTGCCATCGGTATCGGTATCGATGTAGAGGCTCCCGAAGGCAACATGATTGTTGACATAGGTGGTGGTTCTACGGAAATTGCCGTTATCTCTTTGGGAGGTATCGTAAGTAACAACTCCATCCGCATTGCCGGTGACGACTTGACTGCCGATATTCAGGAATACATGAGCCGCCAGCACAACGTGAAGGTCAGCGAGCGTATGGCTGAGCGTATTAAGATTAATGTGGGTGCTGCCTTGACGGAACTCGGTGAGGATGCTCCTGAAGACTATATCGTTCATGGTCCGAACCGCATCACGGCATTGCCCATGGAAGTGCCGGTATGCTATCAGGAAGTGGCGCATTGCTTGGAGAAGTCTATCTCTAAGATTGAGACAGCCATCTTGAGCGCATTGGAAAATACGCCTCCCGAATTGTATGCCGACATCGTTCACAACGGTATCTATCTTGCCGGTGGCGGTGCATTGCTTCGTGGACTGGATAAGCGTCTGACTGATAAAATAAACATACCGTTCCACATTGCGGAAGACCCCTTGCATGCCGTTGCCAAAGGTACGGGCGTGGCATTGAAGAACGTTGACCGCTTCTCATTCTTGATGCGGTAATGCGAAATTTATTAAACTTTCTCATTAAATATAATTACTGGTTCCTCTTTCTTCTGTTAGAGGTTGCCAGTTTTATTTTATTATTTCGCTTTAATCATTACCAGCAGAGTGTGTATTTCACCTCTGCCAATGGCGTGGCGGGGAAGGTTTATGAAATATCGGGTGGCATCACTTCCTATTTCCACTTGAAGACGGCCAACGAAGACCTGCTCGACCGCAACATGTGGTTGGAGCAGCGGCTTTCGTTTCTGGAAAATGTCTTGAAGGAGAAAGGATTGGACTCCGCCAGGTTGTACAGCATGGAACGGCTTGCTCCTACGGAGTATCAGATATTCAAGGCGAATGTCATAAAGAACAGCTTGAACAAGGCTGACAATTATATCACTTTAGACCGTGGAACAACAGAAGGTATCCGTCCTGAGATGGGAGTTGTAGATGCCAATGGCGTGGTGGGTATTGTGTATAAGACCTCTCCCCATTACTCGTTGGTTATTCCGTTGCTGAACAGCAAGTCGAGCATCAGCTGTAAGATTGTGGGCAGTGATTATTTCGGTTATTTGAAGTGGGAGGGAGGTAATTCCCGTTTTGCCTATCTGAAGGATTTGCCCCGGCATGCCGAATTCAATCTGGGAGATACAGTAGTGACCAGCGGCTATTCCACCGTGTTTCCAGAAGGTGTCATGGTGGGGACGGTGGATGACATGTCTGACTCGCACGACGGGCTTTCGTATCTGTTGAAGATAAAGCTGGCTACGGACTTTGGAAAGGTGAGCAATGTGCGCGTCATTTCCCGCAACGGGCAGGATGAACAAAAGGCATTGGAGTCGAGGGCGGACGAGAAGTGACTAAGAAATTAGGGATTAGGGGTTAAGGATTAGGGATTAATCATCTTTATATCTTATAACTTATACACTCAATAACTTGTAACTCGTAACTTATAACTCATTAGCGTTGTTAATTAATTATCTGCATAAAATAGGATGGTTCATAGGCTTGGTACTGTTGCAGGTGCTGATATTGAACAATGTGCATATTGCAGGATATGCCACTCCATTTCTGTATATCTACTTGATACTGAAGTTTGAGTCGGACACTCCCCGCAATGCGTTGATGTTGTGGGCATTCTTTTTAGGGCTGGCTGTCGACGTCTTTTCCGACACACCGGGGATGAACGCTGCCGCTACGGTGTTGCTGGCTTTCTTGCGCCCCACTTTCCTGCGGCTGTTCGTGCCTCGTGACACGCTGGATACACTGGTTCCGGCCATCCGTACAATGGGGATTCTTCCTTTCCTGAAATATCTGGTTGTGAGTGTGCTGATACATCACGGCTTGTTGCTTACCCTCGAATTCTTCTCTTTTGCCCATATTGGTACGCTGTTGTTGAGAATTGCGGCAAGTACCCTGCTTACTGTGACCTGCATTATGGCTGTTGAGGGAATAAGAAAGAAAGGATAAAGGGATTAAGGATTAGGAATTGATGAAAGACTATACACTGGAAAAGCGGAAATATGTAATTGGAGCGGCGGCTATTGTCATCGTTCTTATTTACGTGTTCCGGCTGTTCGACCTGCAAATCATGACTGATGACTACAAGAAGAACGCGGACAGTAACGCTTTTCTGAACAAGATACAATATCCATCACGGGGGGCTATCTACGACCGTAACGGTAAGTTGCTCGTGTTTAACCAGCCTGCCTATGATATTACGTTTGTGCCTCGGGAGGTGACGCAGCTGGATACACTCGACCTTTGCAGTGCCTTGAACATTACCCGTGAGCAGTTTGACAAACGGATGAAGGACGTCAAGAACCGCTGGATGAACCCCGGTTATTCCAAATACACCCATCAGGTGTTCATGACGCAGCTTTCTGCCGAAGAGTGCGGTGTGTTTCAGGAGAAGCTGTTCAAATTTCCAGGTTTCTATATTCAGCGGCGTACTATCCGTCAATATACCTATAACTCTGCCGGCCATTTGCTGGGAGACATCGGCGAAGTGTCCAAGAAAGACATTGAGAACGATGACTATTATATTCGCGGAGACTATATAGGCAAGCAAGGCATCGAGAAATCCTATGAAAAGTATCTGCGTGGAGAGAAGGGGGTGGAGATTCTGCTTCGTGACGCTCACGGGCGCATCCAGGGACACTACATGGACGGACAGTTGGACCGTTCCTCCGTACCCGGCAAGAACCTGACACTAGGCATCGACATTGACCTCCAGATGTTGGGCGAACGGCTGCTTCAACACAAAATCGGTGCCATTGTGGCCATCGAACCGGCTACGGGTGAGATTCTGTGCATGGTTTCCTCGCCTACCTTTGACCCTCATCTGATGATAGGGCGCCAGCGGGGAAAGAACCACCGCCTGCTGCAGATGGACAAGCGGAAGCCTTTGTTGAACCGTGCCATCATGGGAGCTTATCCGCCGGGCTCCACCTTCAAGACGGCGCAGGCACTGACTTTCCTTCAGGAAGAGATTATCCACGAAGATTATCCGACTTTCCCTTGTGCGCATGGTTTCAATCATAAAGGCCTTCATGTGGGATGTCACGGACATGGTTCGCCTCTGTCGCTGATTCCTGCCATCGCTACCTCTTGTAATTCCTATTTCTGTTGGGGATTGTATCGCATGTTCGGTGATAAAAAATACGGTTCGCCGCAGAATGCCATTACCGTATGGAAAGACCACATGGTATCGCAGGGCTTCGGCTATCGGCTCGGTACCGACCTCCCCGGCGAACAGCGTGGACTGATACCGAATGCAAAGTTCTACGACAAGCCCTATCGGGGTTCGTGGAACGGTCTGACGGTGATTAGTATCTCCATCGGGCAGGGAGAGATTCTCGCCACCCCGTTGCAGATAGCCAATCTGGGTGCCACCATTGCCAACCGGGGGCATTTCATTACTCCGCACATCGTGAAGGAGATAGAAGACAATGAACTGGACAGCATCTATCGCAATCCCCGTTATCCCACCATCGACCGCGAATATTATGAAATGGTGGTGAAAGGCATGCGTGCCGCTGTAGACGGAAGTACGGGTAGCGCCACTTGCCGCATGGCGGGAGCCATCCTGCCGGGTGTGGAGGTCTGCGGAAAGACGGGCACGGCACAGAACCGCGGCAAGGACCATTCTGTCTTTATGGGCTTTGCCCCGATGGACAACCCTAAGATAGCCATTGCCGTCTATGTGGAGAACGGTGGTTTCGGTGCCACGTATGGCGTACCTATCGGTGCCATGATGATGGACCAGTATCTGCATGGAAAGCTGTCGCCCGAGAATGAGATACGGGCGGAAGAATTCAGTAACCGGGTGATACTTTACGGAGATGAGGAGAGATGATGATTAGGGATTAAGGATTAGGGGTTAGGGATGAACGGTGAGTGACTTCAATAGTAAATAGTAAAATCGTAAATAAATTGGTGACAAGGAGAGATAGCATATGGAAATCATTGGACTGGGTGACGATTGTCGTTTACCTGCTGCTGATTGTATTCGGCTGGTTCAGTGTCTGTGGGGCGAGTTATGATTATGGTGACCGTGACTTTCTGGACTTCTCTACGCGTGCCGGCAAGCAGTTTGTCTGGATTATATGTTCCTTCGGGCTGGGGTTTGTGCTGCTGATGCTGGATGATTCCCTCTATGACATGTTCTCCTACCTTATATATATAGGGCTGATGCTGTTGCTGATTGTCACGATATTCATTGCGCCCGACACGAAAGGGTCGCGGTCGTGGCTCATTCTGGGGCCGGTCAGTTTGCAGCCGGCGGAGTTTGCCAAGTTTGCCACGGCGCTGGCGCTTGCCAAGTATATGAGCGCCTACTCGTTTACGATGAAGAATTGGAAAAGCTCCCTTATGCTGGCTTTCTTGATTCTTTTCCCCATGTTGCTGATTATCCTACAGCGGGAGACGGGTTCGGCATTGGTGTACTCTGCATTTTTCCTGATGCTTTATCGGGAGGGAATGCCGGGCGTGGTACTGTTCTCGGGTATATGTGCAGTGGCCTACTTTGTGGTGGGCATCCGTTTTGATGCGGTGATGATTGCCGATACACCGACGCCTATCGGAGAATTTGCCGTGCTGCTGATGGTACTGCTCTTTGCCGGAGGCATGGTGTGGGTCTATAAAAAGCGCTGGGAGCCCACGCGGAATATTATCGGCGGTTCGCTGGGAGTGCTGCTCGTGGCTTATCTGATTTCGGAATACGTAGTACCCTTCAACTTGGTGTGGGTGCAGTGGGGGCTTTGTGCACTTGTTATCGGGTATCTTGTCTTTCTTTCTTTAAGCGAGCGCCATTTATCTTATTTTCTGATTGGGCTGTTTGCTTTGGGTTCGATAGGTTTCCTCTACTCCAGCGACTACTTCTTCAATAAAGTGCTGGAGCCCCATCAACAGATACGTATCAAGGTGGTGCTCGGTATGGAAGAGGACCTTGCTGGTGCCGGCTATAACGTGAACCAGTCGAAGATAGCCATCGGCTCCGGGGGGCTGACCGGCAAAGGTTTCTTGAATGGTACGCAGACAAAGCTGAAGTATGTGCCGGAGCAAGATACGGACTTCATTTTTTGCACCGTGGGTGAGGAGGAAGGATTCGTAGGGTCTACGGCTGTACTGTTACTGTTCCTTATTCTTATTTTACGGCTGATTGTCGTGGCCGAGCGGCAGCAATCTCCCTTTGGCCGGGTGTATGGTTATTCTGTGCTTAGTATATTCTTGTTCCATCTATTCATCAATATAGGCATGGTGCTGGGGCTGACCCCCGTCATCGGTATCCCGTTGCCTTTCTTCAGTTACGGAGGTTCTTCTCTCTGGGGATTCACAATCTTGCTGTTTATCTTTCTGCGGATTGATGCGGGACGTAATCGTCGAATTTAGTTATGACCGTTTCCTTGTGGGACATACGAATGGACTTGATTATCATTACATTGCATTTACACATTGTTTACATCGTAATGTAACGGTCGTTACACCGCATTGTAACGTCCTTTACGCTGTATCGTAACGACTTTTACGCTATATTGTAACGCCCTTTACATGCTGGTGTAACGGTCGTTACATCCTGGCGTAAAAGACGTAACGCTACGAGGTAAGAGGGCAAGTTATGATACCCCGCCCGTTTCCGCTTCAAGGAGACGTGAGTGGGAGACTGAGGTGGTTGTTAGAAGAAGGTAATAAAGAACAATAGGGAGTTCCTATCTCTTCAGTTTGATGCCGATGTCATTGATTCCTTGCAGCCTTTCGTCCGGTAGCGTATAGGCCACTTTAAAGAGGTAGGTGCCGGGTTTGCCGATTCGAACGCTTCCTGCGGGAACGGCAGTCTGATAGAGACCTCCCCAGCCGTCACCTTTCCAGATTCCTTCTTTGTCCGCGAGGATTAGCTGTATGGTGTCCGTGGGTGACGGAATGGAATCTGCGGTGGTGTAGCAGATGGATAGAGGTAGATTCTGATAGGGGTAGTTGCTTCGGTTACGAACTTCCAAAGACAGTTTGTAGTAGGTCAGTGAGTCGGTGACCTTCACGTCGAAAGAGAGCGTGTCTTCGCGCAGCCAGCCTTCGGTGGGAAGGGATTGGAAGGAATGGTATACGGTCTGTTTGTCGCAAGCGCTCAGCAGGCTTGCGACAAACAGTAGTATGATACCTTTCAGGCAGAGATTCCTATTCTTGAGCCGGTTTGTCATTTTGGGCAGGTCTTTCACCTTGAGGTTTGGGCTTATTGTTACGGGGCGGACGACGGTTGTTATTGTTCCGTTGTTGACGTTCGCCTTGTTGCTGTTCACCTTGTTTGGGTGCTTGCCGGTCTTGTTTCTGTCTCGGTTGCCGGTCTTGCCTGGATTGTTCTCTCTGGTTGTTGGATTGCGGAGCACCCTGCTGCTCACCTCCTTGCGGACGACCGTTTCCACTCTTTTTCTTTCTCTTGTTACGGCTGTTGTTGCTGTTCTCGCCACCGTTGCCGTCACTGCCACTCTTGCCTTTCCGGCTGCGGTCAAAGCGGGTGAGGCTCTCTTGTTCCAGCAAGTCCACCGGCTTTTTGGGTTCGGAACGATGGGTTTCTTCTATCAGGCTGTCGGGCTTGATGCCACGTCTGTTCAAACCGATAATCTCGAAGGCGCGTCTGCCGCTGATGGTCACCAGGTTGGCGGGGATGTTCTTGTCACTTGAGTAGGTTATCTGGTTGCTCAGAATGTCGGCTTTGAAGAAGAAGAACTCGCCGTCTTTGGTTTCCAGGGTAATCTCGCGTGAGGGCAGGCGTTTCTGTGCTTCCACGTAGCAGTCCACTTCGTAGTTGAGGCAGCACTTCAGCTTGGCGCATTGTCCGGCAAGTTTCTGCGGATTCAGTGATATGTCCTGGAAGCGTGCAGCGCTGGTAGATACCGACACGAAGGAGGTCATCCAGGTGGCGCAGCAGAGTTCGCGTCCGCAGGGACCGATGCCACCAATGCGTCCGGCTTCCTGGCGGGCGCCAATCTGTTTCATCTCGATGCGCACGCGGAAGGCGTCGGCAAGGACCTTGATGAGCTGGCGGAAGTCCACACGCTCGTCGGCGATGTAGTAGAAGATGGCTTTGTTGCCGTCTCCCTGGTATTCCACGTCACCAATCTTCATGTTGAGGTTGAGGTCCAGGGCAATCTGGCGCGAGCGTATCATGGTGGCGTGCTCGCGGGCTTTTGCCTCGTTGTACTTCTCCATATCTACGGGCTTCGCCTTGCGGTAGATGCGTTTGATGTCTGCCTCAGACTTGATATTGGCTTTCTTCATTTGCAGCGGCACGAGACGTCCGGTCAGGGTCACCACGCCGATGTCATGTCCGGGGGTGGCTTCTACGGCTACGATGTCGCCTTTCTCCAGGGGTATCTTGTTGCTGTTGCGGAAATATCCCTTGCGGGTATTCTTGAACTGAACCTCTACCAGCTCGCTTTCATCGGCATTGCCCGGTATGTCGGCCAGCCAGTCGTAGGTGTTCAGTTGCTTGTCCTGCCTGCCGCAACTCTTGCAGCAGAGACCTCCGCTTCCGTTATGTAGTTTAAATTCCATCATCTATTTATTTACTATTTGACTATTTACGATTTGATACTTTGCATTTCATTATTTTGCCACTTTTCATTGTTTCAATAAAACAATCATTTTGAGAGAGAAGTCGAAAAACACCATGCGGGCGTTTACGTTCTGCTCGATGTGGCGTTGCGCTTCACTTAGTTCGTCCATGATACCCATGACGTTCCGTTCGTTGACAAAGGGGGCGAAACGGGTGGCGAAGTTCTGTTCGGGCAGCGTCATGTAGTTCATCTCCTTGCGGTGCAGGTTGTAGATGAAGTTCTCGCGGGTCATGCGCTGGCAGTAGTCCAGGAAGTTCTTCTGCCGTTCGCGTCCCATGGCAGCAAGCTGCTCGCTCCATTGTTTCATTTCCCGTATCTTGCGCTGGTAGGAGAGTCGCATCAGGCTGACAAAGAGGTTGAAGAACAGTTCGTTCTCTTCGTTCAGATGGATGGTCTCCAATACTTTGATGAAGTCTCCGTTTGCCAGGTGGGCTATCGTCTCGCTGTCGCGGGGCTGCACTCCGTACTTCTGCTGCAGGGCTTCGGCTATGTCGGCTTCTTCAATCTTAGGAATGTTGAAGCGCTGCGTGCGGCTGAGGATGGTGGGCAGTATCATTTCCGGAGCTTCGGAGATGAGGAGGAATATCGTTTTCTCGGGTGGCTCTTCCAGCAGTTTCAGCAGCTTGTTGGCGCATACTTCATGCAGCTTTTCGGGTAGCCATACGATGGTGACTTTGTAACCTCCTTCACTGGATTTCAGACTCAGCTTGCGGGTTATCTCGTCGCTTTCTTTGGCATAGATAATAGCTTGTCCGTTTTCGGCATCCATCTCGTTCAGCCAGTGGTTCAGCCCGAAGTAGGGGCTGTTCAGCAACAGGTGCCGCCAGTTGGCGATATAGTCGTCGCAGACTTCCTTTTTCCCTTTGGCGCTCTTGACGATAGGGTATACGAAGTGTACGTCCGGGTGCACCAGCTTATTCCATTTTACGCAGGAGGGACAAGTACCGCAGGCATCGGTTTCCGTCCGGTTGGGACAGCAGATGTAGCGGGCATAGGCAAGTGCCAATGGGAGTTTTCCTACTCCGGCAGGGCCACAGAAGAGTTGTGCGTGGGGGATACGTCCTTCCTGCACTTCTTGTATCAGCCTTTGCTTGGCTGCCTCTTGGCCTATTATGTCCTTGAAACTGAACACGGGTTAATTAGTTATAAGTTATTACTTGTGACACTGCCTATTGTCAATTGTCAACTGTTGATTGTCCATTGTTTAGTAGATTTGTTTGGCTACTTCCTTGATGCTGTCTGTAGCTCCTACCGAGTAGAAGTGGAGGCTTGGGACGCCATGGGCTATCAGCTCTTTGCACTGCTGCACGCACCATTCGATACCCACTTGCTGAGCTTCCGCATCGGTGTTGCACTTCAGAACCTCTTGGGTCAGTTCCTCGGGCAAATCTACTTTGAACGTCTTGGGTATCATGCTGAGTTGTGACAACTTCTTGAAGGGCTTGATGCCCGGGATAATCGGGATGGTGACACCGGCTTGACGGGCACGTTCCACGAAGTCGAAATATTTCCGGTTGTCGTAGAAGAGCTGGGTCACGGCATACTCTGCACCCATTTCCATTTTTTTCTTCAGCCAGTAGATGTCTGTATCCATGTTGGGGGCTTCTTCATGCTTTTCCGGATAGCACGCCACACCGTATGAAAACGGGGTATTGGTAACTTTCATCTCGGAGCCGTCCACAAAAATACCTTTATTGAAGTTGTTGATTTGCTCTTGTAGTTCGACGGCGTGGTGGTAACCGTTGCCCACGGGGATAAAAGAGGATTCGTGCTTTGCCTTGTCGCCACGAAGCACCAGCAGGTCGGTGATGCCGAGGAATTGCAGGTCGAGCAGCACGTACTCCGTCTCTTCGCGGGTGAAGCCGCTGCAAAGGATGTGCGGCACCATGGTGATGTTGTACTTGTTCTGGATGGCAGCAGCTACGGCTACGGTGCCGGGGCGGCGGCGCAGGCGGTTTCGCTGGAACAATCCGTTGCCGAGGTCTTTGTACACGTACTCGCTGCGGTGCGTGGTGATGTTGATGTATTTGGGGTCGAATTCCCGTAACGTATCTATGGTTTGATACAGCTTTTCGATGCCCGTACCTTTCAGTGGTGGCAATATTTCAAAGGAAAAAGCTGTTTTTTCGTTACTGTTTATCAGGTCGATTACTCTCATTTCTCTTTCGTTATCTTTGTCCGATTGGCAAAAATCTTGCACATTGGGAACAAAAATACAAAAAAGAAATGAGAAATGCCGAAATTGCCGGCTATTCTTTTATACAGCGGATGGAAAGAGCTTTATAGTAGGGCTTACCGGTGACATGGGCAGTGCTTGATACAAACTCGTCGCTTTCGCCGAGAAAATAAATGGTGCTTTCCGAAAGGGTATGCTTTGTATGATCCCAACTCCAAAAGGCGGTCATTTTATTGGGGCTGTTGTGTCCTTTGTTGTACCACATTCCTACCGGGAAAGCATTGAACCGGGTATGGTTGTTGACGGGGGCAACTTCACCGGATACCATTGCCTGCCATTCTCCTGCTTTTAGTATGGAGGCATCGTTGCCGGTGTAGTTTTTCAGCTGTTCCCAGTCTGCATCCGATGGAATTTTCCAGCCCTCGGGAGCCAGCTCTCCTGCCAGTATGGATTCTCCATTGTAAAAATAAATATCATATTTGTCCGGCTTGTAATATCCGGCTTTGTCTGTTCCCAAGTCACTCTGTTTTTTCAAGGGAGCTCCGTCACGGTAGGTGGTGGCATGGAGCTCTTTACCCATCCAGTATTGGGCTCCAATCTTGACAATGGGGTATTCGGTAGACACTCCTTTTCTGATGTCTCGAAGGGTGTAGCATGCCACATTCACTTTGATGGCGTTTTCCGGTTTATCCAGAAGTAGCTTATGGTTATTGTCTATATAGAGCTTGTCTATGCCGGTATATTCCCCTTTAGTGTAGGTAAATCCATAGTCGTCTGTATTCCAGCTTATTCTTCCTCCGCAGATGGTGTCTTTACGGTCTGCAAGCTGTAGGATGACTCCATTGCTCAGGTCGGTCTTTTCATTTTCGCCTATGGGATAGGCTATAACGGCTCTGGAAGTCAATGACGCTGATTTGAGATATTCCTTGCAGACTTCTGCAATGGGTATCCCTTCGTGATAAATTCTGTACACATTTGAAAGAGAAAAGGAGAGAGCGGAGATATGTATGGCAGTGTAATCTTCCATATTGTCGGTGTCGATGGGAGGGAGGCTGCTCCATTCCTTGATTTTTCCGGCAAAACTGCTCAGTACGTTGCTGTTGCTCTGCATGGCTGATATGTTAATGATACATTGCGTGCTGCTACTCATTTCCACTTCGGGTATTGCACAACTGTATATACGTCCGCTCCACTCCATAATGAAGGATTGCTTGCCATCATTTATCGTTTGGGGTATGATGATGAATTCCTTGCCGGTAAGTTTGTTGTCTTTGACGCTCCATTCGCCGGAGGCTATGATGTCTTGTGTCCCCGTAAGATTACTGAAAGTCCCGTCTTCCAGATTATAATCGGCCGAGGTCTTGAGCCCGGTTGCGATGATACGCGGATTGGCTTTCAGCAAATCATTGGCAGAGTTGCTTGCGTCGGGTGTCAGAGAGATTGCCAGTTTGGACAGCTTGTGTTGGAACTCCAGGGTTACAGATTTGGTTTTACTGGTGATTCCTTGCGCTTTAGCTACCAAGAAGTCACTTTGTGCGCGGTTTTTCTCATTGCTCTGGTCTATCTGCACAGATACGGGAAGAACGGGTGTACCGGCAGCTACCCCTTCGGTTTGGTAAGGGTGGTAACTGATAAAGTCCAGTGACACATCTCCTTCCGGATAGAATACTGTCTTTTTGGGAACCAGTGTGGAGCCTTCCGTATATTCCAGGGCCAGATTGTCAATATACCGTTTTCCCTTGATGGAGCCGGAGGAAGTGGTTGCAAACAAGCCCATTCTGTCTCCTTTTTCAAAGGCGGTGTTTGTGACCTTGGTACTGGCCTTTTCCATTTTGATAGAGAACGTGATAGGTGTCGTCCCTTCCTCGATTTCCGCTTCTGATTCTTCGTCAATCCGGTTCACACAAGCTGTATTCCCTAAGGACATGCAGCAGAATAAAGAGGCAGCCAAGACTCCTCTTGCAAGAATAAGTTTCTTCATTATATTATTATTGTGGGGCAACGGTTTTTCCGCTTTCCCAATTATACCCAATGAACCTTGTCTTAAAAATATGGATTTAGCAGAGCTATAACCGGTATGGAAAAGTCTTTTACGCTTTTGGATGCTAATTATCAGTATCACGCTTGATGCCGCAGTGCTTTTTAATCTTATTTTTTAATAACTTTTAATAGGTTTCGGGTACAAATGTAATTAAACGTGTTAAATGAAGAGGGATAAATCGATAAAACTTTTATAATTTATTTATCACACTCTGATTTTTTGCCTAACTTTACACGCTAAAATCGTAGACAGTAATAAGTTAAACCATAGATATAAACTCATGCCTTTAAATTTACCCGATAAACTACCCGCTATCGAGTTGCTGAAAGAGGAGAATATATTTGTCATTGACAATTCCCGGGCAACCCAGCAGGATATCCGTCCGCTGCGTATCGTGATTCTGAACTTGATGCCGCTAAAGATTACAACGGAAACGGACCTGGTGCGTCTGCTTTCCAATACTCCGCTTCAGGTGGAAATCTCGTTCATGAAGATAAAAAGCCATACTTCCAAGAACACTCCGATAGAACACATGAAAACATTTTATACGGATTTCGACAAGATGCGCGGTGAAAAGTACGATGGCATGATTATCACCGGTGCTCCGGTAGAGCAGATGGATTTTGAGGAGGTGACTTATTGGGATGAGATTACTGAAATCTTCGACTGGGCGCGTACGCATGTCACCTCTACGCTCTACATCTGCTGGGCGGCGCAGGCAGGGCTCTATCATCATTATGGAGTGCCGAAGTATGCACTGGATAAGAAGATGTTCGGTATCTTTGAACATCGTACCTTGCAACCGTTGCATCCCATTTTCCGTGGATTTGATGATATGTTCTATGTGCCGCATAGCCGCCACACGGAAGTGCGCCGGGAAGATATACAGAAGGTTCCGGAATTGACGCTGCTTTCCGAGTCGGAGGATGCTGGTGTATATATGGCGGTGGCCCGTGGAGGGCGTGAGTTCTTCGTGACCGGCCATTCGGAATACTCCCCGCTGACATTGGATACAGAGTATCGCCGTGACTTGAATAAGGGCCTGCCCATTGAGATACCCCGTAACTACTATGTGGACGATGACCCGGACAAAGGAGTGCTGGTGCGTTGGCGTGCCCATGCCAATCTGTTGTTCTCCAATTGGCTGAATTATTTTGTATATCAGGAGACGCCGTATAATATTAATGAAATAGGGTGAGTTACTCGTAACTAAACGATGATAAAGCAACGTAAAATAGAGCTGCTGGCTCCTGCCAAGAATTTGGAGTGTGGCATAGAAGCAGTGAATCATGGGGCAGATGCGGTATACATCGGTGCACCCAAGTTCGGTGCGCGTGCGGCTGCTGTCAACTCTTTGGAGGATATTGCCGCTTTGGTGGAGCATGCCCATCTGTATAATGCCCGTATCTATGTGACGGTCAATACCATTCTGAAAGAAGAAGAGCTGAAAGAGACGGAGAGGATGATTTGGGAGCTGTACCGCATCGGTGTGGATGCACTGATTGTACAGGATATGGGGATTACGCGGTTGAATTTGCCGCCCATTCCGTTGCATGGCAGTACGCAGATGGATAACCGTACGCCGGAGAAAGTACGTTTCCTTGCCGATGCCGGTTTCCGTCAGGTGGTGTTGGTACGCGAACTTTCTTTGCAGGAGATACGCGGTATCCATGAGGCGTGTCCCGACGTGCCGCTCGAAGTCTTTGTACACGGGGCTCTTTGCGTCAGTTATAGCGGGCAGTGCTATGTCAGCCAGGCTTGTTTCGGACGGAGTGCCAACCGGGGGGAATGTGCGCAATTCTGCCGTTTACCCTTCAGTCTGGTAGATGCCGATGGCAAGACCATTGTGCGTAATAAGCATCTGCTTTCTTTGAAGGACCTCAACCAAAGCGAGGTGTTGGAAGAACTGCTGGATGCCGGAGCCACTTCGCTGAAGATAGAAGGCCGCTTGAAGGATGTGACCTATGTGAAGAATGTGACGGCGGCTTACCGTAGGAAGCTCGATGCCATTTTTGCCCGTCGCAAGGAATATACCCGTGCTTCTTCGGGCACCTGCCGTTTCGATTTCCAGCCACAGTTGGACAAGAGCTTCAGCCGTGGTTTCACGCATTACTTCCTACAAGGCAGGGGAGGGGAAATCACTTCATTCGATACGCCCAAATCTTTAGGAGAGGAGATGGGCACTTTGAAGGAACAGCGCGGTGGATATATTACGGTGGCAGGCGTGAAGCCTTTCCACAACGGAGACGGCGTCTGTTTTTTGGACGAGCAAGGACGTTTGCAGGGTTTCCGTATCAACCGGGTGGACGGTAACAAACTCTATCCGGCAGGGGAAGTGCCTCGCATCAAACCTCGTACACGGCTTTATCGCAATTTCGACCAGGAGTTTGAACGTATCCTTACCCGTAAATCCTCCGAACGCAAAATCGGTGTTTGTTGGGAGTTGGCAGATACTTCTTTCGGTTTCAGCCTGACGGCTGCGGACGAAGATGATAACCGCGTGACACTCTCTTTCCCTTATCCGAAAGAACCGGCACGCACGCCACAGGCGGATAATCTGCGCAGCCAACTGGCTAAGTTGGGGAATACCCCTTTCGAGGTAGCCGGGCATTTATCAGAAGAGGCGTCGGGTATCAGGCTCAATCTCTCTGAAAACTGGTTTCTTCCTGCTTCCGTGGTGGCAGACTGGCGTCGGCAGGTGATAGATAGGCTGATTGTGGCTCGGCGTGTTACTTATCGTCGTGAGTTGGCTGTCTGGAAACCGACAAGCCATGCTTTCCCTGCTACTTCACTGACCTATCTGGGCAATGTGATGAACAGTGCTGCCCGGAGTTTTTACCGTGAGCATGGACTTTCGTCTATAGCACCTGCCTACGAGGCACAAGCGGTTCCGGATGCTGTACTCATGTTCTGCAAACATTGCCTGCGTTTCAGTATGGGATGGTGTCCCACCTATCAGAAAGGACATTCTCCTTATAGGGAACCTTATTATTTGGTTGGGACGGACGGCAAGCGTTTCCGCTTGTCTTTTGATTGCAAGAATTGCCAGATGAAAGTCATTGCTCATGAAGAGCCGCTTTAATGAAGGACGAAGAATGAGGAATTACTAATAAAGACTTGAAAATGAGGAGTGAGGAACGGGCACATAATGAAAGGCTGGCAAATGACCGGTACCGGGAAGCGGGCAGGGACAAACATCCTTTGCGTTCACTGCGTTCCCTCCTATTCTGCATTCTTTATTTTTCATGCTTCATTGCTTTAGTTTCCTGCCATTATTCCCGTCCTAATCTTGAAGATGAACATCTGTCTAAGGAGACGCGTGATTCGCTGGCCTATCTTTTTGAGCGGCATTATACTTGGAATACCAATCTGGAAGTGCTGGCAGATTCTGTGAATTTGGCTTGTCTGCCCGTGAAGGACTGCTATAATATGCTTTATCGGGGAGACCGCGTGGTGGTTGCCGAGTTCGCCATCCATCCTGCCGACAGTGTGGATAGTGTATGGGTGAAGCTTGCCCATTCGCAGGAAGTGCAGGGTTGGTTGCGGGAGTCCGAAATGATGCATGCCTTTGTTCCTACAGACAGCATTTCGCAGGCCATCTACTTGTTCAGTGATACCCATGCCTCTTATTTTATCATTATTTTTGCCTTGTTTGTGGCAGTCTGGCTGTTCCGGGCTTTTCGGCGCAAGCAGTTGAGGATGGTGTACTTTAATGATATAGACAGTCTCTATCCGTTGTTGCTATGTCTGCTGATGGCGTTCTGTGCCACTATTTACGAATCTATACAAGTGTTTGCGCCGGAGACGTGGCAACACTTCTATTTTAATCCTACCTTGTCGCCGTTCAAGGTACCGCTTGTGCTTTCTGCTTTTCTGATGGGTATCTGGCTGTTTATAGTGGTGTTGCTGGCGGTACTCGACGATTTGTTTCGCCAGTTAAGTCCGGCGGCGGCCGTATTCTATCTGTTGGGGCTGGCCTCCTGCTGCATCTTCTGTTATTTTTTCTTTATCCTGACTACATCTATCTACGTCGGATACTTGTTTTTGACCGCTTTTGTATGGGTATTCCTCAAAAGGCTTCGCATTTCGCTGCTGGCTTCACGCTATCGTTGCGGCAGATGCGGGCAGAAACTGAGGGAGAAGGGAGTCTGCCCACATTGCGGAGCTATCAATGAATAAAAAAGCTTTGTAACTTTTCCATATTCAGTAGGAAAATGTAACTTTGTAGTTGAACTTTTAAAAGGAGGAATTGATTATGAGTAGTTTGGAGTTGGAAGCCGGAAAATTGGAGTTGATTCGTGAGATAGTCAATATCAATAGCAGTACTGCATTGGAGAGCCTCAGAAAATATATGAAGGAGGTTTTGAATAAGAATAGTCATTCCATTCCGACAGCGGCAGATAGCAAATTGCTGACTAAGCGTATGCTTGCAAAGTATGCCGGTAGTTGGAAGGACAATCGTGATTCTGATGAAATCAATGATGATATATATGCATCACGCCTTTCTCGAAAAGAAGAAAACTTTAGCCCCTTTGACGAATGAAACGATATTTGCTTGATCTAATATTTGTGTTCACTTCATGCGTCAGAAATTTGGAGTAGACGAACATATTGAAAAGGTGGGCTGGGAACATTGTTGCATTTCGGAGGTTACGGTAGCAGAGTTGTTGTTCGGTGCAGAGCGAAGTAATAATGTGGAGAGAAACTTGCAGCTTGTTACTGATTTCTGCCAAGATATCAAGGTAATACCTTTGTCCTCGGCTTTATGTTGTTATGCCTGGAGTAAGGCTGCCTTATATAGTCAAGGAACTCCCATTGAGGATTTGGACTTATTTATAGGATGTACAGCGGTGGCTAACCAAATGATAATGGTTACTGAAAACAAGAAACATCTGGAAAGAATACCTAATATTGAAATTGAAAACTGGGTACATAGAGGATAACTTCTCCTCTGTCAGATAGAAACATAGAAACGGTCGTTCGGGTATGCAATGTGTAAGTACCCGAACGACCGTTTCTATTTTCCTTTACTTTCGGAGGGACAAAGCTCTCCAATCAGAACCTGCACCTCAACTCTATTCCCGCCTGCACAGGCCGTCCTTTCTGCATAAATCCGTTCCCCATACTCTCAAAATAGAACGAAGCATACTCTTTGTCCAGTGCATTGCGCACCCAGAAATCAATCTGTCCATGTCCTTTCTGGAAGCTGATACGTCCGTTCAGCGTGCCGTAGAAGGCTTGGCTCACGGTATTCTTCTCGGTCCAGTAGATGCGCCCGGCACCGGTGTAGTTAGCGTTCAGCTGGATGCGGTCCAGCCAGTGTCCCGGACGGATGCGGAAGATGTACTGACCGCCCACGTTCATGGTATGCTTGGGAACAAAGGGTACGTGCTTGCCGTTGTAGCTGATTTCCTGAAGCTCCCCATTCACTTTCTCGTTGGTGATGTAATCCTTAAAGGTGGCATAGGTATAACCATAACTTGCATTCAGCGTGAAGTCCGTAGCAACGGCAGCCGTCAAGGCAACCTCTGCCCCCTGGCTGCGGCTTTTGCCGGCATTTGCCGTTTCGCGTCCCAGTCCGCTTGGGGCGAAGCGTGAAATCTGCTGGTCGCGGGTTTCCAGCCAGAAGATGGCGGCGTCGGCATGCAGACGTCCGTCCAGCAGATTCAAGTGTGTTCCTATTTCGTAGTTCCAGGTCTGTTCGGGCTTGTAGACGGTGGCGGATTTTGCATCCGGATTCTCTCCCGCATCGGGGAAGTATTTGCCCACCAGCTCTTTGTAGGCATCCGGCACGTTGGGCATAATCGCCTCTTTGCTTTGCCGCATCATGTCATTCTTCAAACTGGATTGCAGCAGGTCGGAGAACATCTGCACGTTGTAGCCTCCCGAACGGTAACCTTTGCTGACCGTTGCATACACATTTCCTCTGTTTCGCGCAAAGTCATACTGCAAAGCAAACTTGGGCAACAGCTGAAGATAATCCTTATCAATGTTTCCTTGGTAGCGCGACTCTACGGTCAGCGCCGTCTCCGGCATCATCTCTATTTCGCGGATGACGACGTCGCCCCGCTTCATTTCTCCCTTGATGCCCACCTTGTAGTCCAGGCTGGTGCCGGAGTTGTAATCCATCTTCATACGCTCATAATCCAGGCGTAACCCGGCAGTGAACGACACTCCTTTCAGCCCGAATAAATCTCTGAAGGTGGATTGATGAAAGAGTGCCCCATTCAGCAGCGGAGTGTCGAAACTGCCCCCGATGGGCATGGTCCGGCTGCTGATGCCCAGTGAGGGCAGGATATTCATGCTCATGGACGGTCCCATCTCTACTTGTATTTGCGATGGGATGACACTGCCCAACATCTGGTTCAGCATCCCCATTCCGGCTTCCCTGAAAGTGACGGGAGCTTCCGTATTCAGCCATTGGTAGAAGCCGAAGGCGCCGGTGGTCCATTGCCAGCGGCTGCCGCTTTTACTCTTCAAGATGATTTCCTCGCTCAGTGCGTGGGAGCGTTGTTTCTGTTGCAGGGTATAGATGTCGTTGGCGGTGAAGTCTTGGTCTATGTCCATGCAGTCCTTTAGAAACTGGTAGCCGGTGACCATGCTCAACGTGAAGTGCTGTGTCTGGTATTCCAGGTTCAGACCCGTGTTCAGCAGGTTGCGGTAGTAGTTGCTGCGGGCGTTATTGGAGATTTTTCCGATGTAGGGCTTCAGCGGCTCGCTCTGTGCTTCGGGGGCCAGGCTGCCTTGGTAGAAATACGGGTAGCCACCCTGGTCGCTGTATTCGTAGTTGATGTTTAGGTCCACCTTCCAGTTGTCCGAGGGGAGGTAGATGGCGCGGATGCGTCCGCCTGCCGATTGCCCCTTGTCCGCTTTCTCGTCCCTCACCGTGTTGCGGAAGAATCCTCCTTGATAATCGTAAAAACCTCCGGTGGAAAAGGCGAACCGTTCCGAAAGGCGGTGATAGTGGGTCAGCGAGGTATTATAGGCATTGTACGTACCTGCCCCCATGCGGAAGTCCGTCCCCTGGTAGGAGAAGGGCGATTTGGTGTGCACCTTAATCAATCCGCCCATGGCATTGCGCCCGTAGAGCGTGCCCTGCGGACCGCGTAGCACGTCGATGCGCTCTACGTCGGCATAGCTGAAGTCGAAGGCTGACTTGTCTATATAAGGTATATTGTCTACATAAAGTCCTACGGAGGGAGTGTTGATGCGCGAGCCGATGCCGCGGATATAGACTGCCGAAGTCAGTCGCGAGCCGTAGTCGGGGATAAACATATTGGGCACTACGGATGTCAGATTCTTGATGGAGTTCACCTGTGCGTTCTGCATGTCCTGCTGCGAAAGCAGGGTGACGGCGGCGGGCTGCTCGCGCAGTTTCCGGTTTTCTTTGGGGGCGGCAATGACGGTTATTTCCTCTACATCCACCACTTTCAAGGTGTCTGCCTCTTCGGCAAGTACGTTGCCGGTTGCCAGGAGGCAGAAGATACCGGTCAAAATTCTATATCTATTCATAAACTGGTTTTTTAGCGCCTGCAAAGTAAAGGGATTCTTGCGGAAGGGACAATCCTCATTTATTAGGATTTCGTTCCTGGAGTGCTAATCTTAAATCGTTCCATCATGCGGAAAATATCGTTCCTCCGTGGGGTAAAAATCGTTCCACCATGGTGGAACGATTTTTACCCCACGGAGGAACGATTAGATGTTAGCACATTAGCACACTAATTGGGGCGAAGTTTTTCTGAAAAGACTTCGCTTCTGATGTATCCGGTTGTAGGATTATATTCTGTCCGCTTCCACATATCCGTGCATCACGGCATAGATAGTCAGCCCGGACACGGACTTGATACCCAGCTTCTCGGTGATATTCTTGCGGTGTGAGATGACGGTGGTCAGGCTGATGTTCAGTTTGTCGGCAATCTCCTTGTTGATGAGACCTTTGGTAATCAGCACCAGCACTTCTATTTCGCGGGCGGAAAGGTCGTGCCCGGCGGCTGTATTTATTGCCATATCCGAGTGTCTGGCGGGTGCCGGCTTTCCGTGGTTTTGTCTGTATTGGTTTCCGTATTGGCGCAGCTGCAGAATGTTTTTTGCCAGATTTTGTTCGTCCTGATAGATGTTTAGCGTCGGCATGCCCGACAGTTGGGGGACGGTTTCACCATTGACCAGCACAATGGTTTTGGGCTTGCGCTCCAGAAAGAAAGCGGTATGCTCGAAGTAAATCTGTGAAGAGATGAAATAATGTACATACATGTCAGGCGTATCATCCATCAGTTCGCCAAAGGAACGGAAAGAGCGGATGATGGCTGTCGGGATGATTTCCTCCAGCAAGTTCTGCAGTCCCAGACAGGAGAGGGTGTTGGAGTCGACGATTGCTATTTCAGGAGTCATTCTCGTTTTTTTGTTTCTGCAAAAATACGGATTATTTTTTAGGGTTTGTCTGTGCGGGGCTGCAAAATGAAAAATTCTCCTATGCAGAACTATTCTCCCTCTCCTTTTGGGGAGCGGGGAGTGTCTCCTTTCGCATATTGGCTGGGGCTGACATTGAAATATTTCTTAAAGACTTCCCGGAAGTATTTCCCATCGCAGAAACCGGTTCTTTCTGCTACTTCAGTCACGGAATATTTCCCTTCTTTCAATAGCTCGGTAGCATGTTTCAAACGGATATTCCGTACGAAATCTGCCGGTGCCTGGCCGGTCAGCGCTTTCAGTTTACTGTAGAAACTGGTACGGCTCATATTCAGGAGCGAGCACAATACGTCCACTGTGAAATCGGGATTATCCATGTTCTCCTCGATATGTCTCTTTACATTCGACATGAATTTCCAGTCGAGACTGTTGGAGCAAGTGGTAGTTGTGGAGGGCTCTTCTTCTGTATTGATTTCCAAATTCGCATATCTCTTGCGCAGCAATGCGCGGTTGGCAAGCAGATTGGCAATGCTGGCTTTCAGTATGTTTATGCTGAAAGGTTTTACAATATATTCGTCCGCACCGATATGGAGTCCTTCGAGAATGTTCTTTTCATCTCCCAGTGCCGTCAGCAGTACTACCGGGATGTGGGATGTTTCAATATCGTTCTTGATGGCGATGCATAATTCGTCGCCTCGCATTTCCGGCATCATGATGTCGGAAAGAATCAGTCCCGGCCAGAATTGTTTTACAATGGTCAGCGCTTCCTTGCCGTTGTTGCATACTTGTACATTGTAAATCGGAGAGAACGACTGGAAGAGATAGTTGCGCAGCTCGTCATTGTCTTCTACAATCAAGATGCGATGCAGTTTGTCATTGTCTTCAGTCCGGAGTTCTCCGGCAAGTTTCAAAGGAACGGTGGGGACATCCGGTTCATAGAAGGTCTTCTTATCCTTAACGGACAGAGTGAAGTTCTTGAACTGTTCTTTCTCTTTGGGAAGGATGATTCTGACAGTACTGCCTTGGCATTCGGTGCTCTCAATGTATATTTTTCCATTGTGCAGGCTTACCAGCTTCCGCACCAGCATCAGACCGATACCGCTTCCCGTTATTTTGGAGTTGATGGCATTTGTTCCACGGAAGTGCATCTTGAACAGTTTTCTTTGTTCTTTGGCGGGAATTCCTATTCCATTATCTTTGACTTCTAGTCTCCAGGAGCTTTTCATGTCATAAACAGAAATGAGTATATCGCCATTTTGGGGAGTATACTTCAGAGCATTGGATATGACATTTTCCAGGATAGAGTCCATCTTCTCTTTGTCGAACCATACATTCATGTAGCTGAAATTGCTTTCGTATCTGAAAGTGATATGTTTTATGGTGGCATAGGTCTGGAAATTGTTGTATATCTCCTTGATGTAAGTATTCAATTCATATTCTGCTATGTACAGATGAGGGGAATATACTTCTGCCCGTTCAAAGTTTATCAGATTGGTAGTCATGCGCAGGAGGGAGTTGACATTTCTCAGTGCCATGTGCATATTGTTGGTCTCGGCTTCGTTCAGTGTCTTGTTTTCAAGCATTTCTTCCAGAGGTGCCTTTATCAGTGTCAATGGCGTGCGGATATCATGCGCGGTATTGACAAAGAAACGGGTTTTCTCATCGGATATCTTTTTCTGTTTTCTCAGTGCCATGACACGGAAACCGACAACGGACATCAGTACTGTCAGCAGGACATAGCAGGCTATGGCCCAAAAACTGAACCAGACGGGGCGCGCAATGCTGATGTCGATGCTTCGCTCTTCAAAATAAAGATAAGGCTATTCCTTGGATACCGCCCGTATGTAAAGTTTGTAATCGCCCGAGGCAAGGTTGGTGAAGCGGAGATGCCCTTCTTCACCCAGGCGGTTCCAGTCATCGTAAAAGCCTTCCAGCTTCCAGTAGAAAGTGACATTGTCCGGCGCGTCATAATTGATGGATGAAATACTGAGGGAAAAAGTGTTCTGGTTATATTTCAGCTTTAACCGGTCTGTCTGGTTGATGTTTTCCTTCAAGGGGGAATTCGGACTGCCGGGAAAGACTGTCTGATAGAGTATCTGAAAATCGCTGAGTATCATAGGAGAGTAGATGTACTTGGGCAAACGGGTTCCTTCGGGAAACTCGATGGCTCCGTCTGTGCTGCCAAAGACAAAACCCTTGTTCTTGCGTAGCGTTCCGGAAGAGGCACTGAAGCAGGAGGACATCAGCCCTTGCTCTTTAGTCCAGTTGTGGAATGTCTTCTCCGTAGGGTGGAAACAGCTGATTCCGTTTTCGGTACTCATCAGGATATGCCCGTCCGACTCGGGGAGTATGGTGTAGATGTTGTTTGAAATCAAGGCACAATTGTCCTTGTGATAATGCTTGAACGTACTGTCCTTTGCGTTGTAGACAACCACTCCGGAGCCGTTTGTTCCTATATATAGAGAGAGGTCTTCCGCTTGGTAAAGTGTGTTGATGTAGGTCGTCTCTTCCTGCAAGGCGACATATTGGAATCTACCCGACTCTTTGTCCAGCAGATACAGTCCGGCACTTGTCCCAATCCACATGTGTCCGTCGTCCTTTTCTGTAATGGCGGTGACGGAATTTATTCCGGGATACAGACGGACGGAATTCAGGGACAAATCGAAGCACTTCAGATTATAGAACCCTCCGGACCAGATATATCCTTTGGAGTCTTTTACAATGTCGCGGATATACTTGTCAGGACGAATGTTGTCCGGATTGAGCAGGTAAGGGGAGAAATATTCTACCGAGAGTGTCCTTTTATTTATTTTGTATACTCCCGAAGTATATCCTCCTGCCCAAATAATGCCGGGTGATACCTCGCATAGCGTAATGAAGATGTGATTCTTGTTTTTCAGTTGATGGTCGAAGGAGCTCAGGAATGAATGCCACTGCCCGGTTTTCGATTGATAAAGGCTGATTCCGTTACTTGTTCCGAACCATAGGTCTCCGTCACTGTCTTCAATGACAGAGTGTACCTGGTCGTTGACCAGCGATTGTCTGTTTCCGATAGAATGCTTTATCCAGTTGTAGCTTTTGTACCGGTTGTCTATAATGGTAATTCCTTCCGGGTAGTTGGCTATCCATATCCGCTTTTCTTCATCAATATAAATGTCATTGATGTTATTGCTGTTCATCTCATTGTGGCTTTTGTAGCTGGAGACGATGTACGGTTCCGAGATACACGAGTTCATGTTGATTTTGTGTATACCCATACCTTCTGTCGCTATCAATAGCTCTGTCTGGTTCAGAGGTTTGATTCGGGCAATGTTTACATCGCTCAAATCCGTATTGGAGTGTATAATCCGTTGTTGCCGTATGTCGTAGGCAAAGACTCCTTTTTCAAAAGTACCGATGAAAAGTCTTTGTGATTCTTGGTGGAAATAGAGTGAACTGATTTGGGCCTGGATTTTGTCAAGAGGTTCAAGAGGGACAATCTGCAATGTCTCATTTTCGAGTTTGACATATCGCAATCCCTTGTCGGTACCCATGAAGAAGTGGTTATTGTCCACTTGTTCGATACTTGTAATGCTGCTTTTCAGTTCATTGGACATTTGATGGACCTCTCCGGTTTGTGTGTCGTAGAGAGCGATGCTGTATCTGCTGCAGAGCCAAATCCTGTGATTGCAGTCCATATAGCCGTAGCTGATATTGACCGGTGTCTTGGGCAGTTTATATACTCTGTTGAACACATCGTGTTCTTGGTTGTATTGAAAAATGCGACCGGCTTTACCTATGACCCATAATTTCCCTTTCTCTTCAAAATATAGCCAACCGAGATGGATGGGGAAACTTGACTCTTTGTTTTCTTCTATTAATTTATAATGCTTGATGTCTTTTCCATTGTACCGGTCTATGCCTTCGTTGGTGAGGAACCACATGTAACCTACCGAATCCTTTTGAATGTCGAAGATTCTGCGGTTGCTCAATCCGTTTTCCACCCCTATGTATTTATATGTTTGCGCCGTAGCTATGAGAGGCAAAAGGAATAGAAAGCATACAATGTTTATGATGAACCTCATAATAAATACAATATAACAACATATATGTGATAATAGTTTACAAATTAAACGAGAAAAAGTGAAAAATCAAAATTTGGATGTAAATATTATAGCTTAATCAAAGAATGCCTTTGCCGCTTCCGCACATCGTTCGCCGTCAATTCCGGCAGAAACAATGCCTCCGGCATATCCGGCGCCTTCTCCGCAAGGGAACAATCCTTTTACGCGTACATGTTGCAGTGTCTCCTTGTCTCTTGTTATGCGTACCGGCGCCGAAGTACGGGTTTCCACTCCAATCATTGTCGCCTCGTTCGTCAAGAAACCACGGCTGTATTTCCCGAATAGCTGGAAACCTTTGCTCAGGCGTTCTGCAATGAAAGAGGGCATCCAGAAGTGGAGAGGTGAGGAAACCAGTCCCGGTGCATACGAAGTTTCCGGCAGGTCGTAACTCAGTTTTTTCTTAGTGAAGTCTGCCATTCTCTGTGCCGGTGCTGTCTGCTTCATATTGCCTTGTTGCCAGCAGAGGCGCTCCAGATACTCTTGAAAATACATCATGCTTAATTGGGAATTGACGGTTGGCAATTGACAATTAGCCGCGCTGTCGTGCTGCATAGAAATTGTAAATTGTAGATTGTCAATAGTAAATTGCTCTATGTCTTCCGGGCGTAGCTCTACCACCATTCCCGAATTGCTCCAACGGGAACCGCGGTTGCTGGGACTCATCCCGTTGACTACAATCTGCTCGGGACCGCTGGCGGCGGGCACAACGAAGCCGCCGGGACACATGCAAAAGCTATATACTCCTCGTCCGTCCACTTGGTTTACAAAACTATATTCGGCGGCAGGCAGATATTTTCCCCGTCCGTTCCGGTTGTGATATTGTATTTGGTCTATCAAGGTGGCAGGGTGTTCTAGTCGTACGCCTACGGCAATGCCTTTAGCTTCAATCTCTACATTGTTGGCGGCAAGCCAGCGGTATACGTCCCGGGCAGAGTGACCGGTGGCAAGTATCACCGGGCCAAGGAAAGTCTTGCCGGTATTTGTTTCAATGCCTTTGACTTCATCCTTCTCTATGAGCAGGGCGTCCATGCGTGTTTCAAAGTGGACTTCGCCACCGCACTGGATGATAGTGTTCCGCATGTTTTCAATAACACGCGGCAGTTTGTCCGTACCTATGTGCGGATGTGCATCTACCAGTATGGAAGTGGAGGCTCCATGTTGGCAGAAGACGTTCAGAATCTTGTCTACATTGCCACGCTTCTTACTGCGTGTGTACAGCTTGCCATCCGAGTAAGCTCCGGCACCTCCCTCTCCGAAGCTGTAATTGGACTCCGGGTTGACGAGTTGCTGGCGGCTGATTTGCGCCAAGTCTTTCTTGCGTTCCCGTACGTCCTTTCCACGCTCCACAATGACGGGGCGCAGACCGAGCTCTATCAGTCGCAGGGCGGCGAAGAGTCCTCCGGGACCGGCGCCTACCACTACTACTTGGGGCTTTCCTTCTACATTATTATATAAGGTATGTTGATATTCGTCCTCTTTCGGCATTTCGTTCAGATATGCCCGTACGTTGAGGTTGATATAGATTGTCCGTTGGCGGGCATCGATACTGCGCTTCAAGATGCGCGTTGCTGTTATCTCCCGTGCATTCAGTCCTTTCTCATGTACTAAGTACTCTTTCAGGCGTTGCTCGTTTGCCGCTACTTCGGGCAATACGCGCAGTTGGTATTCTTGTATCATAATGATTATCCGAATAGGGCACGGAATGCTTCTTCCACCTTCCGTACCGGTATCAATTCCATTTTAATCTTCTTCGTGTTCAGTCCTTGCATATTATACTTGGGAAGTATGAATCGCTTGAATCCAAGTTTCTCTGCTTCTCCGATGCGCTGCTCTATGCGGTTCACTGGGCGGATTTCACCTGACAGACCTATTTCTCCCGCCATGCACACCTCCGGCTCTATGGCCGTGTCCATGTTGCTGGAGAGGATAGAGCTGATGACGGCAAGGTCTATTGCCGGGTCGTTCACTTTCAATCCACCGGCAATATTGAGAAATACATCTTTCTGTGCCAGTTTGAAGCCTACACGTTTTTCCAATACGGCCAGCAGCATATTCATGCGGCGGATGTCGAACCCTGTGGCAGAGCGTTGTGGGTTACCATATACGGCACTGCTGACCAATGCCTGCGTTTCGATGAGGAACGGTCTGATGCCTTCTATCGCGGAGGCGATGGCTATGCCGCTCATACCTTCATGGTCCTGGCTCAGCAGTAGTTCGGATGGGTTGCTCACCTGCCGTAATCCATCTTGCCGCATTTCGTAAATACCCAGTTCGGCAGTGCTTCCGAAGCGGTTCTTGATGCTACGCAGGATGCGGTACATGTAGTGCTGGTCGCCCTCGAACTGGAGTACGGTATCCACGATATGTTCCAGTACCTTGGGGCCGGCTATGCTTCCTTCCTTATTAATATGCCCGATGAGGATAACCGCCGTATGCGTTTCCTTGGCAAAGCGCAGGATGGAGGCGGAACATTCCCGTACCTGGGCAATACTCCCCGGCGACGATTCAAGGGTTTCGGTAGAAATCGTCTGTATGGAGTCGATGATGACGATGTCCGGGCGGATGTTCTTGATATGGACGTAAATCTGTTCCAGGGAAGTTTCGCACACGATGAGGCAATCACTGGAAGCACTTGTCAAACGGTCGGCACGCAGTTTCAACTGACGGGTACTTTCTTCGCCGGAGACGTAGAGGATACGTTTCTCCGGTATACGGAGTACGGTTTGTAGCACCAGGGTGGATTTCCCGATGCCCGGTTCGCCGCCAATCAAAACAAGAGATCCTTGTACAAGACCACCACCTAGTACCCGGTTCAGTTCGGCATCATGGAGGTCGATGCGCGGTTCGTCATCGGCTACAATTTCATGGAGGGTTATGGGTTTGGCTTTGGCGGTCTCTATGCCCGATACGGGACGCTTGTTCACCACTTCTTTCCGTACCACCTCTTCCACATACGTGTTCCACATTCCGCACGACGGACACTTGCCTACCCATTTGGGAGAGTCTTGTCCGCAGTTGCTGCATACATAAACCGTCTTCTCTTTAGCCATAGTTGTGCATTCTCTTCTAAAATGATTGCCCAAAGGTACAATTTTTCGATGCAGGGCTTGCAGACTCCCATAGAGTTTTTTTATTTTTGTGAGTAGAAAACAATAACATGTTATAAAAGCCATGATAGAAGATATTCTTGCATACAACAAGCGTTTTGTAGCCGAGAAGGGGTATGAGAAATACATCACGAATAAATACCCGGATAAGAAGATTGCCATCCTCTCTTGTATGGATACCCGTTTGACCGCTTTACTGCCGGCAGCCTTGGGCATCAAGAACGGCGATGTGAAGATGATAAAGAATGCGGGTGGAATCATTTCACATCCGTTCGGTAGTGTCATTCGTAGCCTGATGGTGGCCATTTACGAGTTGGGCGTGACGGAAGTGATGGTTATTGCCCACTCCGATTGCGGTGCGTGCCACATGAGCAGCGCCCAGATGATAGAGCATATGAAGGCCCGGGGCATCAAGCAAGAGACGATTGATATGATTCGTTTCTGCGGAGTGGATTTCGAGTCTTGGCTGTATGGATTCGAAGATACGGAGAAATCGGTAAAAGGTACGGTGGAAGCTATTATCAATCATCCGCTGATACCGAATGATATCAATGTCAGCGGTTTCATAATAGATTCTGTGACGGGAGAATTGACCCCGGTGCAGTGATAGTTGTGCTTCACACGGTAATTTCCCCTGCCAGCGGTCGTCCCATCAGTTCGCGTATTTCGGCAGGCGGATAATCGTGCCCCAGAAGGAACATCAGCTTGGTTACGGCAGATTCCGTTGTGCTGTCATATCCGCAGACAACTCCTGCCTGCATCAGTTGGTAACCGGTTTCATAGCGCTCCATTTCAACAGTGCCGGCACTGCATTGGGTGACGTTGACAATGATGATGCCTTGTTCGCAGGCATCATGCAGGCGGCGTAGAAACCATTCCTTTCGGGGAGCGTTGCCGGAACCGTAGGTTTCGAGGACTACGGCCTTCAGTCCTTTAGTGGCAAGTATGGCTGCCACGACATTTTCCTGAATACCTGGAAAAAGCTTCAGTATGGCGATGTTGGTATCAAGCAGATAATGAGGCTCCAGTTCGTGGGGAGTGCCGTGCGTATGAATTTGCACATTATTATATTTAATATGTATACCGGCGGAAGCGAGTACCGGATAATTGAAGGAACGGAAAGCATTGAAGTTCTCCGCGTTCATTTTGGTGGTACGGTTGCCGCGCATCAGGTGGTTTTCGAAGAAGATGCAGACTTCGGGTACGATGGGCTGTCCGTTGGAGTGGCGGTCGGTGGCTATTTCGATGCTGGTCAGCAGGTTTTCCTTGCCGTCTGTGCGGAGCACGCCAATGGGCAGTTGCGAGCCGGTTAGGATGACGGGCTTGTTCAGCCCTTCAAGCATGAAGCTGAGTGCAGAAGCTGTGTAGGCCATGGTGTCTGTGCCATGCAGGATGACGAAGCCTGTATATTGGTTGTAGTTGTTGCTGATGATGCGTACCAGTTTGCGCCAGGCATCGGGGTCCATGTCCGAGGAATCCATGGGCGGGTCGAATTGATAAGTGTCGATACGGAACGCAAATCTCTGAAGTTCGGGAACATGTTTCTGCAACTGCTCGAAGTTGAAGCTTTCCAGGGCGCCGGTTTCTGCATTCTCTATCATTCCGATAGTTCCACCGGTGTATATTAGCAAAACGGAAGTGTTTTCTGGGTTCATGCGCACTTTTCTTTCATGTTTTCCATGCAAATATAATGATATATATTGAGAATGATAGCAAAATGTTAGAAAAGAATAAACGGATATACAGAAAAAAGGTATGGAAAGTGTGAAAGTGTAAGCCGTAAGTTGTGCATATTTCTTGCCTTTTTAGAGGCTTTCTGCATTTTTATCGCAAAAAAGTCGCAAAAAGTGATAGATTGAATGTTTTTATTGTTACTTTTGCAACACTTATCATAAATGATAGAAACAAGAGACTATGAACAAGTACTATCAACATACAGTCACATCCATGTGGACCATGACCCTTAGGGGTTAGGGATAGTATTTTGTGTTTCTACGTGTTACACCATTTTCAAGCAGTTTTTCCATTTAATTAAAGTCAATGCAAGCCGTAGCAGCTTGTTTCCGACACATTGTATCAACCATCTCAACAATATAAAGAGAAATGAAAGTAATGAAATTCGGCGGAACGTCCGTAGGTTCCGTGAACAGTATTTTGAGCGTCAAGAGAATTGTAGAAGCAGTCGATGAACCGGTTATCGTGGTGGTGTCCGCATTGGGCGGCATCACGGACAAGTTGATAAACACCTCTAGAATGGCGGCAGCCGGTGATGCTTCTTACGAGAATGAGTTCCGGGAGATTGTCTATCGTCATGTGGAAATGATTAAGGAAGTGATTCCGGCAGGCGAGGCGCAGGTTGCCTTGCAACGCCAGATTGGTGAGCTGCTCAACGAGCTGAAGGACATCTTTCAGGGCATTTATCTGATAAAGGACCTTTCGCAGAAGACGTCCGATACGATTGTGAGCTATGGCGAACGTCTTTCATCTATCATCGTTGCCCAGTTGACGGGAGCGGAGTGGTTTGACTCACGCAAGTTTATCAAGACGGAAAAGAAGCATTCCAAGCATGTGCTGGATACGGAGCTGACAAATTCGTTGGTGCGCGAGACATTCAGTAGCCTGCCCAAACGCGTATTGGTTCCGGGTTTTATCTCCACAGACAAAATGACGGGAGAGGTAACGAACCTGGGTAGAGGTGGCTCTGACTATACGGCGGCAATCATTGCTGCTGCACTGGATGCCGACAGTCTGGAAATCTGGACGGATGTAGACGGATTCATGACAGCTGACCCGCGTGTGATTTCCAGGGCATACACTATCAATGAATTGAGCTATGTGGAAGCTACGGAGCTTTGTAACTTCGGTGCGAAAGTGGTCTATCCGCCTACAATCTATCCGGTTTGCCACAAGAATATCCCCATTCTGGTGAAGAATACCTTCAATCCGGAGGGTGTGGAAACTGTCATCAAGCGAGAGGTTTCCGACCCGCAAAGCAAGGCCATCAAGGGTATTTCATCCATCAATGATACGAGCCTAATTACAGTGCAAGGCCTTGGTATGGTAGGTGTCATCGGTGTGAACTACCGTATCTTCAAGGCGCTGGCAAAGAATGGCATCAGTGTGTTCCTTGTGTCCCAGGCTTCTTCGGAGAATTCAACGTCTATCGGTGTGCGCAATGCGGATGCTGATCTGGCTTGCGAGGTGCTGAACGAGGAGTTTGCCAAAGAAATAGAGATGGGAGAAATTTCTCCTATTCAGGCAGAAAAGAACCTGGCTACCGTGGCCATCGTAGGCGAGAACATGAAGCATACGCCGGGTATTGCCGGAAAGCTGTTCGGTACGTTGGGGCGTAACGGTATCAATGTGATTGCTTGTGCGCAGGGTGCTTCGGAAACCAACATCTCGTTTGTAGTGGACAGCAAATCATTGCGCAAATCGCTGAATGTCATCCATGATTCTTTCTTCTTGTCGGAATATCAGGTACTGAATCTTTTTATCTGCGGCATAGGAACCGTAGGCGGCAGCTTGATAGAGCAAATTCACAGCCAGCGCCAGAAGCTGATGCAGGAGAACGGCCTGCAGCTGAATGTAGTGGGCATTGCCGATGCAAACAAAGCCATGTTCAGCCGCGAAGGTTTCGATTTGGGACGTTTTCGTGAAGAACTGCAGGAGAAGGGAAAGGACAGCTCTCTGGAAACGCTGCGTAATGAGATTATCGGTATGAACATCTTTAACTCTGTCTTTGTGGACTGTACGGCAAGTGCAGGCGTGGCTTCCCTTTACAAGGACTTGCTGCTGCACAATGTTTCGGTAGTGGCTGCTAACAAGATTGCTGCTTCTTCCGAATACGAGAACTACCGTGAACTGAAACAGATTGCCCGCCAACGCGGTGTGAAGTACTTGTTTGAAACCAATGTAGGCGCCGGACTCCCCATCATCAATACCATTAACGACCTTATCCATAGCGGTGATAAGATATTGAAGATTGAAGCCGTGCTGAGCGGTACGTTGAACTATATCTTCAATAAAATCAGTGCCGACATTCCTTTCAGCAAGACCATTAAGATGGCGCAGGAGGAACGTTACTCCGAGCCCGATCCGCGTATCGACCTCAGCGGAAAGGATGTTATCCGCAAACTGGTGATTCTGGCACGCGAGGCCGGTTACTGTTTGGAACAGAGCGATGTTGAGAAGAACCTCTTTGTGCCCGATGACTTCTTTGAAGGCTCCCTGGATGACTTCTGGAAGAAAGTGCCGAGCCTCGATGCCGATTTCGAAGCCCGCCGCAAGGTGTTGGAAGCCGAGAACAAGCATTGGCGTTTCGTAGCCAAACTGGAAAATGGCAAAGCATCTGTCGGTTTGCAGGAAGTCGGCGCCAACCATCCGTTCTACGGGCTGGAAGGCAGCAATAACATCATCCTGCTGACCACGGCACGTTATAAGGAATATCCGATGATGATACAAGGCTACGGAGCCGGTGCGGGTGTAACGGCTGCGGGGGTATTTGCGGATATTATGAGCATTGCAAACGTTTAATCCAAATCGTAATATAGAAAGATGAAACACATCATTATATTGGGTGATGGTATGGCCGACTGGCCCGTGAAGGCTCTGGGAGGCAAAACCTTGCTGCAGGCGGCTGCAACTCCCTATATGGACAAGCTGGCACGCATGGGACGTGTGGGAAGGCTGGTGACGGTGGCCGAGGGATTTCATCCCGGCAGTGAGGTGGCGAATATGTCCGTTCTGGGCTATAACCTGCCGAAGGTGTACGAAGGCCGCGGTCCATTGGAGGCGGCGAGTATCGGTGTGGACTTGCAGCCGGGTGAGATGGCGATGCGCTGCAACATTATCTGCATCGAGGGAGACAATATCAAGAATCATTCTGCCGGGCACATTACTACAGAGGAAGCGGATGTGTTGGTAAAATACCTTCAGGAGCATTTGGGTGATGACCGCGTGCATTTCCATACGGGCGTGCAATACCGCCATCTGCTGGTAATAAAAGGAGGGGACAAGCGCATTGACTGTACGCCGCCCCACGATGTCCCTTTGAGGCCTTTCCGTCCGTTGATGGTGAAGCCGATGGAGGGTACGGAGAATATTTCGGTCCCCGAAGGCGGTGCAGAGCTTACTCCGAAGCAGACTGCCGATTTGATTAATGATTTGATTCTCCGTTCGCAAGTGTTGCTGGAAAACCATCCGGTCAACATGAAGCGGAAGGCCGAGGGTAAGGACCCTGCCAATAGCATCTGGCCGTGGAGTCCCGGTTATCGTCCGCAGATGGAGCGCCTTTCAGACAAGTTCCCGCAGGTGAAGCGTGGTGCTGTGATTTCTGCCGTGGATTTGATTAACGGCATCGGCTACTATGCCGGATTGCGGCGCATCACCGTAGAAGGTGCGACGGGGCTTTATGATACCAACTATGAGAATAAGGTGGCTGCCGCCCTTGATGCATTGCGGACGGATGATTTTGTCTACCTGCATATCGAGGCCAGTGATGAGGCCGGTCACGAAGGAAATGTCCCCTTGAAGATTATGACGATTGAGAATCTGGACAGCCGTGCCGTAGGTCCTATCTACGAGGCTGTGAAGGATTGGGAGGAACCCGTTGCTATCTCCGTATTGCCCGACCATCCCACTCCCTGCGAACTCCGTACGCATACGGCCGAACCTATCCCGTTCCTCATTTGGCATCCGGGTATCGAGGCTGACGAAGTACGGACATTTGATGAAGTGGCAGCCTGTGAAGGCAGTTACGGACTGATGAAAGAAGACGAGTTTATTAATGAATTTATGAGTTCCACCACAGAGTAACACAGAGTTTCACGGGGTTTTATTTATAGAGAATTCTGTGAGACTCTGTGGTGAATAAAAAAATACCGCAATGAAATATTATAGCACCAACAAACAAGCCCCCGAAGCCACTCTTGAAGAGGCCGTGGTAAAGGGGCTTGCCGCAGACAAGGGGCTTTTCATGCCCTTTACAATCAAAACTCTGCCACAAGAGTTTTACGATAGCATCGATACACTCAGCTTTCAGGAGATAGCCTATCGCGTGGCAGATGCTTTCTTTGGCGAGGATGTTCCTGCCGATACGCTGAAACAGATTGTTTATGACACACTCAGTTTCGATGTCCCTCTGGTCCGGGTGACAAAGAATATTTATTCGCTTGAGCTGTTCCATGGTCCGACGCTTGCCTTTAAGGATGTAGGCGGTCGCTTCATGGCGCGTTTGCTGGGATACTTTATCAAGAAAGAGGGCAAGAAGCAAGTCAATGTGCTTGTTGCTACCTCCGGTGATACGGGTAGTGCCGTTGCCAATGGTTTCCTCGGTGTGGAAGGCATACACGTCTATGTGCTCTACCCGAAGGGAAAAGTCAGTGAAATCCAGGAGAAACAGTTTACTACCTTAGGGCAGAATATCACGGCCATTGAGGTCGATGGCACGTTCGACGATTGCCAGGCTCTGGTTAAATCCGCTTTTATGGACGGGGAACTCAACGAGCACCTGCAACTGACCAGCGCCAATTCCATCAACGTGGCGCGTTTCTTGCCGCAGGCATTCTATTACTTTTATGCCTATGCTCAACTGAAGCGTGCCGGTAAGGGAGACAATGCCGTCATTTGTGTACCCAGTGGTAACTTCGGCAATATCACTGCCGGCCTCTTCGGCAAGCGTATGGGACTACCCGTGGAACGCTTTATCGCTTCCAACAACCGCAATGATATCTTCTTCCAATATTTGCAGACGGGTGTTTATACACCGCGTCCCAGTATCGCTACCATTGCTAACGCGATGGATGTGGGCGACCCGAGCAACTTTGCCCGCGTACTCGACCTTTACGGAGGCAGCCATGCCGCCATCTCTGCCGAAATCAGCGGTGCCACTTATACCGACGAGCAGATTGCCGAAACTATGCGGGAAGTGTGGAAGAAAGACCATTACCTACTCGACCCGCACGGAGCCTGCGGCTTCCGGGCCCTGGCCGAAGGACTGAAACCCGGCGAAACGGGTGTATTCCTGGAGACGGCCCATCCGGCGAAGTTCAAGGATACAGTGGAGAAGATTATCGGTGAAGCGGTAGAGATACCTGCCAAGCTTCAGGCTTTTATGCGCGGTGAGAAGAAGAGCCTGCCAATGTCGAAGGACTTTGCAGACTTCAAGCAATATCTGATGCATGTATAAAGAATGGGACGTCAGTAAAGAAAAACACCGGATTGCTTGACATTGCCTTTCGGATGTTGTATCTTTGTAACTGCAATCTTAGTTCAGATTCAATTTTAAATTAGCATAAAAGGAGAGGCGTCGCTTCTCCTTTTTTGTTGTGTTCTTCCGTCACTTCATTAGCCAAAGCTTAGGGTTTACTCTCCTAAACCGGTGCTTTACAGATTTAATCCTCCACTTCAGCAAGCGGAATGGCAGGCATTTGCTTGGAAAATCCCGGCGGTTTTGACGAAAAGCTCGGATGTTTTTGACGAAAAGTCCGGATATTTCGGATGAAAAGCTCCGAGCTTTCGGATGATATGTTCAGCGCCGACAGATGGTGTGTCGAGGATAAACAGATGATATGTTCGGGACGGATACATGGTTTGTTCCGGCTATATGAACGGACGATCATGCGTCTGTTCCGTTAATCTTCCATAAATCTGCTCTTGACAAGATTGACTGCTTTATTCTGTATCGGGTTCTTCCCGGATGAGGTCTATCATGCTGCCCAACTTATGATGGTTGTTCCATAACACAAGCACTTCTATCTTCCGGAGACTGTGCCGGTAAAGAAGCGTATAGTCGGGATGCGGGATGGTGTACCGTATGTTCTCTGCTTCGGTGGGCTGTCCGATAAACGGATTCAGCGTGACACGGTACAATGCATTTTGGAACAAGGTGTACAGAGCCCCGCCACACCGTTTGTTGCCATCTCTTTCTTGCGAGGAAATCAGCAGGTCCTTCAGAGCTTCTTTGGCAAGTGGCGACCAGATTATTTGTTTAGCCATGCTTCCACCTCCTTACTGATTGTGACATCCTCTTGTCCTTCTCCCTCATCCAGTTGCCGGCAGGCTTTCTTAAGGTCATGGCGTAGCCGGGTGGAGAATGCGAGGACTTGCTTTGTTTGCTGGGACGATTGCTCTTCTTTAACTTTTGCCATAACGTTATCTCCTTTTTCCTTAAAACATTTCAAAGTAATGAATTGTTTGAGGGGAAAAATACGAAGCTGATGAAAGATAAGAAACTGGAAGCCAATCTCAGTATGGTTGCATCGCGCGTCATGGCGGGGTTGAATATGAATGGATTGAAATTTCTGCTCCCTTTGTGGCTGGGTGCATTGACAGGTGTCACGGTGCGTTGTGTCTTTGCTGCCGTGGCATTTTGGATAACAAGCTGGTTTGTAAAGGAGGCACCGGTCACAAGGCGGCAGCGGATAGGGCTGTTCTGTCTGGGAGCTTTCGGACTCTACGGGTTCATGTTCTGCTATCTGCTGGGCATCAGTAAGACGACTCCGGTTTCCAGTGCCATCTTCAACTCCATGCAGCCCATTTGGGTCTTTCTGATATCTGTCTTTTTCCTGCACGAAAAGGCTACGCTGATGAAGATAATCGGCATAGCGCTGGGTTTTGGCGGTGCGTTGTTGTGTATCCTTACGCAAGGCAGTGATGACCTGGCGCACGATGCGTTTACGGGCAACATGCTCTGTATGGTGAGCTCGCTGGTCTTTGCCGTTTACCTGATTGTGAGCAAGAAACTGCTGGAAGAGGTCGGGGTAGTGACGATGATGAAGTACATCTTTGGCGGTGCGGCAGTAACGGGATTGATTGTGTCGTCCATTATAGGCTGGGATGCACCCTTGCTTACGGATGCCTTGCATGGGGAGTGGCACTGGGTGCCGTGGGCGGTGCTGGCGTTTGTGCTGGTTTTCCCTACTTACCTCAGTTACTTTCTGGTTCCGGTGGGCTTGAAGTATCTCAAGACGACGGTTGTAGCCATGTACAGCTATCTGATACTGGTGGTGACTACCGTTGTTTCCCTCACCTTGGGGCAAGACCGTTTCAGTTGGACGCAAGCCGCTGCCATTGCCATGATTTGTATCAGCGTGTACTTTGTTGAAGTGGCGGAAGCGAAGAAGTAGTGACGAATACCAGGTATTCCCCTTCCGCCTCGATGGTGAATTCTGTACTGGTGCATTCGTTGAGTGTGCCTTGCCACCAGTTGGTGAAATCGCTGAGGGGATAGACCAGTCCTTTGCCATGCAGACCGTGTGCAGTGAAGTTGATGATGGATACTTGCTGTCCGGGATGGCTTGGGAAGGTGCGGGTACTCCGGCAGGGGATGAAGATGCCGTAATCGGTATAGGTACGTACATCGGCTCCGGCACGGAGATAGTCGATGAGCAGGCTGATATTTCCCAGTGTATGGTCTTCACGTTTGCCCGTGGCACCGATGATGGCGATACGGCGTTTGCCTTTCGCCAGCAGGAAGTTGACGGCTTTAGTCTGGTCGTTGGTCTCCTGGTCGCTGATACGGTGTAGGATATGTCCGAACTTCCGGCGGTTTTCATCACTGAGGGAGTCACCGTCGCCGATGATTACGTCGGGAGTATGGCCCCGGCGGATGTATTCGTCCGCTCCGCCGTCGCAACAAACCACGTAAGGCGCTTCCGCCAATATCTTTAAAGGTAGGGGACTTGCAGGATATTCCCCATTCGCCAAAACTACGGCATCAATAGTTAATAATTGCTCGTTGCTCGTTGATAGTTCGTCTTTCATGTCTTTCTTAATCCCTAATCTCTAATCCTTCATCCTTGTTCATCATTTTCCTCCATTTGAAGTAGCCAAAGATAGCTATAATTGTGTAAAGGGCATATAGTCCGGCTGTAAAATCAAGTCCTTTGTAGATGTACAGTCCGGCGCTAACGGCATCTACCGCAATCCATGCCCACCATTGCTCTACATATTTCCGTGCCAGCATCCACATGCCGGCTATGCTCAGTGCGGTGGTGAAGGAGTCCAGCCAGGGCACATTGCTGTCCGTGAAGTTTATCAATATCCAGGCAATGCCAAGCAGAGCGGCGATGAATACGGCGGTAAGCGGCAGCAAGTAGCGCGCCGGCATATGGGTGATAGGAAGTTCCAGTTTTTGTTCTTCTGTTCTTGTGTCCTCTCCTTTCTGTCCTGCACCTTTCCGCCGCAAGATAGTCCGGCGCAGAAATGCTCCGTACTTCCACATCATCCAGCCGTAGATGGCAGCACCCAGATAATAGATGTTGATGCCGAAGTCTGCATACAGCCCCGCATCATAGTAGACAAAAATATAGACGGCAGGCATAATGATGCCCGCTATCCAAAGATAAATGCTTGCCCGGTACTCCAACCAGAGATAGAGAATCCCGACCACAGTGCCTATAATCTCAAGAGTATGTTCCATCAGAAATTGATTGCTATATGTCCCAATACATTCGTTCCCGCCTGGGCAGCGTAGCCGGCATAGTTGTAACGGACTTTTCCTCCGTTGTCGTCGTGATAGTATCCGCTGCCTGCGTATCCGTTGTTTTCGTATTCTTCATTGAACAGATTGTAGATGGTGCACCCTACGGTTACCGACTTTACTTTAGGCAACTTGAAGGTATAGGACAGATTCAGGTTGCTTACGAAATAAGCATCCAGTGTGCACTCCTCTCGCTTGGCGTTACTCATGTATTGCTTGCTGATATATTGTGACTGCAACGAGGCCTCGAATCCCTTGAACGTATAGCCGAAGCGGTTGTTCAGTATGAAGTCGGGAGAGAATGCGATGGGGGTATCCCCGTGTTTGATGACCCATGCTTCCGACCCAGCCTCCTCGTTTTCAAAAAGTGTCTCGGTAAAGTTCTGCACACGGTTCTTGCTGAGTGTGGCATTGATGTCCCATTGCAAGCCGCAGTCCAGTTTGATGCCAGCCATCAGTTCAATACCCGTACGGTAGCTGTCGGGCACGTTGCTGGCCATGGCTTCGCCTATCTCGTTCAGCTCTCCCGTCAGTACCAGCTGGTCTTTATAGTCCATATAGTAGAAGTTGGCACCCGCATGGATCCATGAGTTGGCGAAGGTATATCCCAGTTCGTAGTCGAACAAACGCTCAGCCTTGGGATGTTCGGTGAAGTAGCCGTCGGTGTAGTTGTTGCGCGTAGGTTCTTTATGGGCTACGCTGAACGAACCGTATAGGCGGTGGTTGCGGTCGATTTGCCAGGACAGTCCGGCTTTCGGGTTGAAGAAGTCGAAATCTTCGTCAATGTCCAATTTTTGCATTCCCGGAGTGGCGGCAGTCCAGTTGTACTTGTCGTTCAGTCCGTTTATCTTGTAGTTGATGTGGCGGTATTGCAGGTCGAGGTAGGCGCTGAGGCCGCTTACCAGTTCATAATTGACTTTCAGATAAATATTTCCGTCGTTCTTTGTGGCGTTGTTGCGGTAGTAGTCGTGGTCGGGGTTCAGTTCGCCGATATAGTTCTTTACCCAAAGCACTTTTCCGAAGTGGTCGCCGTCATAGCGGTTCAGTGCACCGCCTAGCGAGGCATGCAGACGGTCGGCTTTGTAGCTTACGGAGAAGATTCCACCGCCAAACCAGTTGTCCATTGCCTTCTTGCGGATAAGGTCGCTTACTTCTACCTTGCCGCCATTGTATTCGAAAGGAGACATGCCGTACTCTGCTAACGAGCGTTCACCTTTATATTCTTGATAGTATCCGTCGCCTTTGGTGTAGTGCAGGCCGATATTCAGGTTCCATTGTGGGGTGAAATTGTGGTTGAATAGCAGCTGGTAATTCTTTTGCGTATAGTTGTCGGTCTGGTCGTCATAGAAATGCAGTGCACCTCCTTCGTCCGTGAGGTAATGCTTCTCGCCGTTGTCGTCTTTATAATATTCTTTGTTGTATACATGGCCGTCCCGGTCGGTGGCGTACATGAATCCGCAGGAATTATAACGCCGTCCGTAACGTTCCATCTCTTCCTTGCTGGCATAGTTCCATGCGTGGTAAGTGCGCTCTTTGCCGGCAAAGGTTATCAGCTTGATAGAGGTGTTGTCATTGTAGTACCCTCCTTGCAGGTAATAGGAGTTCAGTCCCACAGACGCCCGGTCTATATATCCGTCTGTACTGATGTTGGAGAGCCGCGCGTCGAACGACCAATGATTGTTGATGAGTCCCGTTCCCACTTTCACCGTCTCCTTGTGCGTATGGAAGGAGCCGTAGGAACCGTTGAATTCTGCATAGGGTTTCATGGAGAAATCACCCGTCTGCATGTTGATGCTGGCACCGAAAGCTCCTGCACCGTTCGTTGAGGTACCAGCTCCGCGTTGCACCTGCATATCCTTGACGGAGGAGGCGAAATCCGGCAGGTTGACCCAGAATACCGTGTGGCTTTCCGCATCGTTGATGGGAATACCGTTAGCGGTGACGTTGATGCGTGTGCCATCTGTTCCGCGGACTCTCAGTGTGGTGTAACCCACCCCGGCACCGGCGTCGCTGGTAGTAATGGCGGAGGGTGTCATACTCAACAGATACGGCAGGTCTTGTCCGAAATTCTGTTTTTTCAGTTGTTCTTTGCCTATATTGGTGAATGCCACCGGTGTGCTGTTTGTGGCACGTGTGGAGATGACTTCCACTTCCTGCAGGTTTATCACCCGCAGACTGTCTTGCTCTTGTGTCTGCGCACAGACACCCAGTGCTGCCATAAGGAGGCAGGTCGCCATTGCATGTCTCTTCATTTGCAATTGTTTCGTTTAGATGAATACAGAAAAGGGGAACTTTTCTTCTTTTCCCTCCGCCGGCATTACCCGGATCAGGTTAATGGGTATGATCTCAGCCCGTCGTATTAGGGCACCCCTTAGTTGAAATCGGGAGCAAAGGTAGGAGTTTTCGTCGAAAGTGGCAAGTTAAGTGAACGAAAGTCAGAGTTATTTGTTAATTTTGCAGCATTAATTTTAAAAAAAGAGTATAGTTATGTTATCATCTTTATTCATGGCAGCCTTTGCTGCCCAAGTTGCTGACGATGGTTTCAGCAAACTGCAGATATTCCTTCAGCAATTGATAGATTGGGGCGTAAGTGCCGGTGGACGTATTATTGGAGCTGTCATCATCTTTGTGGTAGGACGGTTCTTGATTTCCTTTCTTAGGAAAATGCTGGCGAGGTTATTGGCAAAAAGACATGTGGATGCCAGTATCCAGAGCTTTGTGAAAAGTTTAGTCAATATCTTGCTGACCATTCTGCTGATTATTGCCGTTATCGGCAAATTGGGAGTGGAAACTACTTCTTTTGCAGCTTTGTTGGCATCTGCCGGTGTGGCTATCGGTATGGCACTTTCCGGAAACTTGCAGAATTTTGCGGGTGGATTGATTGTACTGTTGTTCCGTCCTTTCAAGGTAGGCGACTGGATTGAAAGCCAGGGAGTGTCCGGAACGGTACGTGAGATTCAAATCTTCCATACGATTCTGACCACAGCCGACAATAAGGTAATCTATATCCCTAACGGTGCGTTGAGCAGTGGTACAGTGACTAATTACAGCCGTGAGGATACGCGTCGTGTAGATTGGGTGATCGGTGTAGAATATGGTGAGAATTATGACAAGGTAGAGAGCACCGTGCGTCGTATCATCTCCGAAGACAGCCGTATCTTGAATACTCCCGAACCGTTTGTAGCTCTTCATGCCTTGGATGCCAGCAGTGTGAATGTGGTGATTCGTGTTTGGGTGAAGAGCGGAGACTACTGGGGCGTTTATTTTGATATGAACAAGAAGATTTACTCCGTATTCAATGAGGAAGGTATCGACTTCCCATTCCCGCAGTTGACGGTGCATCAGGCGAAAGACTGAGTGGGCTACAAGTTTCAATTTACTGGCTATCAGCTACTATAAGTTACGGGCTACAAGTGTACTGCATTATCATACTGCAGGACACTTGTAGCCCGTAACTTAATAGTAGTCGGTAACTCCGTAATTTATTTATAACTTAATTCTGCCTCTATTTCTTCGCAGACATCTTGCTCCAGGTTGAGCAGCTGATTGATTTCTTTTCGTTTTTCCAAATCCGTGAAATAGCTCTCCACTACTGCATAGATGTTGAAGCCGGTTGTGGAACCCGCAGCCAAATCCAATGACTCAACCATTTTCTCTACTGCTTGATGAATGCGTTTCTTACTGATAAAATGCAGTTCATTACTATGAATTAAGCTCTTTTCCATGATATTTTCTGTTTTAGTTATTGTAGTTATAACATTCTATCAAGCAAGTAAGTTCATGTAGATTGAACAGATTTGACAGTCGGTCGAATGATATTTTTCCTATATTTCCTCTATGAAAAGCAAGACCGCGACTATCTTTGTGAGTGGAAACGAGTGTCTATTCCTTTCTACATCTT
>NZ_CAXUGK010000034.1:0-51732 GCF_964250605.1 Bacteroides sp. AR20 | reverse complement strand
GGTACATATTATGAACGCCATTGGTTTTTATGAATATACCAATTTTGTTCGGTTAAACATACCCATGGGTGGGGCACGTTTCAAATGCTACCCGGGTCCCTTTTCAAGTGTTAGCTACAATCCTGTATTGCAAAATCTCATTGACGAACTGGATTTGGTTCTGGTAGATGAATCCTAATGGTCAGGAGGATCCTTCAGGTGAAAGGCTTTATAAAATGCCGTAGCTTATTAGGGCATTTTCATCTTGACCACCTCCGATGTGGCAGAATGAAAAAGTCCCATAAGTTCTTGAAGATACCTGCTACACAAAGAGCGGTATTATATAACGGCATTTTATAGAACAATCGTTTAACTTAAAACAAATCACAATGAGTAATATTCAATATGCAGTATGCCACCTGCAACGTGGCAGTGGAAGTGACAGCGGTATGTCATGCCACATAGAGAGAAAGGATGCAAAGGGTAAAACATATGTGCCGGATAATGCCGATGCAAAACGGACACATCTGAATCGGGAACTGATAGAATTTCCGCAAGGAGTTGCCAACAGAACCGAGGCTATTCAGTATCGTATAGACCATGCTGGTTTACACCGAAAGGTCGGTAAGAATCAGACCAAGGCTATACGTATCATCTTGACCGGAACACACGAGCAGATGATGAAGCTTCAGCATGAAGGTAAACTTGACCAATGGATCAAGGCTAATCTGTCATGGCTAAAAGATACATTCGGTGAAGAGAATCTTGTGTCGTGTGTGCTGCACATGGATGAGAAGACACCCCATCTGCATGCCACCATTATACCCATCGTGACCACAGAACGCAGACGCAAGGAGCGTGAGGGTGATAAGAAATATGAAACTAAGAGTGGTCCACGATTATCCGCAGATGACGTAATGTCTCGTGGCAAGCTGTTCCAATATCAGAATACCTATGCCGTTGCAATGAAACCATTTGGATTGCAACGTGGTGTGGTGGGTTCTACGGCCCGACATAAGACTAATGGTCAGTACTATCGTGAGCAGATGTTGAAATACGAAGATGACATAGAGAGATTGCAGGCAGAGGTTGAAAAGGCACGTGAAGGTCGTTCCAAGATATTGTCATTCTTCGGTACGGGAGAATTGGCTGAAGCAAAGAAAAAACTATCGGATAAGGACAAGCAGATAGAAAAGTTACAGCAACGCATAGCTCAATTAGAACAGGAACTGCTGCAACTAAAGGAGCAACATAAGGCCGAACTAGCGAAATATCGTAATGGTTACATGGTGGAGATTGACAAGGCAATCAAACGGGCTGAAGTTGCCGAGCGAAAGCTCATTGCTCACGAAGCTACCATAGAAAAGCAGAAGCAGCGTATTGACACACTTGACAGAAAGGCCAATCCGCATCGATATCGCCTCTCATCGGGTGCAACACTCACAGGTATTCGCATATCGCCTCGCCACTCAAACATACCAAGCCTTCGCATTCAAACTAAGGTGGAAAATGAGACCTTTGAGGATGCGAAGTATTTCGAGTGGTACAATCCTGTTATACAAAAGTATCTGAATGGTGAGTTTACCGAATATGAACTTGTCAATGAAATCTTTGAGCCGTTTGAGCAAGTGAGCCAGGTTCAAGCCCAACTGCTTGGTGCTATATTTGAGATGCTTTCAGGTGGTCCAGCACAGACTCATGTTGGCACAGGTGGCGGTGGTTCATCATCGGATATGCCCTGGGGAGAGAAGAAGAATGATAATAATCTGACTACCTCTAGACGAAAACGGTAACTTTGGTCGCTAACGAATAAGGAAACTAACTTTTTTACAAGAGAATTGCAGATTTTCGGATATTTCTTCGTGAATCTGCAAATCCTTTTATATATTTGTGTCCAAATATTGACAATTCAAATAAGTCACAACAAATAGAAATGTGATTATGTTTTTAGATTTCATTGTAGATATAGCAGAAGTTGGTAATCAAGTTACTATTAGAACTAGTACCGAGACAATTGAGGGCGCAATTGTAAAATTGTCGAAAGAACTTATAGCCATTCAAAAAACAGATGGTTCTGTTATTATAAAAAAAGATTCTGATATTTCACATGTTGAGATTCATCCTACAGTGACAAATGAAATTGGAGGGAAAATGCAAACTAACGTTTCAAATAGCAATGTAAGGTCCGGTATTACTTTAATCAAAAACGACAAGGTAGAATCTTTTACTTGTCATATTTGTGGCAAGAGCAAAACTTCAAAAAAATATGCTATCGAAGTAAACAATCCAAATTCCAGAATATGCAATTCATGCTATGGATGGACTTTGGCGAGATTAGAAAACAAATAGTATGTATTTAGATTTTATTTTAGATATAGCTAAAGTAGGAGATATTATCAATATCACTACTAAAGAACAAACCATAGAAGGTGAAATAATGAAAATTTCATCTTCCTTAATTGCCATTAAAAAGACAAATGGCGCAGTCGTTTTTTGTAAAGATGAGGACATCATTGACCTGAAATTAAAAGCTACAGATAAATCAAGCAAAGAGGTCAAAGGCTCAAATGACTCTACTACTAATGATAGAACGAGTGTTGCTCCGATCACATCTACCCCCAAAGACGAACATCCTTCCAAGCCAAAACAAGCATTTGTTACAATCGGAAAATACGAGTCTAGTTGGGATCAAATAGACAGGAACAATCTAGTTTCTATCGTTTCTGAAATACAAAATTCACTGACGGTAACTGAAAAAAACACAATAGTTGCCTCGAATGCAAATGTGAATGAAGTAATTCGACGCTCATTTCGTGTAAGTACAGATGAACAACCTAAGTTGTCTGTCAATACATATACGATTATTGAGACTTCGTTAATGCAGGATCTTCTGCACTTTTCTATCGGAGACAGTTTACCAGTTGTAATATATTATCATCAGACTCCGCAGTTTGAAGTTAAAGGAGTATATCTAACCCTATCCCCAAACACTATTATTGGATATGTAGATTTGCTTAAGCAAGCAATTAGTGAAGGACATTATCGTCAAGCAAAAGCTCTTTGTTATTTCTTACGTTCTCAATCCATGGGGCAACAAGCACTTTGGAAAATTGGCAAATTGATCCAAGCGATGAAATGTGTCAATGCCTTTATCAAAGAAAAACTAGAAAGCATAAAGTCTGCGACTAAGATTCCTAAGGGATATAAGGAAATTGAAAAACAACTGAATGAACTAATCAGGAATGGAGAGCACGCGACCGCAATATCTACCATTGATGAAATATTAGATCAAACTTTAGTTGATAATAAATACAAAAGTAGCTTGCTCCTTAGAAAGGCACAAGCATATTCCTCTATAACAGATTATAAAAACGCTCAATTAGCCTATTCTTCATTGATAGAGTTTATCGAGTCTGTAGGAGGTGAGCCTAAGAACTTAAGTCATTTATATACAGAATTAGCCCGTTTACAAGCAATGGATAAAACAGACTTAAGTGACGCACAAAAATCTGTTGAAAAAGCATTGCGATATAATCCGCAAAACAAATATGCGGCAACACTGCTTGATCAAATCAAAACAGGTTCTTTATCCTCTGTTTCTATTGAAAGTTCATCAAGTTCAGTCTCAGACAATTCTGAAGATGATAAAGAATTAATGCTTGAAATAGACGATTCCGCATTAACTATCAGTAAAATGATTGATATTGATATAAAAGAACATAAGTTTAATCATGATCTAATCATATCTAATGGTGGAGTTCCGTCACCTTCAATTGCACAGTCTATTCTTGAAGAAGCAAAATCGTATAAAGGAACCGATCTAGGCGAAAGATACCCAATTTACCTAGAAGCCGCAAAAGCCTTCAGCGAGCTTCCTGTTGGTAGTTATGATTTGTCAAATTACATGGAGTCTGTTGCCTTTTATGCAGTCTATAAAGCTAATTTTCTTTTTAATCAGTTTAATAATGACATAAAATCGTCTAAACATTCAAATATACTATATCTAAAACGACTAAAAGATAGTGCTTGTAGTTATTACATTGAATCACTTAATTTGTTATCAAATACTAATACAAACATGTTAAGCATGATTCTTTGTAATTATATCAAATTGAATGTGGCGATTAGCAATTTTGAGAACAACCTTGAAGTTGATTTAACTGGAAATTTCAACAAGATATTTCTATCTTGTATCAACAGTCATAACCAAGCCGTCAATGATATTTTGTGGAAAACAATTATTGAAGTTGGATCCGCAAGTTCTAAAGCCTGGAATGAATTATGGTTTAACAGATGGAAAGGAGAATGGAGACGTGAGTTCCATAATGCATTAAAGGACAACACAAAACGTCCCGACATATACAACATAATTAATAGAATTAATGGAACAAACATTGAGACTAGCTTATCACCTGGAGTCTTTCTAAAAAAATCTTTATCATACAGACAAGAAAGGAATGTAAACTTCGCCAATTCGTTGTCAACCGTAGTAAAAGAAGAACTAAACATTCATCTTTTGTCTTCAATCCAAGAGAAATGGGATGTAGTTTCAAAATTAAGCGATCTTCTCAATGAAACAGAAACAGAATCAAAAATTGCAGCTGACAAGATTTTATTAATTCTAAGTCCTTACACAAATAGAAACCAAGTAGAAAGAACTAATTTATTAATTCAAGTACAAAGAATCATTGATGAACAGCTTGTTTTTATCAATGATAACACAACGTATTATGGAAGGACTTTTTTCTTTCCACTCTTAAGTAAGTGGAAAAGAGTAGTAATGAATGCTCTTGAAAAGAAAATCGCCGACACAATGCCACAGCTGGTTGTATTAGCTGACCCTCCGTATATAGTTGATCTTGACGGTTCCAAAGTAGTCAATCTACTCATCAAAAATAAAGGTGAAAGTACGGCAGAAGGATGCATTATGATTCCAAATGTAATTAACCTCACAACTGGCGCATCAATTAAAGGCAAGAATACTTACAAGAATGAAATTCCATCTGGTAATAATTTGGAGGTACCAATGAAATTACCTCCAGCAATGAACGAGGTTGAATCTATCAAGTTGGTAATGTCAATAAGTGCGATTTATCAAGGAAAGGAACTTCCATCTACGGAGTTTGAATTCACTCTGGAGAAAGAACCGGAATCAACATTGAAATACGAAGATATTCCATGGAATGATGGACCTATTCCTGTAGAGCAAATGTTTAAGGGCAGAAAACAAATACTTGAAATGTTGACTAAACACTATACGTCAATAGAAAGAGATAAGCCCTATATATTATACGGATTAACCAGGACAGGAAAAAGTTCAATATTAAAATATCTTAGAAACGCACTTGATAAGAAACAAATTACTATATCTGGTGAAAAATATTGTATTGCAACTTTTTACTGGGATTTATCACAAGCATCCAGCTTCGGAAATGCTCATGATATGTGGGAGTACTTGTTGTTTGACCAATTCAACGAGTACCTTGAACCATATATCGGAGCAGAAGGATATAAAGAATTAAATATGCCTGAGAGGCCTAGGGCAAAGGAACTCAATAATGCCTTGACGTTCTTACAGAAGAAGCATATTTACCCTATATTCTTTGTTGATGAGTTTTCTTTCATCAAGGTAATGATGGATAATTCAGTAGTAAACCCTGCTTTCTTGCACACATTAAGACAATTTTCATTTGAGGCAAAAGCGGGTTTCATATATGCAGGAACATATGATGTAGATGCATTGCTTGAAGATCCGAAATATGGAATTCAAGGGCAGTTGGTAGGTTGTAAAAAAGAACAAATCAGTGAGATTGACAAAGATTCTGCAGAGGAATTGATCCAAGTACTAGGAGATAAACTAGTCTTTACAAAGGAAGCTGTAGATCATATTCATCGACTATCTGGCGATGTACCTTATTTTGTCCAAATGATTTGCAAATATTGTGGTTTTTATGCAGTTGAAAATAAAAGATCTATAATTGGCTACCCCGAACTAGAACATGTAATCAAAATTTTGACTGGTGAAATTTCTCCTTCAGAAAACTCATTAGTCAAAACTCTTCCGGACAATGTATTCCAAAACAACATGTTTAGTCCAGCAGACCCTAAAGAAGTAAACGTATTGATAACAAGCATCGTTCATTTTAACAGGGAGAACAAAGAACATCCAAGAGGTGTAAGTATGGTTGAGTTGCAGGAATTATGGGCAGCCAAAAGAGTCTCTGCATTTACAGCAAAACTTGCAGATTCTATAGAACTTTTGACAAAGAAGAGAGTCTTAAAGGATGCTCTAGATGAAGATCTTCCTGTTTATACAATAACTGTAGATCTATTTAGAAGATGGTGGAGCATCCATCATCCTGATATAACTGTAGAGATTGGTACCATAATGTAATTATATTCGCTCAAATTAAAATAATTATGAACATCATACCTTTTCAAGTTAAGGACATATCGAATCCTAAAGAGCTTTTTGGCAGAGAAAAACTGCTCGATAATCTCATTGTTGCCGCAAAATTAAAACAAAACACCAATATTATTGGGGCAAGACGATTCGGCAAAACCTGTGTATTAAAGACCGTCTGCACTCTACTGAAAGAAAAGGAAGACATATCAGTTTATCCCGTTTATATAGATATAAAGACATCTGACATAAAAGGAACAGATGCCGTATATCGTCATATGATAGGCATATTAGTTGAATCATTATATAATAATGGTTTATTTACAGAACCAGAAAAATTCGGTAGTGTAGAGATCACTCCATGTGATGATTGGACAGAAATTGCTGAAAAGCTTGAATCTCTCTCAAGCACTAGAATACAATCTGTTTTTCAAAGACTAGTATATTGGCTTTCTGATTTATTAGACAGAACGATACTCTTCATGATTGATGAGTATGAATATCTCTTCAAATATGCTTTAGACTCAACATCTGGATTTATGAAGATGAGAACCATGAGTAGTGATACATTACCTAATGGCTCACGACCTTTCTGTTTTTGGCTTACAGGTGCAACACCTTGGGATCAATTAATAAGTGAAGTTCCTGGTTCTGGTGAAGCAAATACGATTTCGGGTTATGAGTATGTAACACCTTTATCAAAAGAAGCATTTCTGTCTATGTGGGAGAATGAATGCAAATTAGTAGAAGATACAAAATTGCGTGAGACTCTACTTAAAAACAAAGAATTTGCCTACGAAAAATCAGGAGGAGTACCATTCTACGGCAAAAACGTAATTGGTTCATATATATACAAAAATAATGAACTTCCTGATTATACAATATGCCAAGGTTATTTCCAAGAGCTTACAAATAAAGCATTAAATACAGGGGAATATTCAATATTAAAAGACCTGGCAATTGCACCTCGTAAAGTTCCTAATTCTAATAATTTTGAAAGTCTTAAGAATAAAGGTATTATATCCTTGAAATCAAAAGATTTGTATCATTTGCCTATTGGCTTCTTAAAGGACTTTATTATTGGAGAACTTTCCGGCAAGAAGACTCCAAGCATTCCGGAAACATACAACTTAATGAAGTCAATTACAGACCTCATAGAATTGATAAACAAACAAAGAATCAATTATAAGAAAAAAGTCGTATTTACACCAGTAATAGACGGAGATTCTTTAGCTGATGACTTACGTACACCATGCTATACAAAGGATCAATTATCTGATTTTGCTTCTGCTCTCTATAAATATTACTACGAAAGGCTTAAGAGCAGCAGAGACGAATTTGGACAATTTCTTTATGGAAAATTCGGCAAGTGTGTAGATATAGCAAGACATTCAATTGGAGGCGGTCATGAAATGGATAATTTCGAGCAACATCATGGACAATTCTCTAGAGCCGATTTGTATATTGAGATTATGGGTTCTGCTGATGAATTAAGTACCTCCCAGGAATACTATAAATTTCAGGTTGAAATGCTTAAGAGATTCAAGCTAACACTGGAGACAATGTTTAAGAGAATTAAGGAAAATAAAGCTTAATAAATTCAAGAGATGGCACTCAACAAATTTGCACATGCAATAGATGTTCAACAATTTTTCATTGCAAAGATCCTTCATACAACTAATGGAGGATGGATATGTTCTATTGGTGACTCGGAAGTATTTCTCCCTGGAAGTCAGCTTTATAAAGACATAGAAGATTATGAATCGTATGCTGGCAAGAGTGTTAAAGTTATGGTTCAACGTGCGGACAGATGGAGTACTGTTGTTTCTCATAAAGATTACATAAAGAAAATCTTTGAACGAAAAAATATTATCTCAAATCTTCAAAGAGGGCAAAAGTTATCTGGCATAATTAAAGGAATAACAGAGAAAGGTTACCAGATCAATGTAATGGGTATTATTGGATTCATGCATAAAGAAGAAATGTGTGAACCAGATAACAATGGTATTAATAGCCCTATTGAATTCTCTGTACAAAAAGCAGACCCGGAAAACTCAATTCTTCTATTAAGTCAAAAATTACTGAAAACCCAGGAACACATTGCCTCAAAAGAACTGGAGAAGATTAATGCAGAAAGAATCAGAAAAGAGTACATCACTAAACTTGAAATTAATCAAGTATTAAATGGATTGATAAAAAGAGCGGTTCCTTCTGGATATATTGTAGAATTCTCTAATGGAATAACAGCTTTATTACGTTCAAAGGATATACCATCAAAGTATAAAATAGAAGAAGGAGCTAGCATAGATGTAGCTGTCTCAGAAATCAACATTGATAAGTTATTGTTTTATGTAAGTATATCAAGATTATTAGAAAACAAATGGTTAGGAATCAAAAAGATTGTTGATGACAATTTGATTCCTAATGAAACAATTGTAATTGGCAAGGTTGTTTTTCTTGAAAAAGACCTTGTTACATTACGAATCATTCTTGATAATACTACAATCTATGGTTATATAAAGAGTGAAGATTTGGCTTGGGAAAAGGTTCTTAATGCCTCGGATTTTGTATATCTAAACGAAGATTTAGAGGTTAAATATCTTTATTCCGACCAGCAAAAATTCTTTTTTGACCTAAAATGGCAATCAGAGAAGGTATACCCTAAGGAATTATTCGATATGGATGTTAATGAACTATTGTCAACTTTAAACATTCATGAGAACAAATTCATTGCAAAAGTATCAAAATTATACGACAACAAAACATCAAAATCTGAACCTACAATTTCTGGAGCAATAGCAAGAAACATAATTCCAGCTTCAGAAGCAGATAAAAATATTCAGTTTGTTGATAAATATACAGGAACAAATATCTCTGCTTTAATACCAACGCGGTACGCCTATGGATTAGAGGATGGCAAATACTACACTTTTTCATTAGACGTTGCTTCTCCTGAAAGACGTGAAAAAGAGCACCGACCATATATGTTTTCCGCGCAACTTGCAGGAGGTGCTATTGCTCTCCCCGATCCATTCAAAGAACAAGTTGAGAAGAGTTTTAAGGAAAACAAGACACCTAAGTCGAATCGAGAATCTGCCAGCTACCTAAAAGAGATTGGTGCTGACATGTACACCGATCGAGATAGAATGTTTTATGAGCTTTTACAAAATGCGGATGACTCATCGTCGCCTAAAGGTGTAAAGGTAATGGTTCAAGTAAAAGACAATTACCTTATTTTTACACATGATGGGCTATCGTTTTCTAGACAGGATTTCAGATCGATCGTTTCAACGGCAAATAGTACGAAGAGGCTTGATAGAAAGAAAACTGGATATAAAGGGATTGGCTTTAAAAGTGTTTTCACAGATTCCGAACGGGTTTTTATTAAAACAGCTGGATTTTTCTTCGTTTTTGACAAAAATGCCCATATATTCAATAACTTCAGAGATTTCTACAGATATGTTAATCCAATATATACGGAAGAACAATTACAATTGTTTTTTGAAGAGAATCGAGAGAACGAAGAAGATTTTGAGGGTGTAGATCATTTACCATGGCAATTATTGCCGTTCTGGGTAAATGAGTGTCCAGAAGAATTACGTGGAACAAGTTTTATGCGTAATTGTAATGTCGCTATTGCTTTGGAAATGGATGCGACAGCAGAACAATACCGTGAAATTATCAAGGGTATTATCAAGAAACCCCGATTCATGCTTTTCCTAAGAAACACTCTAAGAATACAATTCGGTGAGAAAAAATGGGAACTGCTTAGCATTGCCAAACAAGAAGACAAACGAACAGGTATTGTAAAACTCAAGAACTCTTTTGATGAAACAGAAGAGGAGGTTTCGTATATAGTAAAAGAAGGTTGTGATATTGCTGTTGATAATAAAAACTTTGAGGTATGTGGTATTCCGATGAAAAAGGAATGCAAGAAACTAGGAAGTCGCGAAAAGTGGTTTATGTATCAAATTGTAGACAATACAGAAATTCCTATTACCTCAATACCAGAGAGAATTATTGCTGCAGACACAACGACTTTGTCATATGCATTCATGTTAGACGAAAATGGTCATGCAATCCCTATACCTGATAAAACGCCATCTCTGTATGCCTATCTTCCAATGGAAGACAGAAGATATTTATTCCCGTTCTATATTAATGCCGATTTTGAGTTGTCCTCTAACAGACAAAACGCAAAACAAGTTAGTGTATGGAATGAGTTCCTCTTTTACAATATTGGAAAGAGTATTGTATCTTGGGTATCTACATTAGCATCTAAAGCTCATCCATCATATCTTTCCCTACTTCCTAAAGAACTTCTTACTGAAGAATTGGAAGAAAGTAAAGTTGATAAATTGGCAAAACAATTTAATCGAGGCTATACCGAATCGCTAGTAACAACTCCATTTATTTTAAATGATAAAAATGAAGTAGTCTGTCAATCTGATATTATCATAGATGAGTCAGGATTTGCAGACATAATTGGTGCATCTGATTTTTGTGACCTATACCGATTGAACAAACGATTGATAAACAGCGAAATCAATATAGAACCTCTTAAAATTTCAAATATTTTCTCTGGTATAGAGCATTTGCAGACAAGCAATGTTGTCGAACGTATTCTTGACAAGAAAAACCGCATTTCTATATTACGTTATTGGCTTTCAATTTCCAAGGAATTGAGATTCTTAGTGTTAAATCATATTGCAAATATGCCTGGCAACAGAAAGAATCTTGACGATCAGATTGCCGATATACCAGCATTTACTTCTATGGGGAGATTGTATAGTTTTAACAAACTACTTACTTCTCGAAATATAATACTTCGTACTGAAACGATTAAAGGAATAGAAGAAATCCTATTAAAATTGGGCTTTGAAATAACAGATGAAGATATTTCGACCCACGCTTTTCAGCATAAACTACAAGAACAGCTAAAAGCATATAGTATATATTTGTTCTCCATCATTGCAAAAAAGACAAAAACAGATGCCCACAAATTATCTGAACAAGAGAAGTCTTCACTCTTTACTCATTTTGCATCAAACAAGATAAGCATCAAAAATGAAGATCTAAATGCATGGGAAATTTTCTCAAATCAAAATGGAAGGATAATGCCTATATCAGAGCTTACTCACATGGATAGTTCACTCTACAATGATATTACAAGAGAATATGTCATTGATGAATCTGAATATCTTGCTGTTGGTAAAAGCTTAGATAGGTATTTGATGAAGGAAAAAGACCAATTTGATAAGGTAGTAGTAAACAAGTGGGATGACCTTGTTAAGGAGATTGGCAGCAACAAAGAGAAGGCAATGTCTTTATACTCATTGGCTTCTACTACTTATATTGTCGCAGAACACGAACAAGCTAATGATAATAAAAAAGAATACTTCTATGACAAGAATTGTGTATTTGTATCAGAATCAATGCACAAAATAGATGATGTGATTTTTAGTTCATCAATTGCAGGCGAAGAAGATATAATACCGATTATAGAGTTGCTTTCTGGCAAATTGGTCGTTACAGATATAGTTCTTAAGGCTTTACAAAAAGATCCATTTAATTGTATTGAACAACAATTAGAGCAAATTTATCTATCCTCAGACAAAGTCATAACAAAAGAACAGGTAAACTGTGTCTTAGACTATTGCCATAGAAATAACGAAACGATATTCAACCATTATTTTATAAAACAAGTAGAAGATGGCTATGTTTTTTCTATGATTGACAAAGGGTGTTGTATTGCATATACGAACAATGATGCTTTAAGAACTTTCATTGAGAATAATTGCAATAATTTAATTTTACTCCAAGAAGATTTTTGTAAATATACTGATATTCAAGACATATTGACGGAAGAGGAATTGCTTCTTAAAGTCTTGGAAACTGTACAAGACGTTAAGCCTTATGCAGATACTCTGCTTCCAATATATAGGAATAGCATAAGTTCTGTAAAAAGAGCATACATTGAACATATTTCGTCCATACAACTAAACGATTTCAGCTTTACTGAAGATTCCGACATAGATCTTCAGCATTTGCTTATGGCTAGTTCAATTGAAAAACAGGATGAAATCTTGTTTGATAAACTTCGAACTTTGATGGTTGTTGTATACGATGAAAAGCAATATGCTTTCTCTTCTATTAAATTACAACATACAATTGAGTCAAATGGACAAAAATTCCCTCTATCAAAACTTCTGCCTAATGAAGACAAGATTGCGATGCTTGTAGATAGCTTGAAAGAACGTCTTGAGGAGAAGCATGTTTCTCAAACATTTTTAGACAGTCTTTTCGGAAATGAAATTGATGAAGATAGAGCTGATGAAGTATTTGATCAATTGAATAAGACTGATTTTATACTTGAGAATGGAGTACAATTGGCATTTGTTATCAAATATGTGCAAGATAGCAAACAGAAGAAAAACATTCTTTGTAGTGTGCATGATGCTGCATCAACACCTCAGAGTCACTCTATTTCATACAATTGGTATATAAACGGTGAGATTTTCAATGATAGCACTCATATCCTAGCAACAAAATACCAAGATATTGCTAAATATTTAACATTACCGTATACCGAAGCAGATGCTAAGTGGTTCATCAAGAAAAATGTTGATGACTTCCAATATATAAAGAGTAAACTATCTATTGAAGAAGAAGAGGCGCTTTTGGATTATATCTTAGAGATGCATCAAAAAGGTGCCAAGCTGACTAGTGAAGACTTAAAGTGCATTAAGGGGGTTATCGGTATGAAAGATCAGGAGTATGTTTTATCTTCTAAGTATGCCTTGCCTTCTGAACTTCTGCCAGAGACAATAACAGAATGGATATCTTCATCGGATGCTGAAAATAAGAGCAAATTACTTAAAAATATATTTGGAGTCCACACGAATGATTCTGATATAGTAAAAGTTCGAGAGTTTTTGGATAATGGCAATCATTTCTCTATAAACGCTCAAAATAGGACTTTATCTAAAATGTTAAGTAAATGGATTGCCGAGAACTCAATTTCTCTAGATAATACCAAATTCTTAACAATTGTTGATGTGTTAGATGAAAATGATTATATCATAGAAGTCAATTCTGAAGAATTGTCAAAATTTGAATCACCAGAATATCGTTATACTGCTTTTGGTGATTATTATATTTATCTTTGCAACGGAGAAATCCCTTGGACTGTTAAACTTGTAGACACTGGATTTATTTTCCATACCTATAAAGAAAAGGATGTCATCCTAAATGGATATAACATATTCGTAAATTGTAATGAAGAGCAGTCTATTCTTGATCTTGTACGTTCTTTAATCAATACGGATCGATTTACAGCTGAAGATTTTATGCTGTTTTTCGATCAAGAGCAAAAGAGAATCTCTGGTACATTAGATGGTGAAATTGATGATGATATAGACGAAGATGCACGAGCTGCTGCGAGTCAACTCGCCAAACAGGAAGCAATAGAATGGCTTTCTGCAAAAGGTTACGATACAAGAAACGTTCGCACCAGTTATTCTTTTGTTGAAGGAGTATGTAAGGGAACTACCGAATATAATATAGTAGTTAAGAGTTTCAGGTCATCATCTAAGGAATTAAAGATTAATCCGAATGAATGGCTACATCTGTTAAAACCAAACTCACGTTTAATGCTATATATGGGGCACATGTCTTTTGCTGTAGTTGATAGAAAAGCTCTTCTAGGAAATCATGACTTCCTTAGATTGAGAATATCATCTTCAAACTTTAGTGTTGATGGAAGCAAATTAGAGGAAAGTCTTGAACGATTAGCTAATGACATTCAGTATTTTGAAAGAACACACTTTGTGTTTGAACGAGTTCACGATAGTATTCTATCCCGCGCTAATTCATTAGATGATTATGGTTTGTTCCAAAGTAATTCAAATCAAGAATATTCTGCAGGTAATGATGAAGATATAGAATGAATATAGATAGACTAAAACAAAAACAATTCATTCAGGATGAACTCAAAGCTCAAACTGATGCTTTCAAGCAGAAATTAGAAACATCTGCGTTGGATTTGCTCTTAGAGAAGAACGAAGTATTCGTTGGTATGTTCATAAAGTTTATGGACAATGGTGAAGCTTTGTTCAAATTTCCTGTATCTAGAGCATTGCCAAGAAAAAACTCACATTATTATTGCTTTACATTGCCTGATGTTTTGAAAAGATATAAGGATTGGGGAAATCTGACCTATGGGGACCTGATTAAGAAAGAGACATCAGCAACCAGTATTAAATGTGTATGGCACTCATCATCCGATAATCCCAAATTTATGCTTACAGGATGTAAAGGTGTTACAGAGGACTTCAAAAAATACATAGAAAAAGTCCCAGGCGGTATTATCGTTCTTGGTCCAGAAGTACCCCCATATGAATATCTTGCAAATTTGGAAAAAGTTTGCCATTCATATCATCCTAAATGTACAGAAATTCTAGATGCAGACTATGAGCCTAAACCATGGACCCCTTCGTTGTTATCACACGATATGAATCTGTCTGACATTGTATTAGAAGATTTTAAAAACAAAGATGTAGTAATTGTTCAAGGTCCTCCAGGAACGGGTAAAACTCATCGCATATCTCAATTGTGCGATATGCTTTGTGCAAAAGGTTTTTCCGTTTTGGTAACAGCTCTAACTAATAGAGCGTTAATGGAAGTTGCTGATAAATTGAGAGAGAGTCTTATTAAGGAACATAAAGTATACAAAACCAATTTAACAACAGATGAAGCTAAAGAAGTAAATGGTATTCAAAATGCAGAGAAAGTTTATGCAATACCTGGTAAGTTAATGCTTTCCACTTTTTATATAGCAAGTGGCTCTGCGGTAAATGGATATGAAGGACCATTATTTGATTATGTAATTGTAGATGAAGCAAGTCAGGCTTTTTTTGCAATGCTTGCAGCTACAAACATGCTTGGATATAAAAAACTATGGGTAGGTGATGTATATCAGATGCCTCCTATTGTATTAATGTCCCATGATAGAATCAAAAGACAAGGCTATGAACCATTAGTAAATGGACTCGATACTATAACTTCTTCTAACAAGTATTCAAATTATCAATTATCAGATACCTTTAGACTTGGAACGAATGCAGCAAAACTTACAGGATTGTTTTACAAAGGAGCACTAAGGTCTTTGGCAAAAGAATCTAATATGGTTTCTCAAAAGAAAGAAGGCCCCGTTATTATTCCTATTGATATGCCAATAGGAGATCCTATTCCTTCTAATGCAATTAAAGAAGCAGTAAGAATTGCATCCGACTTAATACAGCAAAATAAAAAAATAGAAATTGCTATTTTAAGTCTTTTAATAAAAACGACAACAGCTCTGCAAGTAGAAGTTACTCGTACTATTGGAAACACAAATAATATACTAGTTGAGACTGTCGCACGTGTTCAGGGCATTACTAAAGATGTAACAATATATGTTATTCCAAATACAGATTCAATGGTGCACAGTTTAGAACTTAGATTATTTAATGTTGCAACAAGTCGTGCCAAAGATAATACCTATATAATTTGTCCTAAAGATATTTTAAGTTATACTTATATGGCACCATTAGTTCGAGAATATTTAGTAAAATTGATTGAAAACAGTTGATATGGCACTAGCAATAAACATAAACGACCTGCTCAACAAGCAGAAGATAGAATCCAACCGAATTGAGTTTAAGAAGGGTTGGAATCCGGCGAGCATATACCACAGCGTATGTGCGTTCGCCAACGATTTTGACGATCTTGGTGGTGGCTACATCGTGGTCGGTGTGGATACTGACGAAAAGACGGGTGTAGCTATTCGTCCGGTTGAAGGTATACCTACAGAAAAGATTGATGGAATTCTTCAAGATATGGTGGGTTACAACAACAAGATTTCGCCTTATTATATGCCTCGCACTAGTGTAGAGGAAGTGGATGGTAAGTCTGTGCTTGTGATATGGTGTCCGGCAGGAATCAACCGCCCATATTCTGTACCAGAGAACGTAACAGCCAAGAGTAACACAAAGGAATATTTCTATGTTCGTAGTGGTACGAGTAGTATCATAGCTAAGGGGGAAGTTCTTGATGAACTGCGTGAATTGGCAAGCCGCGTGCCATTTGATGAACGTGGAAATCCCGATATTAAGATAGAGGATATTTCAACGCTTCTGTTACGAGAATATTTGGTGAAGGTGGGTAGCAAACTTGCCAATGAACTATATACAAAACCTCTTGATAGTATCTTGGAGCAAATGGATTTGTATGTCGGTCCAAAGGAAAATCGTATGCTCAGAAATGTAGCAGCTATGATGTTCTGTGAAGACCCAAGCAAATTCTTTAAGCGCACACAAGTTGAAGTGGTATATTTCCCTGAAGGGCGATTGAACAATCCAAACAACTTATACGAAGGTCCTGTAATTAAAGGTTCCATCACCCAGATAATTGATAGAACATTGGAATACCTGAATCGTATGCTTGTAATGCAGACGGTGATAAAACCAAAGGATAGCAGTAGGAGTCAAAAGTTTGTTACCTATCCATATCAAGCATTGGAAGAGAGTGTAACAAACTCACTCTATCATAGAGATTATCGAGAATGGGAACCAGTGGTTATCACTGTAGAACCTCAAGGAATCACCATACAGAATGTCGGTGGACCTGATAGAAGTATATCTGCAGCCGATATTTCAAGATGTGAAATCTTAGTCTCTAAGCGTTATCGTAATCGCAGACTTGGCGAATATCTGAAAGAACTGGATTTGACAGAAGGTCGCAGTACTGGTATTCCAACAATCCAAAATGTTTTGGAAAACAATGGTTCACCCAGAGCTACAGTAGTTACAGACGATGAACGTACTTTCTTTAGAATAACTATTCCTTGTCACGAAGCAGCAGGAAATATTATTGCCGACATTGCACATAAAGATGGTTCACTGAAAGCATCTAAACGAGGTTCACTAAAAACTGCACTACAAAGTGCACCAGAAACTGCACTACAAAGTGCACCAGAAACTGCACTACAAATCATCAATGAAATTAGAAATAATCCTAATGTAACTCTTTCAGAGATTGCAGAAAAGATTGGTGTATCTCGACGTTGGATTGCGACTAATATGAAGCATCTTCAAGATACAGGAGTTGTTAAAAGAGTTGGACCCAACAAAGGTGGTCATTGGGAAATTATAGGATAGTTTAACCGTTAATATAGAACATAAGATGTTATTAGGACAAAAGATAAAAGAACTTAGGTTAGAGAATGGTGTTTTACAAAGACAATTAGCATCCCTTCTTGAGATTGACACCCCTATGTTTTCAAAAATTGAAAGAGGTGATAGACGTGCAAAACGCACACAAGTAATTCAAATTGCCAAATATTTCAATGTTGACGAAAAAGAACTTCTCACCCTTTGGGTAGCGGATAAAGTCCTTGATGCAGTAGAGGATGAGAAAGAATTGAAGTCAGAAGCAATTAAAGTGGCTCAGTCTAGCATCACATTGTAATTACAAAATACGGGAACTTTATGGTATCAATTCATGTAGTTCCCGTTGTTGTATCACTGATAATCAGCAAAGTATTAATCTCATTTCGGTTCAAGGGTGGAGCCGTCATTCCCAAACCCTACCTATTTGTCGAACATTATCCAATTATGAAGGACATATGCTATCAAATGCGGGAACGCGGCATGACCTTCGAAGAAGCCGAAAGCCGTATAAAAGAGATGGAAGATGATTTACATATTTCCATTGCACGCACACAAATCTACTGGAACAATGTCATCAGCCGCATGGCCAACAACAGAACAAACAAAAAACTGGTGCTTCAGAATACTCTGAAATTCATTGATGAACACCATGTGCCGATGAGTCCGGAAATATATTACTCCCTTTTACACACAATCACTTCCATTGAAGACTATACAAAAGTCAAAGGTTTATATAAAGGCGAATTGAATATAGGACATATCTTCGTACTTCTAAAGAAGATTCCAGAATTTGCCAAATATAGAATTGCCGAATGGGCATTTGTCGCCTGCTTGCGTCAGGAGTTTGATGAATGGTATGACATTCTATGTTCCATCAGTGAGAAAGAACAGGAGAAAAGAATTAAAATCATGTTACAGTCCGAGCGCTACAAGCAACTGCAAGTCATCACCCCCAAAGGGTATCTTAACCAGACTTTCTTGTTCTGGTGGACTATCCGCTACGCCGTCTCAGAGACTGAAGAGCAACGGAAGGCAGAATTGGATACCCTTGTCACAATGATACCCAACCCCTTTGTACCTCAGTATCCGAAAATGATAGAGAAGTTCTTTATACCTTATCCGCAAGACTTGCTTGAAATCATTCGAGAATATATAGGCCGGATTATTTCATCCGAGCCGCAATAGCCAGCAATACCCCGAGCACCACACCCAATATCGCTGCAAACAGCACCCGCATTTCTCCCGGCAGGAGGAATGTGATGGTGTGTGCCGGATACCAGAAGAAAGGAATTGTTTTCTTGAAGACAAAATTCCATTGTGCATCCCAATTCAGATGCGTAATGATGCGGGTCATCGGGATAGGAGTGAGGAGGCTGCGAGGCGAACCGCCACAATCCAGGATATGCGTATCCGTAATCTTATGGAATGTCATGAATACCGGAGCGAAAATGGTATTCATAGCAACTGAAATGGCGAGGGCTATCCATAATTTGTCCAGGCAGAATTCTCCGTTTATAATGGCGGCGGCATTTGCCATTCCCATATATTCCATAAATTGCGGCACACCTTTGGAGAAGATTATCATGGCCGCATTGATACCCATTCCCAGCAGTCCCCACACTACGGCACGCGGCAGTACGCCAAATCCTTTTCGGTTATAGACTCCGGCACTGATACGAAGTCCCAGCATCTCACCCAGTGTAGCAAGAATTCCGAATTTAACGAAACTCATTACCATGCCATGTGCAGCGTTGAAAGACTTATACCAATTGTAGATGGATTCACTCACAAAGAATGGCAGGAATATTATCACCAGAACAAAAATAAAGAGGAAGTCTTGTTTTTTCATACAAAAGTCATGTTTTTCATAAATAATGTGGCAAACATACTAAAATTATTCTAATTTAAAAGCAAATAAGTAAATAAAAGAAGTTTTACCAAACAGAACAAAGTGTTTCCCTTAACCGAACAGTGTGTTTCCAAAATTAAAACACTTTGTTTTCTATAGCTAAAACAAAGTGTTCAGCACTGTGAACTAACGAACTATCCCATTAGCTTCCTCAGAAGCCCATATCATAGTCTCGGCACAAAAAAAGTGGGATTCAGAGAAACCTCTGATCCCACTTCATCATAGTAAGCAACGGATAGTTATTTCTTATCCTTCATATATTCATCCGCTTTCTCCTTGGCACGTGCCACGCGCTTGGCTGTATCCGGATGAGAAGAGAACATCTTCTGGAACTTGAATTCCTTCGGTGCCTCCGCTGAAAGTTCAAGCAATTTGTTCAAAGCATTGTACATGGCATACGGATCGAGATTATTCTTGATGCAGAATTCAAAGCCGTAATCATCCGCTTCCGTCTCCTGCTTCTGGGAGTATTGAGCACCTGCCAATGCCTCGGCCATGGCACCCAGTTCAGAATCACTCAATTTGGATACCGTAGAACTTGCCGCACCGGCAGCATTCTTCACAGCCGAACGAAGGTAAGCATTCTTCATCGCATCTTTGGAATCCGTATGGATGACGTGACCTATCTCGTGGCCGACAACTGCCATCACTTCATCATCCGTCATGATGTCCATCAGTCCGGCACAGATGCGTACACTACCATCACCGCACGCAAAGGCATTCACATCTATTACTTCATAAACACCGAAGTTCACCTTCAAGCCGTCCACTTCCTTGATATTTCCGGTCAGCTTCTCCAGACGCTTGCCGTAATCCGTATCGGGCTTTGTCAGCGGATTGTGCGTATCCATTCATTCCATATATTCCTTGCTCATCGCTGCAATGTCAGCATCGGACAATGAAATGGCCTTGACGGCATCTGTACCAGCTTGGACAACTTTGTTCACATTGATTTTCTTTCCACCGATTTTGAACTGCGCATAGGCAGTGGTGGTACAACTCATTCCACATACTACAGCAGTAATGATGAAGAAGTTCTTTTTCATGTACTTTACGATTTAATTTTAATCCTACTTCGCTTTGTCTATAAAAAAAACCGCCTAATCATTATTAAACGGTTTTCCGAATATCTGTTTAAATCAAGTTTACTTGATGATACCCAATTCCTTGAAACATTTAGTCAATTTTTCTACAGCATAATCCACTTGTTCGACCGTATGGGTAGCCATCAACGCTACACGCACCAGTGTATCTTGTGGAGCACATGCAGGTGGAATAACGGGGTTGATGAAGATACCTTCGTCAAAAGCCAGCTTCGTTACTATAAATGTCTTCTCTGTATCACGCACATAGAGAGGAATGATAGGAGATTCTGTCTCACCGATTTCGAAGCCTGCATCGCGGAACTTCTTCAAGGCATAGTTAGTGATGTCCCACAGACGTTGGATGCGTTCAGGTTCGGACTTGATGATGTGAAGCGCCTCGCGGGCTGCAGCCGTAGCAGCAGGTGTGCTACTTGCCTGGAATATATAGGAACGGGCATTGTGGCGCAGCCAATTGATTACCGCCTTGTCTCCAGCAACAAAACCACCGATGGAAGCCAATGACTTGCTGAATGTACCCATAATCAGATCTACATCTTCGGTAACACCGAAATGGTCGCACACACCACGGCCTTGTTTTCCGAATACACCCAAGCCGTGAGCTTCGTCCACGTAAATGCTGGCATTGTATTTCTTCTTCAGGCGGACAATTTCGGGCAGATTGGCCAAGTCACCTTCCATGGAAAATACTCCATCCACAACAATCAGCTTTACAGCATCCGGTTCGCATTTCTGGAGTTCTTTTTCCAAAGCCTCCATATCGTTATGCTTGTACTTCAACTGAGTGGCAAATGCAAGACGGCGGCCATCTACAATGGAAGCGTGGTCACGGTCATCACAAATAATATAATCCCCACGGCCTACAACGGCAGGAATAATACCTTCGTTTACAGTAAATCCGGTAGAAAAACAGAGTGCTTCATCTTTTCCTACGAATTCAGCCAATTCCTTCTCCAGTTCAACATGTATATCGAGTGTTCCGTTCAGAAAGCGGGAACCTGCACAACCGGTGCCATATTTTTCTGTGGCAGCTATCGAGGCATCAATGATACGCTTGTCATATGTCAGTCCCATATATGCATTAGAGCCGAACATCAGAACCTTTTTACCATCCATCATTACCTCTGTATCCTGATGGCTGTTAATTGTGCGGAAATAAGGATATACGCCTTTTGCCATAAACTGCTGCGGCAGGTCGTATTTCGCAAATTTGTCTTGTAGTAAACCCATGAAATATCTTTTATATAATGAATATTTAATTCTATTAAATACAAGTCTTAAAAAACAGGGGGCAAAGATAGCAAAATATGTCGGTATATGTTCTATTTACATTAAAAAAACTACTTATACTTATTTTAAAAAGAATTATGTGGTTAATTTTTCAGATATTTATATTACTTTTGCCAGTTGGAAAACCTGCATAGCAACAACCCTTGCATGAACGAAAACAAGAAGAAAATAGCATTCATCATAAACCCCATATCCGGCACTCAGAGTAAGGAGCAGATACTGAAGTGGCTCGATGAAAAACTGGATAAGGAAAGGTATGCACAAGAAGTGATTTATACCGAACGGGCAGGCCATGCCGTAGAGATAGCGGCACAGAAGGCACAAGAAGATGCACATGCCGTCATCGCCATAGGAGGAGACGGCACCATCAATGAGATAGCCCGCTCACTGGTACATACAAAAACCGCTTTGGGCATCATTCCCTGCGGTTCCGGCAACGGACTTGCCCGCCATCTGCAGATTCCGATGGAGCCGAAAAAGGCCATCGACATCATCAATGACGGACTGATAGACATCATTGACTACGGAAAAATCAACGATGTGCCTTTCTTCTGCACCTGCGGCGTGGGATTCGACGCATTTGTAAGCCTGCAATTCTCCAAGGCGGGAAGGAGAGGACCACTCACTTATCTGGAAAAGACTCTGCTCGAAAGCCTGAAGTACCGTCCGGAAACCTATGAACTGGAAATGGACGGCAGCACCCTGCGATACAAGGCGTTCCTGATAGCCTGCGGAAACGCATCGCAATATGGAAACAATGCGTATATTGCCCCACAAGCCACCTTGAACGACGGACTGCTGGACGTCACCATACTCGAGCCGTTCACTGTGCTCGATGTACCGTCGCTCTCTTTCCAGCTCTTCAACAAGACCATTGACCAGAACAGCCGGATTAAGACGTTCCGTTGCCAGACACTCCGTATTCACCGTTCTAAACCGGGGGTAGTCCACTTTGACGGCGACCCGATGATGATGGGAGAGAATGTAGATGTAAAGATTATGAAGAAAGGACTGCAGGTCATTGTTCCCCGGGATGCGGAAAAAGACACTTCGAATGTCTTGCAGCGGGCACAAGACTATATCAACGGACTGAAACAAATTAATGATGCTTTTGTGGAGGACATCGCCCATAAAAACAAGATGATACTGGATAAAGGCAAAAGGCAATTCAAGAAACTGACAAAAATGTAATGTTGTAAAAAAGGTACTAAAGGAGTTTCTGAAAATAACTTTCCCCTTTTGATGCGCCATATAATATGTTTTATGTATTTTTGCATGTTCAAAATAGTAAATAAGTAAATCGTCAAACAGTAAATAAAAAGATGTATAGATCACACACCTGCGGAGAACTCCGTATCTCCGATGTTAACAAGCAAGTGACGCTGGCAGGTTGGGTACAGCGCAGCCGTAAGATGGGAGGCATGACTTTCATTGACCTCCGCGACCGTTACGGAATTACCCAATTAGTGTTCAACGAAGAGGTGAATGCCGAACTTTGCGAGCGTGCCAACCGCTTGGGCCGTGAATTCGTAATCCAGGTTAAGGGTACCGTCAACGAACGTTTCAGCAAAAACCAGCATATCCCGACGGGAGACATTGAAATCATCGTATCGGAACTGGATGTTCTGAACTCATCGCTGACCCCTCCCTTCACCATCGAGGAAAATACGGACGGTGGCGACGATATCCGCATGAAGTACCGTTATCTAGACCTGCGCCGTGCCAATGTACGCAGCAATCTGGAGCTTCGCCATAAAATGACAATTGAAGTACGCAAATACCTGGACAGCCAGGGATTCATCGAAGTGGAAACTCCGATTCTGGTAGGCTCCACACCCGAAGGTGCACGCGATTTCGTCGTTCCTTCACGCATGAACCCGGGACAATTCTATGCCTTGCCTCAAAGCCCGCAGACACTGAAACAGTTGTTGATGGTTTCCGGTTTCGACCGTTACTTCCAGATAGCCAAATGCTTCCGTGACGAAGACCTGCGTGCTGACCGCCAGCCGGAATTCACACAGATTGACTGCGAAATGTCTTTTGTGGAGCAGGATGACGTCATCAACCTCTTCGAAGGCATGGCCAAATATCTGTTCAAGGAAATCCGTGGCGTAGAGATGAACGAGCCGTTCATGCGCATGCCATGGGCAGACGCCATGAAATATTACGGCAGCGACAAGCCCGACCTCCGTTTCGGCATGAAGTTCGTGGAACTGATGGACATCATGAAGGGACACGGATTCCCGGTATTCGACAATGCCGCCTACATCGGCGGTATCTGCGCAGAAGGCGCCGCACACTATACACGCAAACAGCTGGATGCACTGACCGAATTCGTGAAAAGACCGCAAATCGGTGCCAAAGGTATGGTATACGCGCGCGTAGAGGCAGACGGCAACGTAAAATCAAGTGTCGACAAGTTCTATGCGCAGGAAGTATTGCAGGAAATGAAGGCTGCTTTCAACGCCAAGCCGGGTGACCTGATTCTGATTCTGAGCGGTGACGACGCCATGAAGACCCGCAAGCAACTGAACGAGTTGCGCCTTGAAATGGGTAACCAACTGGGATTGCGCGACAAGAACAAGTTCGTCTGCCTTTGGGTGGTTGACTTCCCGATGTTTGAGTGGAGCGATGAAGAAGGCCGCCTGATGGCTATGCACCACCCGTTCACCCATCCGAAAGACGAAGATATTCCTTTGCTGGATACAGACCCGGCAGCTGTCCGTGCAGATGCATACGACATGGTGTGCAACGGTATTGAAGTGGGTGGAGGTTCCATCCGTATCCACGATGCACAGTTGCAGGCAAAAATGTTCGAGATTCTCGGATTCACTCCGGAGAAGGCTCAGGAGCAGTTCGGCTTCCTGATGAATGCCTTCAAATACGGTGCACCTCCTCACGGTGGTCTGGCATACGGTCTGGACCGTTGGGTCAGCATCTTCGCAGGTCTCGACAGTATCCGCGACTGCATTGCATTCCCCAAGAACAACAGTGGACGCGATGTAATGCTGGATGCACCTTCGGCTATTGACCAGAAGCAGCTGGATGAACTGAATCTGATTGTTGAAGTGAAAGAGTAAAAGCAGGTACGGAGTAGGAGAGTGAAAGAGTCTGCACGCATTTTTCGTTTTGCGGTAATCGGCACGCTGAATGCCTTGATTATGGCTGTTACCGTTTGGGTAATGATGGACGAACTGGACATCAACTATATGCTCTCCAATGTAACCGCATATATACTTGCACAGATACACAACTTCATCTGGTGCAAGTACTGGATATTCCCTACAGAAAAAAAGAGCAACACTTGGCGACAAGTGCTGCTCTTTTCTATAGCTTTCGGAATGGCTTACGGAGCGCAATTCCTTTTCCTCATAGGGCTGGTGGAGGGACTGGACTGCAACGAATACCTTGCCCAGTTCCTGGGATTATTCATCTACGGAAGTGTCAATTTCCTAATGAACAAACGGGTGACATTCCGTTAGTTCTCCCCCAGAGATCCCCGTCGTTATCAGTCAAGAAATCGTTTTGTCAATCCGGCATAGGCATCAATTCTGCGGTCGCGCAGGAAAGGCCACCAACGGCGTACATTTTCCGAACGTTCCAAGTCCACCTCTACAACGATATTTTCCGGCCGTTCGTTTCCTGCTTGGGCCAGGAACTCGCCTTGCGGTCCGGCCACAAAACTATTTCCCCAAAACAAGATACCATTGGTCTGCATGGAAGGATCCGGCTCATGTCCCACGCGATTCACTGAAACCACCGGCAAGCCGTTGGCCACAGCATGTCCACGCTGGGAGATAATCCAAGCATTGAGCTGACGCGCCTTTTCATCATCCGTATCACTGCTTTCCCAACCGATAGCCGTAGGATATATCAGTATTTCAGCTCCCTTCAGTGCCATCAGACGCGCTGCTTCCGGATACCACTGGTCCCAGCATACCAAAACTCCCAATTTGCCCAAAGATGTCTGAATAGGTTCGAAGCCTATATCACCGGGAGTAAAATAGAATTTCTCATAATAGGCGGGGTCATCAGGAATATGCATCTTCCGGTATTTCCCGGCAATGCTGCCGTCACGTTCAAAAACAACCGCTGTGTTATGATACAATCCGGGAGCGCGTTTCTCGAACAGAGAAGTGACCAGCACAATATCGTTGGCAGCAGCCAACTCTGAATAGAATCCCGTAGAAGGACCGGGAATCGGTTCTGCCAAGTCGAACAACTGCGTGTTTTCCGTCTGACAGAAATACAGAGAGTTATGCAGCTCCTGCAAAACAACTAATTGAGCCCCATGCGCCGCACATGCCTCTATACTTTTGGCCAAATTCATTAAATTAGTCCTGAGGTCCTTGGTATTGGCCTGCTGGATAATACCTACTTTTATTTTTCTTGTCATCTTATTCTATGGTTTATTGTTTTACTATGTATAATCGACATTACTTCAACACCCCTACGGGATATTGCATGGTAACACAATGCAAAGAGCCGTGTTGCTTAATCAAAGCACGGCAATCTATCCCGATAATTTCATAACCGGGAAAAGCCTCCCGCAACACTTCCCCCGCGCGGGCATCATTCTCCGGCTGGCGATAGGTGGGGTAAAGCACTGCATCATTCAGAATCAAGAAATTAGCGTAAGTGGCAGGAAGCCGTTCCCCTTCCTCTTCTATCTTATCGGCCATGGGCAAAGCCAGCAAACGGTAAGGTTCCCCCTTCAACGTACGGAAAGTCTTCAGTTGCTCCTCCATGCGATGCAGTTCTTCGTAATGCTCATCATCCGCATCCTTGCATTGTACATAGGCTATCGTGTCGGCAGGGCAGAAACGGGCCAGCGTGTCTATATGACTGTCCGTATCGTCACCTGCCAAATAACCGTGGTCCAGCCAAAGAACACGTTGCAGGTGAAAAACGGAACGAAGATATTCCTCAATTTCCACCCGGTTCATCTGTCCGTTCCGGTTAGGCGAAAGCAGGCATTCGGAGGTGGTGAGCAACGTACCCATGCCGTCACTTTCGATGGAACCGCCTTCAAGGACAAACCCCAAGCGATTTACATACTTTCCTTTCATCACTTCCGACTCCACCGCACGACGCGTAATCAAATTATCCTTATCGGATGCAAACTTCAATCCCCACCCGTTGAACTTAAAGTCGAGCAGAGATACACCGTCAGCATCCAGTAGGGTGATGGCTCCATGGTCGCGTGCCCAAGTATCATTCGTCTCACACTTCAGGAAACGGACATTTTCCATATTCACCCTGCCGAGAATCTGTTTCTTCACCTCATCCGGTTCTGGGGTTACAATCAGCAATGTCTCCCGGGCGGCTATTTCGTGGGCAATGGCTACAAAACATTCCTGCACTTCGTCCAACATATAGGTCCAGTCTGTACCCGCATGGGGCCATGTAAGCTGTATGCCGCTTTGCAAAGCCCATTCGGCAGGCAAGTGGGGAGCACGTGTCTCTACCTGAAAAGTCATATTCTTGCCAAAACGCACCTGACAGTCCTTCTCTGCGGCACCACCCAGCGGCAGTCCTACAAAATATCCCATATTATTTATCTTTTCTAATTCGTTACTTTTTAAGTTAGCAGAGAGAGGGAGAATAAACCTTAGGTTTAGAATTGCCAAACCTCTACTTCAGACTTCTAAACCTCTACTCTATGATTGTAAACCTCTACTCGTCAATTATCACTTATCTTCCTTCGGTTTCCGGTCGAAGAATGGATTCTTGGAGGATGCACTCACCGGAATGGCAAAGACAGTCTTGCATCCTTTCAGCCAATCCAAACGCTGGGCGGCAAGTCCGGCAGAAAACATGACACGGGTATCCACCCTCAAATCGGCAGCCATGGCACAAGCCGAACCTACAGCTATCCCTACATCCACCGTATTCAAAGCACAAGGTACTCCCTCCGGACGACCGGCACAAGTGGGAAAACCGCAGTGTCCGCAATTCAAACCTTGCGTCTGCTCGCGCGTACCTATTATAATTACACATTCAGCCTGCAAAATGTTGTCCGCATCACGGAGAAAGAACTTCATACCGTGCTCTTCAACCATAGCGACCATCTTTTCAGACAGCTTCTTAATGTCTTCACCCGTAACCAGCGCAGCTTCAATCACATCAATACCTTTTCCTTTCGGTGCCGTGCGCGCAGCAGTCAGCATTTGCCTTGCCACGTCAAGCACATGTTCGTGGCGGCAATCCCGTTCATTCTGTATCATAGTCTTTCTTTCCTGAATTAATTAGTGCGTCAAAGATAGCACAAATATTTTTTTGCACTATCTTTGCGATACAGAAAGATTAAAGGAACACCATGCTGCAAATAGAAAATGCCAGTATCGCCTACGGCAACGATATACTTTTCTCGGGTTTCAACCTGCAATTGGAAAGGGGAGAGATAGCCAGTATCTCCGGCCCTTCGGGATGCGGAAAGTCGTCACTGCTGAATGCCATACTTGGATTTACTCCGTTAAAAGAAGGACGCATCGTCTTGAACGGCATTCTGCTGGATAAAGGAAACGTCGACGTTGTCCGTAAGCAGACTGCATGGATTCCACAAGAACTGGCATTGCCGCTGGAATGGGTAAAGGACATGGTACAATTGCCCTTCGGTTTAAAGGCAAACCGGGGTACACCCTTTTCTGAAACCCGTTTATTTGCATGTTTCGAGGATTTGGGTCTGGAACAAGAGTTATATTACAAACGGGTGAACGAAATATCCGGAGGCCAACGCCAACGGATGATGATAGCCGTAGCCTCAATGATTGGCAAACCACTGACCATTGTCGATGAACCGACTTCCGCTCTCGACTCCGGTTCCGCGGAAAAAGTACTCTCTTTCTTCCGCAGGCAGACAGAAAATGGAAGTGCCATACTGACCGTATCCCATGACAAAAGATTCGCCAACGGATGTGACCGACATATAATCATGAAATAACATACACACTATTGGGAACCATAGATATATCATACCTCAGCCTGGGCATCGGATTATTGCTATTATTAATACCGCTGTTTTACATCTGGAAGTTCAAGACCGGACTGTTGCGCGCTACTGTGATAGGTACGGCACGCATGATTGTCCAGTTGTTCTTCATCGGCATATACTTGAACTACCTCTTCTTATGGGATAACCCGTGGATAAACTTTCTATGGGTAATTGTCATGATATTCGTAGCATCGCAGACGGCGTTGGCACGAACGCAATTGAAGAGGAAGATTCTGCTTCTTCCCATATCTGCAGGTTTCTTATGCAGTGTAGTATGTGTAGGCTTGTACTTTATCGGAATAGTACTGAGAGTGGAAAACGTATTCAGCGCCCGGTATTTCATCCCTATTTTCGGCATACTGATGGGCAACATGCTATCCAGTAACGTCATAGCCCTCAACACCTATTATAGTGGACTGAAACGGGAACAACAGCTTTACCGGTATCTTCTCGGCAATGGTGCTACAAAAGCGGAAGCACAGGCACCTTTCATCCGCCAAGCCATCATCAAATCCTTCAGTCCGCTGATTGCCAATATATCCGTGATGGGGCTGGTTGCTTTTCCGGGAACCATGATTGGCCAGATATTGGGTGGCAGCAGCCCGAATGTGGCCATCAAATATCAGATGATGATTATGGTCATCACCTTTACCGCCTCCATGCTGTCACTGATGATTACAATCTCTCTGGCTTCCCGCAAGTCGTTCGATGCCTACGGCAAGCTACTGCCGGTGATGGTAGAGAAGAAGGGAAAAAAGGAGCATAAATAACTTCAACGGTGATGGGCATCCAGTTTTCCGGGGAGATAGCGTAGCTGCACATATTGTACGCCCGGTTTCACAAAGCCGCTGTCCAACATCACTTTCTTTACACGGAATACTTCAAGCCTATACTGCAGGTAACTTTTGATGCGTTGACTTTGCGGCTTGGTATATGCCAACAGATTAACTTTTCCCAGCGAATCAATCTCTACCCTTGCCTTGACGGTGCGTAGAGAAAGAGGACCGTCTTTTTTCTTAGCCTGATAATCTTTATCCTTGTCTACCCAAAAGATAGCCGTAGCCTTGGGAGTAGTATCTACCGGCTCCTCCATATCCTCAGATACATCTTTACCGGAACGGTTCGTATCCTGACAAGACAATAACGATAAAAGGAAAAGAAACAAAACAAGTAATGTTTTCATAATAAAGGAGATTAATGTGTCCAACTAATCAAACGTACCCGATGAAGCATATATTATCGGATATATAAAATGTTCTTCACCTTCCGTTTGCGGTTGTTCAAACAATTGTTTGTAGATAGGTTCCGGCTCTGTTTCAGAGAAAAAATCTGCATCAGCAGGATAAATACCATAATACCACCAGGGAGTTCCTTCCATATTATAAGGCTCAATACCCTCGATTACAAACTTATATAATCCAACTGTATCACCATCTTTTATAATGCTTGTATAGGTTCCATAATTGGTCCCCATATTATATCTCAATCCTTTTAAAGGAGCATATTCTTCTTCAGTAAACTCGCCTGCTACATATTTTTTTCTTTTGCATGCAAAAGGAATCTCATATTTTCCTCCATCAGGAGAAAGAATAAAAGGATTGGGTCCATCAACCTCTATTGTATATTCATATTCTACTCCGACTTTTGATAACACCTCGACCAGTTCGTATGCAATATTACTGGCATCGGCGGGAGGGTTGAGCAAAGTTGTTTTTTTCACCAATAAGGTGTATTCATACCCCTTGCTATAATCAAACCCGGCAATTCCTAAAAAGTCCAACGCTTCATATTCATTTTTACCTTCCTCCTTTACCAACATACAATCAATGAAATGATCACTTCCCCAAGGCTGGTAAGTGCCAATCTCGGAAGAGACCTTCATTTTAATGTTTTCTACATTGTCTTGTGGAGTATCACTGTTACAAGAGGTCACACCAATTATAATCAAGAGCGATAAAATTCCGAATAGTTTTTTAGTTTTCATAGATTTAGTTTTATAATAATCGCTCGCAAAGATAGTCTTTTTCGTGATAAAACATTTTTCGATAAGAGTTTTTGTTGGAAGAAAACCGTCTATTACTCAAATTTGTTACTGATATTTTATAAAAAGAATAAAAAACATTCTCAATCCATTGCTTTTTACTATATTTGCAACCAAATTTTCTGTTCACAATGAAAATTAAGGAATTAGTAAGCGCCCTTGAACGGTTCGCGCCTCTGCCATTGCAAGACGGATTTGATAATGCCGGCCTGCAAATCGGATTGACAGATGCGGAAGCAACAGGGGCTTTGTTGTGTCTTGACGTTACTGAAGCTGTACTGGATGAAGCCATTGCATTGGGATATAATGTGGTTATATCACATCACCCTCTCATTTTCAAAGGGTATAAATCCATCACGGGCAGGGATTATGTGGAACGTTGTATCTTGAAAGCCATCAAGAATGACATCGTTGTTTATGCTGCGCACACTAACCTGGATAATGCACCGGGAGGAGTGAACTTCAAGATTGCCGAGAAAATCGGTTTGAAGAATGTCCGTATCCTGGAAGCCAAGGAAAATGCGCTGGTAAAGCTGACCACATTTGTACCGACCGCCCAAGCGGAAGACGTGAGGAAAGCCTTGTTCGTCGCTGGATGCGGCAATATCGGCAACTATGATTTGTGCAGTTATAACATGGAAGGCGAGGGGACATTCCGAGCCCGGGAAGGTGCCACCCCATACTGTGGAGCGATAGGGGAGCTGCATACCGAACGTGAAGTACGTATTGAGACAATCATACCCGCCTACAAAAAAGCGGCAACTGTCAAGGCACTGCTTGCGGCACATCCATATGAAGAACCGGTCTATGATATTTATCCCTTGCAAAACTCATGGCCACAAGCCGGAGCCGGTGTCATTGGCGAATTGGAAGTACCGGAGACAGAACTTGAATTCCTGAAACGGATAAAGAAAACCTTCGAAGTAGGGTGTCTCAGACATAACAAACTCCTCGGGCGGGAAATACAGACTGTTGCATTATGTGGCGGCGCCGGCGCTTTCCTAATGCCGCTTGCCATCCGCAACCGTGCAGATGTCTTTATCACCGGCGAGATAAAATACCATGACTATTTCGGACATGATACCGATATATTATTGGCTGAAATAGGGCATTATGAAAGTGAGCAATATACGAAAGAAATATTTTATACAATAATCCGGGATTTGTTTCCTCATTTTGAGGTTCAGATGACCAAAGTGAATACAAACCCCATAAAATACATGTAAGTAAAATGGCTAAAGAAGCAAAAAAAGATCCTCAGGAATTAACCGTAGAACAGAAGTTGAAAGCTTTGTTCCAATTGCAGACAATGCTGTCCAAAATCGATGAAATCAAGACGTTGAGAGGTGAACTTCCACTGGAAGTACAGGACTTGGAAGACGAAATAGCCGGTCTGAGTACCCGTATAGACAGAATCAAGGCAGAAGTTGCCGAGTTGAAATCCTCCATTGCAGGAAAGAAAGTTGAAATTGAAACCGCAAAGGCTTCTGTAGCTAAATATAAAGACCAGCAGGACAACGTACGCAACAACCGCGAATATGACTTCTTAAGCAAGGAAATCGAATTCCAGACATTGGAAATCGAACTCTGCGAAAAGCGTATCAAGGAATTTGCCGCACAAGAGGAAGAAAAATCTCAAGAAGTAGCAGAAAGCACTGCTGCTCTGGAAGAAAGACAAAAAGACCTCGACGTAAAGAAGAGCGAACTGGACGAAATCATCTCCGAGACCAAACAAGAGGAAGAGAAGCTGAGAGACAAAGCCAAAGAACTGGAAACAAAGATTGAACCCCGTCTGCTTCAGTCCTTCAAACGTATCCGTAAGAATTCACGCAATGGACTGGGTATTGTATACGTACAGCGTGATGCTTGCGGTGGTTGCTTCAACAAGATTCCGCCCCAGAGACAATTGGACATCCGCTCACGCAAGAAAATTATCGTTTGCGAATATTGTGGCCGTATCATGATTGACCCGGAATTAGCAGGTATAACTCCCGAACAGAAAGTGGAAGTTGTAAAGGAAAAGCCAGTAAGAGCCAAAAGAAAAATCGTACATATCGGCTCAGATAATTAAAAATAGAACATTTTCTATATATAAAACGGCAATAGTAAAGCACCTATTGCCGTTTTTTTGTTAAATAAGCTCATAAAAACCTGCTATTAGAGAAAAAAGAAGTAGTTTTGTTGCTTGAAAAATTAATAGAATTAAATTAAAAAGCATGAGACTAAACAAATTATTCATACTCTATTCACTTTTCGGAATATTGATGGCATCGTGCATAAAAGATGAAGCACCCAATGCTGAAGCTGATATAACAGGCATCTCTTTTGAAGAAGATGTACTGGCAAATTCATACATTGATCTGAACCCGTCGTACGACGAAAGCCAGAACGCCTACCCAATACGGATCAGTGTGAAAGAAGGTACGGACATGACAAGTCTGGCCCCCATATTTGAATTGACTCCGGGAGCTACCATCAGTCCTGCCAGTGGGAGTGTTCAGAACTTCACGACTCCAGTACGATATACAGTCACTTCGGAAGACAAGGCCTGGCATCGTGTCTACGCCATTACTGCCAGAGAACAAAAGGCAAGTAACATTCCGACCACATACCACTTTGAAAAGGTAAGAATCATGCAAAATGTATGGCAGGAATTCTACGAAGAGCAAGATTCCGGTAACGAATTGACATGGGCAAGTGGTAATAAGGGATTCAAATGGGCTATGAGTGAAGCCGCAACAGAAGATTATCCTACTACCCAAATAGACAATGGCAAAACTGGAAAATGTGTGAAATTGGAAACACGCCTCACTGGCGACTTAGGTAACATGGTAGGTATGCCCATCGCCGCCGGTAATCTGTTTATCGGCAGTTTCGACATGCTGAATGCTATTACCAATCCGCTTAGTGCTACGCGCTTCGGTACTCCTTTCTACAATAAACCTTTACGACTGACTGGATACTATAAGTATAAGGCCGGAGAACAATTTTATGAAAATGGCGAATATACCTCCCGAAAAGATATATTCAATATCTATGCAATATTTTATGATGGAGTAAAATATGACAGTGCAGGAAAGGGGACAGATGTAACACTGGATGGAAATCTGCCGAATCAAAACTACGAACACTCCAGCATGGTGGCTCTTGCTTTAGTTTCCAATCCGCAAGAAACAGAAGGAGACGAATGGAAATTCTTTGATATACCTTTCGACTACCAACGGTACGGAAAGAAGATTGACGAAGCCAGACTGGCTAAAGGAGAATATAAGATAGGCATCATATTTGCCTCAAGCAAGGATGGTGCCACTTTTGAGGGTGCTCCAGGAAGCACTTTACTTATAGACGAAGTGGAACTGATTTACGAATAAGAATCATATAGAATTGGAATACAACATGATAAAGAAAATATTAGCATTTATCGTACTGGTGGGATGTATGCAGACTGCCTTATACGCTCAAGAAAACCAGAACCGTACGCTTATAAACGCCGCTCTACACGGTTGGGAATATGAAATAAGGGCCGGTGTCAGTATCGGCGGCACTTCTCCGCTTCCATTACCCGTAGAAATACGAAGTATCGATGCCTATAATCCTACCTTAGCCTTTATGCTGGAAGGAAATGCCATCAAATGGTTGGGCAAAACAAAAAAATGGGGTGTAATAACCGGTGTAAGACTGGAAACCAAAAATATGATTACTAAAGCGACAGTAAAGAACTATGGCATGGAAATCATAGGAAATGACGGTAACCGTTTGAAAGGCAACTGGACCGGGGGAGTAAAAACTAAAGTACGCAATGCCTACATCACCGTCCCCGTGCTGGGTGCATATAAAATCAACTCACGATTGCGGGCCAAAGCAGGTATATATGTCTCATATCTGATGGATGAGGAATTCTCCGGACATGTATATGAAGGCTATTTGCGTGAAGGAGACTCCACCGGAGAAAAGGTAAACTTCTCCGACGGTGCCATTGCCACTTACGACTTTTCGGATGATTTGCGCAAGTTTGCCTGGGGCGTGCAAGCTGGTGTAGACTGGCGTGCCTTCAAACATCTGAGTGTATTTGCCGACCTTACATGGGGATTGAATGATATTTTCAAGAAAGATTTCAATACAATTACCTTTGCCATGTATCCCATCTACTTGAATGTGGGTTTCGGGTATGCCTTCTAAGATACTCGGGTATACCGAGTAAATACTCATAAACAAATAAAGGTTTAGGTTGTTATCAATCCCATAAAAAGATAACCACCTAAACCTTTATTTATGAATATAAAAGTTTGGAGCACTGCGTTGCTCATATTATGCCTATGTCCTGCGGCTATGGCACAGAAAGCCAACCGCTATCTTGAGAAACCACTCCCACAAGGCTGGGGAAAGGACGCCTCCCATGCCATTCCCGGAGATGACAATCTGTTCAGCGGACAAATACCACCCATTGACGACAAGTGGTGGAAAGCCTTCGATGACCCGATGCTGGATTCATTGATTACGGTAGCCTCCACTCAAAACTATTCCGTACTTTCTGCCATGGACCGTATGGATATGGCTAAATCCAATCTGCGGATAGAACGCGGCAGCTTTTTCCCTTCCATCTCATTGGACGGAGGATGGGCACGGCAGCAAAGCAGCGGCAATGTCAACGCACTTCCGCAATCCATTACCGGTGCATACAGCGCCTCGCTCAACGCCAGTTGGGAGCTGGACGTATTCGGAAGTATCCGCCAACGGGTAAAGGCACAGCGGGAAACCTTCATGGCAAGCAAGGAGGAATATACCTCTGTCATGGTATCCCTCTGTGCCCAGATAGCTTCTGCCTACATCGGACTCCGCGAACTGCAGCAAGAGCTAAGTGTAGTGACCCACAATTGCCATACCCAGGCAGCCGTACTTAACATTACCGAAGTACGCTACAAAACCGGACTGGTGTCCAAACTGGACGTTTCACAAGCCAAATCCGTATATTACAGTACCAAAGCCTCCATCCCACAACTGGAGGCAGGCATCAACCAATACATCACGACGCTCGCAATCTTACTCGGTACTTACCCCCAGCATATCCGCCCCATATTGGAGAAGCCCAGCAAACTGCCCGACTATATGGAACCCATAGGCATCGGTGTTCCTGCCGACCTGCTGCTCCGCCGCCCCGATATACGGCAAGCCGAACGCCAAGTCAACGCGCAGGCGGCAACACTCGGCGCATCTCAAAGTGACTGGCTGCCGCAAGTGTTCCTAAAAGGTTCCATCGGCTATTCCTCCCATGACTTGAAGGACTTGACTAAACGGAACAGTATGACGTTTGAAATTGCTCCAAGCATCAGCTGGACCTTATTCAGCGGTACCAAACTGGTGAATGCCACCCGTCTGGCACGTGCCCAGCTCGATGAATCCATTCACCAGTTCAACCAGACAGTGCTTACCGCCGTGCAGGAAACGGATAATGCCATGAACTCCTATCGCAACTCCATCCAACAGATTGTTGCCATGCGCGAAGTATGCAACCAGGGAGAAGAAACTCTGAAACTCTCCCTCGATTTGTACAAACAAGGACTTACTCCCTTCCAGAACGTACTGGACGCACTACGCTCACTCCTGACATACGAAAATCAGCTGGTGCAGGCACAAGGCAGCTCCTTGCTGCATCTGATAGCCTTATACCAGGCATTGGGAGGTGGATATGAAATGAATCAGAAATAAGAATATAAACTAAACCGAACCGTATATGAAAAATCAAATGTACATCACCCTGCTCATCCTGCCATTGCTGGCAACGGGATGCGGGGGAAGGAAAGAAACGGCACAAACGATGCCCGTTCCCGAGATAAGCGTGGCCCGTCCGACAGTGCAGAACATTACGCTGACGAAAGAATATCCGGGCTACCTGACTTCTGAAAAGACCGTAGACCTGGTAGGCAGAGTCAGCGGAACCTTACAGACCATCGCTTACGCTCCCGGCAGCCGGGTACGCCAGGGACAAGTACTTTTTGTCATCGAACCGACAGTCTATCAAGACAATGTGCGGCAGGCAGAAGCAGAACTCAACACTGCCCGCGCCAACCTGGAATACGCCCAAAACAACTACACACGTATGCAGGAAGCCGTGAAAAGCGATGCTGTAAGCCGTATACAAGTGCTACAAGCACAATCCAACGTGGCAACTTCGCAGGCTGCAGTGAGCAATGCGGAAGCAGCCCTGAACACGGCACGCACCAATCTGAGCTACTGCACCGTCCGTGCCCCCTTCGACGGCACTGTAAGCCGTAACCTGGTGGATGCCGGAAGCTATGTAGGCGGCAGCGTGCAGCCCGTCACACTGGCAACCATCTACAAGGACGACCATCTGTACACCTACTTCAACGTGGCAGACAACCAATGGCTCTCCATGCTGATGCAGCAAGGGGACAGCATTCCCCGGCAAGTAACCGTCAGCCTGGGCAAAGACGGGCTTCTCACTTATCCTGCACAACTGGATTATCTTTCGCCCAACGTAGACTTGAACACCGGAACTCTGAACATCCGCGCCCGTCTCGACAATCCTAAAGGACTTCTGAAAAGCGGCCTCTACGTCAGCATCATCTTGCCCTACGGAGAGCAACAGCAGGCCATCCTGCTGCCGGATGCCTCCATCGGCACCGACCAGCTGGGGAAATACATATACGTAGTCAACGATTCGAATATAGTGCGCTACCGCCATATAGAAACCGGACAACTGATAGGGGACAGCCTACGCCAGATAAGGGCAGGCATCACTCCCCGGGAACGCTACGTCACCAAAGCGCTGATGAAGGTAAGGGATGGAATGAAAGTACATCCCATCGACAACTAATATGAATTGATTAATACCAAAGCCTATGTTTTCAAAATTCTTCATAGACCGTCCTATCTTTGCTACCGTATTGGCGCTGCTCATCGTCGTAGCAGGACTGGTCACACTGGGTATCCTGCCCATTGCCCAATATCCGGACATCACACCACCCACCGTGCAGGTCAGTGCCGTATATCCCGGAGCCAATGCGCAGACGGTAGCACAAACCGTCGGCATTCCCATCGAGCAGCAAGTCAACGGAGTGGACGGAATGCTTTATATGTCCTCCAACTCCAGCTCATCGGGCGCTTACTCGCTTACCATTACTTTTGCCGTAGGCACGGACATTGATATGGCTACCGTACAAGTTCAGAACCGGGTCAGCGTGGCCCAGTCGTCACTGCCTACTCCCGTTGTGGTACAAGGTGTCACGGTGCAGAAACAGTCATCGAACATCGTGATGTTCCTCACGATGACGTCGGACAGCAAAGACTACGACGGACTTTACCTCAGCAACTATGCCAAGCTGAATCTTGTGGACCAACTGACGCGTGTGCCCGGTGTGGGTGCCGTCAATGTGATGGGAGCAGGGGACTACTCCATGCGTATCTGGCTCGACCCTGCCGCCATGCGCATCCGCTATCTTTCGCCGGCCGATGTATACCAAGCCATCCAATCACAGAATGTGGAAGTCAGCGCAGGTAACGTAGGGCAACCCATCGGCACAGACAATAAAAATGCCTATCAATACAGCCTGACCGTAAAAGGGCGCCTTACCTCGCCCGAAGAGTTCGGCAACATCATCCTGCGTACCGAAGCCGGAGGGAAGATACTCCGTCTGCGCGACGTGGCGCACATCGACCTAGGCTCGGCCTCTTACAGCGTAGTATCCCAACTGGACGGGAAACCCACCGCTGCCATCGCTATCTATCAGCAACCTGGCAGCAACTCGCTGGACGTTTCCAAAGGAGTAAAGGCAAAAATGCAGGAACTCTCGCAAAATTTCCCTGCAGGCATACAATACAATGTAACCCTGGACACTACGGATGTCATTCATGCTTCCATAGACGAAGTGATGGTGACGTTCCTTGAAACAACCCTGCTGGTAGTTCTCGTCATCTTCCTGTTCCTGCAGAACTGGCGGGCGGTCGTCATTCCCTGCATCACTATTCCGGTATCACTCATCGGCACACTGGCCGTCATGTCCTTGTTCGGCTTCTCCATCAATACGCTGACACTATTCGGACTGATACTTGCCGTGGCCATCGTGGTGGATGATGCCATTGTGGTGGTGGAGAACTCCACGCGTCTGCTGGACACGGGGCGCTACACCTCCCGCCAGGCTGTGACCGAAGCGATGGGAGAGATTACCGGACCCATTGTCGGGGTAGTGCTGGTGCTGCTTGCCGTATTTATCCCGACAACACTCGTCAGCGGCATATCAGGACAACTGTATAAACAGTTTGCCTTGACCATTGCAGCCAGCACCGTACTTAGCGGATTCAACTCACTGACCCTTACTCCGGCACTCTGTGCCTTGATGCTGCAACCTACCCGGCCTTCCAAAAATCCCCTATATCGGGGGTTCAACCATCTGTACGACAAGACACAAGGAGTCTACGACCGGATAGTGGAGTACCTGCTCCAACGCCCTGTCGCTTCCATCGTTTCATATGCAGTTTTCACATTGATTGCTGTCCTGCTGTTTGTCAAATGGCCGTCCACATTTGTTCCGGAAGAAGATGACGGCTATTTCCTCGCAGTGGTACAACTTCCCCCTGCATCGAGCCTGGAGCGCACCCAAGCCGTAGGAAAGCAGATAAATAAGATTCTCGATTCTTACCCCGAAATAAAGGACTACATCGGCATATCCGGCTTCTCCGTGATGGGAGGTGGAGAGCAAAGCAATGCGGCCACTTACTTCATCGTACTGAAAAACTGGAATGAACGCAAGGGAAAGGAACATACGGCTGAAGCCGTAGTACAGCGCTTCAATATGGAAGTATATGGCATCCAGGAAGCAGAGATATTTGCCATGGTCCCGCCTGCCATCCCCGGACTGGGAGCTACCGGAGGCCTGCAACTCCAATTGGAAGACCGCCACAACCTCGGCGCCACCGAGATGCAGCGTGCTGTAGAGACCTTGATGGAGCATTACCGCAATTATCCGGCACTGGCATCGGTCAGCAGCCAGTACCAAGCCAATGTACCGCAATATTTTTTGAATATAGACCGCGACAAGGTACAGTTGATGGGTATCCCGCTGAACAGTGTATTCACCGCCTTGGGTTACTATATGGGGGAGGCCTACGTCAACGACTATGTACAGTTCGGACACATCTACCAAGTGAAATTGGGGGCGGGCGACCGTGCCCAGCGTGTCATCGACGATGTTCTGAAATTGAGCGTTCCCAATGCATCGGGAGAAATGGTGCCTTTCTCTTCCTTCACCCGGGTGGAAGAGCAGTTAGGCATGGACCAGATAAACAGATATAACATGTATTCCACAGCAGCCGTGACCTGCAATGTGGCTCCGGGCAGTAGTTCGGGAGAGGGTATCCGGCAAATGGAAAGTCTAATCAAAGAGCATCTCGGAGACGAGTTCGGCTATGAATGGACTTCGGTAGCCTATCAGGAGACGCAGGCGGGAACCACGACGACTGTCGTATTCGTCATGGCACTGCTGGTTGCCTTCCTTGTACTCGCCGCACAATACGAAAGCTGGACCAGTCCGGTAGCTGCCGTAATGGGACTTCCGGTTGCACTGCTCGGTGCCATGCTGGGATGCTATGTCATGGGGACTCCGGTCAGCATCTACACACAAATTGGAATCATTCTGCTTGTCGCCTTGTCTGCCAAAAACGGTATTCTGATTGTGGAGTTTGCACGTGACTTTCGTGCACAAGGCAATTCAATCCGCGATGCGGCATTCCAGGCCGGACATATCCGCCTGCGACCTATTCTGATGACATCGCTTGCATTCGTATTCGGGGTTATGCCGCTGCTTTTTGCAACCGGAGCAGGGGCGGGAAGCCGTATTGCACTGGGAGCCGCCGTAGTGTTCGGTATGGCACTGAATACCTTGCTTGCCACGGTCTATATTCCTAATTTCTACGAATTGATGCAGAAGTTGCAGGAGAAGTTCAGTAAGAAACAATAGGGAGGATGAGCTACAAGTTATGGATTATGGGTTATAAGCTATCACACTTATAGCCCATAATCCATAACTCATTTTAGCAACTTGCTGCTAAAAGTTGTATCTTTGCGTGCGAATTGCCTCTTAAAGAAATTGAAGTTATGAAAGCATATTTCATCGCCATACTTACCTTATTCACTTGTATAGCTACCGTCGTCCGGGCGCAGCAAATGTCTGAACTTGAAAACCGGATTGACAGTCTGCTCAATGGCAAGAAAGCCACCGTTGGTATAGCCGTATGGACAGACAAAGGAGACATGCTCCGGTATAACGACCATGTACACTTCCCCTTGCTCAGTGTATTCAAATTCCATGTGGCACTGGCCGTACTGGACAAGATGGATAAGCAAAGCATCAGTCTGGACAGCATTGTTTCCATAAAGGCATCCCAAATGCCGCCCAATACCTACAGCCCCCTGCGGAAGAAGTTTCCCGACCAGGATTTCACGATTACGCTTAGGGAACTGATGCAATACAGCATTTCCCAAAGCGACAACAATGCCTGCGACATCTTGATAGAATATGCAGGAGGCATCAAACATATCAACGACTATATCCACCGGTTGAGTATCGACTCCTTCAACCTCTCGGAAACAGAAGACGGCATGCACTCCAGCTTCGAGGCTGTATACCGCAACTGGAGTACTCCTTCCGCTATGGTCCGACTACTGAGAACGGCTGATGAAAAAGAGTTGTTCTCCAACAAGGAGCTGAAAGACTTCTTGTGGCAGACCATGATAGATACTGAAACCGGTGCCAACAAACTGAAAGGTATGTTGCCAGCCAAAACCGTGGTAGGACACAAGACCGGCTCTTCCGACCGCAATGCCGACGGTATGAAAACTGCAGATAATGATGCCGGCCTCGTTATCCTTCCCGACGGCCGGAAATACTACATTGCCGCCTTCGTCATGGACTCATACGAGACGGATGAGGACAATGCGAACATCATCGCCCGCATATCACGCATGGTATATGATGCGATGAGATGAGAGAGGCAAGGGGGCTATTGGTAGCTCCTCCTATAAGTTTTGATACTCGGGTATATCCTGCAGAAAAGTATAGCTGTTGTGCTCGTAATCTATGCGGCAACAATAATGCTGAAGCCCGTTGCTGACAATCAGATAATCCACTTTCAGCACCATGTTGTAGCGGGTAATCTGGTCGAAAACCTTTTGGGTGATTTCTATTTCAGGCGCCTTGTATTCCACAATCATCCGGGCGGTAAGGTCGCGTCGATAGAGCACTGTATCACAGCGTTTCTTTGTACCGTTCAGCTGTACCTGCACCTCATTTGCCATAAGCGCCTGCGGATACCCCTTGTGAGCAAGAAGAAAGTGGACGAAGTGCTGCCGCACCCATTCTTCAGGGGTCAAGGCGACATAACGACGACGGATTACATCGAAAATAACATTTTTTCCGTTCCTTGCGGCAATTTTAGCATCGAATGCTGGTAGGTTTAACGATAACATTTACTACATTTGTAAGTTAAATAATGGTTCCCGTCTTTTGGGAACACAAATTTAATGAAATCTTATGAAAACAAAAGAAGAAATCGTAGCCAATTGGCTGCCCCGTTACACAAAGCGTAACCTGGAGGATTTTGGAGAGTACATTCTGTTGACCAACTTCAACAAGTACGTAGAGATTTTCGCAGAAAAGTTCAATGTTCCCATTCTCGGTAAAGATGCCAACATGATATCTGCCAGTGCAGAAGGAATGACCATCATTAATTTTGGTATGGGAAGTCCTAATGCCGCCATTATCATGGACTTGCTGAGTGCTATCAGGCCCAAGGCATGTCTGTTTCTGGGTAAGTGCGGCGGTATAGACAAGAAAAATAGAATAGGGGACCTCATCCTTCCCATTGCCGCCATCCGTGGCGAGGGTACCTCCAACGACTACTTCCCACCTGAAGTCCCGTCACTCCCGGCATTTATGCTGCAACGTGCCGTTTCTTCTGCCATCCGCGATTATGCCCGTGACTACTGGACCGGTACCGTATACACCACCAACCGCCGCATTTGGGAACATGACGAGGAATTCAAAGAATATCTGAAGAAAACCCGTGCCATGGCTGTCGATATGGAAACGGCAACCCTATTCAGCTGCGGTTTTGCCAATCATATTCCCACGGGAGCCCTTCTGCTGGTTTCAGACCAACCGATGATTCCGGAAGGTGTAAAAACCGATAAAAGCGACAATCTGGTGACCCAGAATTATGTAAAGGAGCATGTTGAAATCGGCATCGCATCCTTGCGCATGATTATTGATGAAAAGAAAACCGTAAAACACTTGAAGTTCGACTGGTAATCCGTTACGGGACATCCCCTCGTATAGCATTTACTTTATTATATGGCAAAACAAGAAACAACCTGTGATGATATTCTAAAAGAGTTGAGAGCCAAGCAATACCGCCCCGTCTACTATCTCATGGGCGAGGAATCGTATTACATAGACCTCATCTCCGACTATATTGTAGACAACGTTCTCACTGACACCGAAAAGGAATTCAACCTGACCGTAGTCTACGGTGCAGATGTCGATATAGCCACTGTCATCAATGCGGCCAAGCGCTATCCGATGATGTCCGAACGCCAGGTCGTAGTCGTAAAGGAAGCGCAGGCCATCCGCAACATGGAGGAGCTTTCATACTACCTGCAAAAACCGTTGAACTCCACCATTCTTGTTCTATGCCACAAACATGGGGTGCTGGACAGAAGAAAGAAGCTGGCGGCCGAAATAGAGAAGGTGGGAGTTCTATTCGAATCCAAGAAGGTGAAGGATGCCCAGTTACCGGCATTCATCACCTCATACATGAAGCGCAAAGGTGTAGACTTGGATCCTAAAGCCACCTCCATGCTTGCCGATTTCGTAGGTACGGACCTCAGCCGCCTTACAGGAGAACTGGAAAAACTGATTATAACTCTTCCAAAAGGTCAGACACGCGTCACCCCCGAACAGATAGAACGTAACATCGGAATCAGTAAGGATTATAATAACTTTGAACTTCGCAGTGCCATTGTAGAAAAAGACATACTAAAGGCCAATAAAATAATAAAATATTTTGAAGAAAATCCGAAAACAAACCCTATCCAGATGACTTTATCTTTACTTTTCGGCTTCTTCTCCAACTTGATGTTGGCTTATTATGCACCCGAAAAGACGGAGCAGGGTATTGCCAGTTTCATAGGATTAAAGACTCCCTGGCAGTCGCGCGAATACCTAAGTGCCATGCGCCGTTACAGCGGAGTAAAGACCATGCAGATAATCGGAGAAATTCGATATGCAGATGCCAAATCCAAAGGAGTAGGAAATTCCTCCCTAAGCGATGGAGATATCCTCCGGGAATTGGTCTTTAAGATTCTACATTAACTTCCATACAGCATCCTTTTCCATAAAAGGGGAAAAAGCATAAAACAGACTGATTTAATATCATTATGTCATTTTTAGGGGGATTTATCCCCCTTTTTTCTATTTCGGTCCTTAGCATAGACAGTAAAATAGGAGATAATAATCATATTTACAGCAAATTACGTTCATTTATAAGCTCTGAGAATCGTGTTTTTATAACGAATCGACCAATTATACAGAAATAAAGCAAGGATTTAAGTCTTGAAGACTAGAAAATAAATAAAGCATCTTATTTTCTTATTTATGTCACATCTTTTCTCCTTTAGTAAAAAGAAGAGATGGAGCAATTCAGCTTTAAATCGTCATATATGAAATCTGTTACACTTTTCAAGAGTACAATAGTTGTAATACACAACTAGGATAATTGACTATTGTGAATTTAATACATTACATAAATATCTATATGACGGGTGTATTATAACATATGTAATATTACACTTGAAAAACACAAATGTAATAAGTAATATTTAATATCGCAAACTGATGGTTTACAAAAATAATAGAGTAGGGGTTAACCCATATAATTATAAGCAATAAATATGTATATATCAATTACATACGACGATTAATCAAATTATTAAATTATATATTATATAAAATGAGCGACAAACAAATGTAATACAGCATTTACCATCAAAAAATAACCATATAATATGCTAATAACTAGATAAATATATTATTTTATTAAACTTACGATAAATACCTATTTTACTCGTAATTTGTATTATAGCATTTGTAATGATGAATATTGTAATAACAGCATTTCATTTGTAAACTTTAAAATATTACATTTTTAATTTGCTTTTGTGATGTCGTTTTTTTACTTTTGTAATCCAATAAATAACATGTACAATTGTAATAACACATAAACCATGAGTATAAAAGACAGGTTCAAAATGGTTATGGACCGGGAGAAACTGACAGCAGGAGCTTTTGCCGAGAGTATCGGCGTGGCCCAAGCCACCATTTCTCACATCTTGGGTCCGCGTAACAAATATCCAAGTACGGAAGTCATTCTCCGATTGCATCAACGATACAACGACATAAACTTGGAGTGGCTGCTTACCGGAAAAGGTAATATGAGTAATAATCCGGATTCACCCGAAAACGATGGATTCGACTATCCTTTATTCGCCGAGAATCCGGAAAATCTGTCCAACGGGCCGGAAGAATCTAAAAATCGCAAGGAAATTGCATTAGAGACAGCCCTAAAATCGCCTAAAGAGATTGTAAAACAAGAGATTATCTACAAAGAAAGACCTCCCAGAAAAATCACAGAAATAAGAATTTTCTTTGATGACAATACCTACGAGACTTTCAAACCGGAAAATTAAGGAATGAGAATGGAAATAGACTAACGCCCCGGCATAAAAAAGAAACGGGTTCATTTTATTCTGCACTCGGTTTACACTATCTTTGCACCCGAAAGAAAAACATCCCTCTTTATAGATATGAAAAAGTATATTTTAGATCTGACAGTGACAGAGAACCTCCGCTTGCATGCCAACTATGTGTTGTTGAAGCTGACTTCTCCGTCCCCACTTCCGGAAATGCTTCCGGGACAATTTGCAGAGATTCGCGTGGACGGCTCGCCTACCACTTTTTTGCGCCGCCCCATCTCCATCAATTATGTAGATAGACAACGGAACGAAGTATGGTTCTTAATCCAACTTGTAGGCGACGGAACCAAGCGATTAGGAGAAGCAAAAGCAGGCGATATAATCAATGTAGTGCTTCCGCTGGGAAACTGCTTCACAATGCCTGAAAAAGCCTCAGACAAGCTCTTATTGGTAGGTGGAGGTGTAGGTACAGCTCCTATGTTATATTTAGGCGAACAGCTCGCCAAGAAAGGTTGCAAGCCAACATTCCTGCTGGGTGCCAGAAGTGACAAAGATTTGCTTCAATTGGAACAATTTGCCGCCTATGGCGAGGTGTATACCACCACCGAAGATGGCAGCCACGGAGAGAAGGGATACGTAACACAACACTCCATATTAAATAAGGTGTGCTTTGAGCAGATATATACTTGCGGCCCCAAACCGATGATGATGGCAGTAGCAAAGTATGCCAAAAGTAAAGGCATCAGTTGCGAAGTATCTTTGGAAAATATGATGGCGTGTGGCATAGGCGCTTGTCTATGCTGTGCAGAAAATACCACGGAAGGTCATTTGTGCGTATGTAAAGAAGGTCCGGTTTTTAATATAAACAAACTATTATGGCAGATTTAAGTGTAAATATTGGTGAATTACAAATGAATAATCCGGTGATGACTGCATCCGGAACATTCGGATATGGTGAAGAATTCGCCGATTTCATCGAACTATCGCGAATAGGCGGTATTATTGTAAAGGGAACCACTCTTCACAAACGTGAAGGCAATCCATATCCGCGCATGGCAGAGACTCCTTCGGGTATGTTAAACGCTGTGGGACTGCAAAATAAGGGTGTTCATTACTTTGTTGAACACATCTATCCCCGCATCAAGGACATTCAGACCAACATGATTGTGAATGTTTCGGGTTCTGCCATCGAAGACTATGCCGAAACAGCCGCAATCATTAATGAACTTGACAAAATTCCTGCCATAGAATTGAACATCTCTTGCCCCAACGTGAAGCAAGGAGGAATGGCATTCGGTGTTACCGCCAAGGGCGCCGAAGAAGTGGTGAAAGCCGTGCGCTCAGTTTACAAAAAGACACTTATCGTAAAGCTCTCCCCGAACGTTACCGACATCACTGAAATAGCCCGCGCAGCCGAAAATGGCGGTGCAGACAGTGTTTCCCTCATCAATACCCTGCTGGGAATGGCTATAGACGCGGAACGCAGGCGTCCGATACTCTCCACTGTAACCGGTGGCATGTCCGGTGCGGCCGTGAAACCCATTGCCTTACGTATGGTATGGCAAGTAGCCAAAGCGGTAAAAATCCCCGTCATAGGCTTGGGAGGTATCATGAACTGGAAAGATGCTGTGGAATTCATGCTTGCAGGTGCCTCTGCCATCCAGATTGGTACGGCAAACTTCATTGATCCGGCGGTTACAGTGAAAGTGGTAGAAGGAATAAATGACTATCTTGACAGACACGGTTATCAGTCTATAAAGGATATTATCGGTGCACTCGAGGTATAAAGAATAACAAGAGATTGCCATTCGCAATATATATTCATAAAAAAGGACATTCATTGACGAATGTCCTTTTTCTTTTTATTTACATCAGTAAACTTACTCTCCCAACAAATCCGGACGCAATCTACGGGTCCTTTCCAACGACTGTTGCAGCTCCCATTCCTTAATCTTGGCCTCATGTCCGGAGAGTAAAATATCCGGAACCTTCCATCCATTGTAATCAGCGGGACGTGTATAGACCGGTGCGGCCAGCAGATTGTCCTGAAAAGAATCTGAAAGTGCAGACTGCTCATCGGAAATCACTCCCGGAATGATACGGACGATGGCATCTGCCATGACAGCCGCCGCCAGTTCTCCGCCAGTCAACACATAGTCGCCGATACTGATTTCCTTGGTGATGAGATGCTCGCGAATCCGGTAATCTATCCCTTTGAAATGCCCGCAGAGAATGATGAGATTCTGGGCAAGGGAAAGAGTATTTGCCATCGGCTGATTGAACTGCTCACCATCGGGGGTCGTAAAGATAACCTCGTCGTAATCCCGCTCGGCCTTCAAGGCGTTGATACACCGCTCTATCGGCTCTATCTTCATGACCATTCCGGCAAAGCCGCCAAACGGATAATCGTCTACACGACGGTACTTATCTTCCGTATAATCACGAAGATTATGGATATGTATCTCTGCAAGCCCTTTATTTTGAGCACGTTTCATAATGGAGCAGTTAAAGAATCCCTCAATCATCTCCGGCAAAACTGTGATAATGTCAATGCGCATATAACTTTATTTTAGCTATTTCAAGCTGCAAAAGTACAAATATTCGGGGAGAAACCCGTATTTTTGCGTTCAAACAATCCGAAAACCCTATGACTGTAAAAGAAAAAATAGACCAGCTCCGTGCGGAATTACACCAGCACAACTACAATTATTATGTGCTGAATGCTCCTGAAATATCCGACAAGGAGTTTGACGACCTGATGCGCGAGCTACAAGACTTAGAGAAAGAACATCCTGAATACCAAGATGATAATTCGCCCACGATGCGTGTAGGGAGTGATTTGAATAAGAACTTTACACAAGTGGCACACAAATATCCCATGCTTTCATTGGGAAACACCTATTCCGAAAACGAAGTGACCGACTTTTACGAACGGGTAAAGAAAGCGTTGAATGAGGATTTTGAAATCTGCTGCGAGCTGAAGTATGACGGTACTTCCATCTCGCTGACTTACGAGGATGGCAAACTGGTGCGTGCCGTCACCCGTGGCGACGGCGAAAAGGGCGATGACGTGACGGACAATGTAAAGACAATCCGAACGATTCCACTGGTCCTCCATGGGGATTATCCTAAATCATTCGAAATCAGAGGGGAAATCCTGATGCCCTGGGTGGTTTTCGAAGAACTGAACCGGGAAAAGGAAGCACGTGAGGAACCGCTTTTCGCCAATCCGCGCAACGCTGCTTCCGGTACCTTGAAGTTGCAGAATTCCGCCATCGTAGCATCCAGAAAGCTGGATGCTTATCTCTACTATCTATTGGGAGAGGAATTGCCCTGCGACGGCCATTACGAGAATCTGCAAGCCGCCGCCAGCTGGGGATTTAAAACATCAGAGCACACCAGAAAAGCCCACAGCCTGGAGGAAGTCTTCGAATACATCAATTATTGGGACACGGAGCGTAAGAACCTTCCGGTAGCTACTGATGGTATTGTACTAAAAGTCAACAGCTTGAGACAACAAAAGAATTTGGGATTCACAGCCAAGTCCCCCCGGTGGGCCATCGCATACAAATTCCAGGCAGAACGTGCACTGACACGCTTGAATAGGGTTACCTACCAAGTAGGACGTACCGGCGCAGTCACTCCGGTTGCCAATCTGGACCCCGTACAACTGTCCGGCACCATTGTGAAACGTGCCTCCCTGCACAATGCAGATATTATCGAGGGGCTGGACCTGCATATAGGCGACATGGTGTATGTGGAAAAAGGCGGTGAAATCATCCCCAAAATAACCGGTGTCGATAAGGATGCCCGCAGTATGCTTATCGGTGAAAAAGTGAAGTTTATCACCCATTGTCCCGAATGCGGCAGCAAACTGATACGTTTTGAAGGAGAAGCAGCCCACTATTGCCCCAATGAAACCGCTTGTCCTCCGCAGATTAAAGGGAAAATAGAGCATTTCATCAGCCGCAAAGCCATGAATATAGACGGACTGGGACCTGAAACAGTAGATATGTTCTACCGATTGGGGCTGATAAAGGATACTGCAGATTTATACCAGCTCAAAACCGATGACATCAAGAACCTGGAACGGATGGGCGAAAAATCGGCAGAAAACATAGTCAACGGTATTGCGGCAAGTAAAGAAGTGCCATTCGAAAGAGTGCTCTTTGCACTGGGCATACGCTTCGTGGGAGAAACGGTTGCCAAGAAAATAGCCAAGTCCTTTACGGACATCGAAGAACTGGAAAACGCAGACCTCGAAAAGCTGAAAAACATCGATGAAATCGGTGAAAAAATAGCGCAGAGCATTATAACCTACTTCTCCAATCCTGCCAACAGAGAGCTGGTGGAACGGCTGAAATCGAACGGTCTGCAACTCCACCGGACGGAAGAAGACCTCAGCGGATACACCGACAAACTGGCGGGCCAGTCCATTGTCATCAGCGGCGTATTCACCCACCACTCACGGGACGAATACAAAGAGATGATTGAAAAGAACGGTGGGAAAAACGTCGGCAGTATCTCCTCCAAAACCAGCTTTATCCTGGCCGGAGAAAATATGGGACCTGCCAAACTGGAGAAAGCGCAGAAACTGGGAGTAAAGATTATGAGCGAAGATGAGTTTTTGGCATTGCTATCCTAACAAATTTCCACAAAAAGCTTTTTTATGGCTTATATTTGTAGGGTAAATCGAAAAAATTCGTACTTTTGCGAGTCATTTAATTAGAGATTACTTTATAATACTCATGATACAGACAAGATTGAAAGGAATGGGGGTAGCGCTGATTACTCCATTTAAAGAGGATGAAAGCGTTGATTACGATGCGTTGATGCGTTTGGTAGACTATCAACTTCAAAACAATACCGACTTTTTATGTGTGCTCGGCACCACGGCAGAAACTCCGACTCTGACTGAAGAAGAGAAAAAGAAAATCAAGAAAATGGTCATCGAGCGAGTGAACGGAAGAATTCCTATCCTGCTGGGCGTAGGTGGAAACAACACCCGGGCCATAGTGGAAACACTGAAAAATGACGATTTCACCGGAGTAGATGCCATTCTATCCGTCGTTCCATATTACAACAAGCCATCGCAAGAAGGTATATATCAGCATTATAAGGCCATTTCTGAAGCAACGGATTTGCCGATTGTGCTTTATAATGTCCCCGGTCGTACCGGCGTGAACATGAAGGCAGAAACAACCCTGCGCATTGCACGTGATTTCAAGAATGTGATAGCCGTCAAAGAAGCTTCGGGCGACATCACGCAGATGGACGACATCATCAAAAACAAACCGGCCAATTTCGACGTTATTTCGGGCGATGACGGCATCACCTTCCCTCTGATTACCCTGGGGGCCGTCGGCATTATCTCGGTCATCGGAAACGCGTTCCCACGTGAGTTCAGCCGTATGGTACGTCTGGCACTGCAAGGGGACTATGCCAATGCATTGACCATTCACCACAAATTTGCCGAATTATTCAAGCTTCTGTTTGTAGACGGCAACCCTGCCGGAGTAAAAGCCATGCTGAATGTAATGGGAATGATTGAGAACAAGCTCCGCCTGCCATTGGTGCCGACCAGAATCACTACTTTCGAAGCCATGCGCAAGATTCTGGATGAATTGAACATCAAATGCTAAGGCCTTATACCGCCCCTATAGGATATTAATTTCCAGTATACAACATATTAATATCAGATATGCAAGGAGTTAATTTTGTGGAAACACGGAATTAACTCCTTCTTTTTTTCCTATGTGACTATATTTATCAGTACAATAATCCCAAAACAGTCTACTGATTACGTTATAAAGCAAAAAGACATCTGGTTAAATCGAGAAAAAGACATCTCTAGCTCAATCAAGACAAGACTATTATTTCAGCTAATCTATTAGTTCACAACACTGAACACTTTGTTTCAGCAGAGAAAAACACTTTGTTTTTATATGATGGAACAAAGTGTTCTGTAGCTAACACTTGAAAAGGGACCCGGAACAACATTTAAAAAGTGCCCCACCCATGGGTATGTTTAACCGAACA
>NZ_CAXUGK010000033.1:0-55427 GCF_964250605.1 Bacteroides sp. AR20 | reverse complement strand
CTATGACCTCGTTTTTACCACAAAGATAGTCGCGGTCTTGACTTTCTTATTTACCGGGCGTAAAAAATCTGTTTTTTATATACCTTTGCCGTATAGTTCATCCTCAATCATTTGGAGTGAGCTGAACTCTTCGGCAATTTTATTACCGGCATATTTCTTACGGAAAATCTCCTGGGCCGCAACCTTTGAAGCAAAGTAATGCTCTGTCCAGCAATTCTCCGGCAGAATGAATGTAGCAACGGGGAGATAACCCGCCTTGTACAACTTGGCTACCAGATTGGGAAGTGTATCCATTTCAGAATAGGCGTCCATCCAGAAGTCATTGATTTCCGCAGGACGTTCGTCCGTAAACCATGAACTCTCGGATACGGCAATATACCCTCCCGGTTTCAGATATTTACGCCACTCCTTCAAGCCACGTTCAAAGCCGATGTTATAGATAGCACCTTCACACCAAATCATATCCAGCTCCTCCTCACCGAAAGGGAGGGCATCCATTGAACCGGCAATTCCTTTTACTCTGTCCTGCAAGCCCAACTGCCTTGCATTACGGTTGAAGATGTCAATAAAGCCGGGGAAAAGGTCAATTCCGGTAATCTGTCCCGGAACATGGCCAGCCAATACCATTGTCTGACCACCCGTTCCACAACCGATATCGGCAATAAGGGATTCATCGGTAAGACCGTCTACAAAGCTCAATGCCTTCAACGTCACTTCAGGACTGCCAGGGCCTTGCCGTTCCATATTGGAGAAAAAGTCACAGATTAAATTAAATTCGAAATCGTGGATAGTTTTATTTTCGTTACTCATTTTCTTACTATATTTTGCATATACGGAAAGTATCACAACACCTTCAGCATAATATGCGGATTAAACTTGAATTATAACAATAGAAAAACACTCTCGAAAGAAGTTATCCGAAAGTAAACGAAAGGGACAATCTGTGCATGGAACACAGATTGTTTACAAAACCAAATCCGATTTAAATGTCTTTGTCATACTGCAAAGATAAGCAATATTTTATTTAATCAAAGATTTTACGGTTAATAAAGATTTCCCCTTGCACCGGGCGCATGCTGAAGAACCGCACCTACCACCTGGCAAGTATCCAGTTCCTTACAGTCGCCACAAGTATTGAAACCTTTTTCGTACACACATTTGCGGATAGCACAATAATCGCTGCAATAGGCAAACTTCACCCCGTCTGCACGGCACCCCATACAATGGATGGTTTCCGGCGTAATTTCCGGCGTATTGTTCAGCACACTCCACTCTTTGGCGGTTTTCTCTCTCAGCTCATCGTCATTATTGACAGTGGCTATACGGGCGGCGCAATTTTCGCAATCCAACCCGCAACATGCAATTAATTGTTTCATCACTTGGTTATAACCATTTATGTGTTTCTCATAGCAAGCATTTGTCTACCTCCTCTTTATCTGAATTTAAGAGGAGGCAGACAGCCATGCTACAAATATACGGTTATTATTGTGTGAATGCCAAATTAATTTTCCATCACTTTGCTTCCACACTTCCACCCACCTCCTGCATCCCCCTGTCCATCGGCATTTGCCCTGCGGTGGAAGCAACCTGAAAAGGTGGAAGCAAAATTTGCTTCCACCTGCCTGAAACGCCTGAGTTTTGCAGTAAGCTGCTATCCCCTACCATAATACTGCATGCAGATTACATGAATCGGCAGGTTCGGTTTTCCTGCATTTTCGGGCTTGTCCTTACTGTGAAGTCAACGGATATGGAGTTGGACTGTAGGAGCATAGTAGGAGTTATCGGGAATCAAAGGCCGACTATGAATAATGCACTCTAATGTCTTTTACACCGTTGTATAATACATTTGCGCCTTGTGCGCAATAGGTTCGGGCTACGTACTTCATCTGTAATAGCTCTGGAGTTAGTGACGCCTAACGGCCATGAACAACTCTGCTTACGGTCGTCAAACGATTGCTTTATGGTCGAAAGCAGGGTTGTTCATGGCCGTTAGGCGTCATAAATTCCCTATGCCACAGCAGACAAACAAAGGGAGAAGAGTAAAGGAATACCTATGTTTTAGATAAAAATCCACAAGCTTTCACTCGTGCTCTCCATAGGTTATGAGAGCAGGCTTCGCGCTCTGTGCGATAAATTCCCATTTATCAGCAGGCATACTCACTTACGAAACTTCAATTACTTATATAAATTGTTTCAGCCAAAGGCAGTACGGACATTTGCTAAAATATGGAAAGTCTTATTATGAAAAATTGCTATGGCATCGACTTCCGTTCGTGGCGTAAGGAGCTACGTACACGCGAGAAAACCAAGCAGCCACCCTGCAAACTGCCGGACAGAGCAAGCCGGAGTTTGCAGGGTGTTCTGTTTAAAGTATATCAAATCTCTGTTTTAATTTTGCTTAAAAAGATTTTATTCAGCTTCTTTTCGGTCTGTCTTCCCCTCTTTATTCGCCACATAGCCGCTATGCTCCTCAGAAAAACATCCTCAAAGACAATGCAGACAGTTACTAAATATTTGAAGGAGTTATCGGGAGTTAGAAGTGATAACTCTCCTAACTCCTATAAATGAAAGAGACGTGAGCCTTTCCCAAAAAAAATAGAGAAACATAGATACACTTAAACAAAAAACAATTATCTTTGTCACAAATCCGCTATAGCGTAGTGGGTTTATTTACATATTAGTAAGAGCATTATTGAAATTATCTTCTTTATTCAAACTTCGCAACTTTGAAAATTTCCCTGAAGATAACAACAAGGATGCTCACGTCTATGTTTATATGGTTTTCTCCCATCAGGGGGGATGGTATATACACAAACGACGTGAGTGACTGTTGTATATCCAGGGAAAGGGCAATGCGAAGGCCTGAATAAAGGATATACAAACATAGTTACTCACGTTTTTTTTATTGTTTAACCTTTAAATAATTTGTGTATATGAAACAGAACACACCAGACGGTAGAGAAGCATACATCACTCCGTCTATCGAAGTTATCAAAATGGAGAATGAAGGAGTCATTGCAACAAGCGGCGAACCTTACCATCCCATTACGCGCTCCTATTCGGGCAGCACCTCTACCCATAGCTACAATTCGGCATCCAGCAGCGACTTGGAAGACCTAATCAATGACATCTTAACCGTAGAAAACTAAGGGGGACTTCATTATGATGAAATTAAGAAACCTTATGCAAGTTGCCTGCATGGCAACTGCTGCCTTGACCGCATTCAGTTGCAGCCAAGAGGAATTTGAAAACAGCGGGCGGAAAGGAAACATCACCGTTAACGCAACGTTTGAAGGCGCAGGTACCGACACCCGTACTACCGTAAACGATGAATACAAGATTCTATGGCAAGATACCGATGCCCTAGGGTTGTTCTGTAGTAATGCAGAAAGTAATTATAGCAATACAAAATTAGAATATGCAAGCGGTGCTGGTCAAACTTCCGCCACTTTCAACGGCAGCAAGCCAAGCGGAGAAACGGCTGTATTCTCCATCTATCCTTACCAACAAAACATGAGCGTAAGCGGCAATACATTGACCATGACTCTACCTGCCACGCTTACAAATTATAACGGCAGCAGCAATGGCCCGATGTATGCCAAGGTGACAAATCCCGACAATCTGAGCGCTCTGTCCTTCAAGCACATGGCAGCCATGATAAAACTGACCGTCAACAAGATTCCGGCAGAGGCCACTACTTTCAAGATTATTGCCTCCAATAACATTGCAGGTACTTGTACGGTAGACTTAACCGCAGCAGACCCGATACTGGCAGTAACGAGCGATGAAAGCAAGGAAATCACCGCCTCCTTCACAGCCTCAGCTGATATAAAGTCTCGCAACTTCTACATTCCTTTGCCCACAGGTACTTATAGTTCCATCACTGCCCAACTGACGAATGGAAGCGACAAGGTATATTTTACCAAGACGCTTAATGACAAAATCCTAGGCAGAAGAGACATATTGGTAGTACCTCCTTTGGATTGCGTTGTGGTAGAGGCTACAACCCCCAGTGCGCTTAGTACAGCTTTAGCTGATTCAAAAAATCTCCCACAAGAAGCACCGACAGCAGCAACCGTAACCGACATTGCAGTCAGCGGCAGCTTCAATACCACTTCTGGCAGCAACGACGGCATCGCCATCCCGGTTTTACAGAACTCGGACATCAACCTGGCGTTCAATACAGCCCCGACAACCAGCACTTCTGCCCCGTTAAAGCTGACCGACAAGACCAATACCAGCGTAAGTACTCCCGCCGCCACTGCCACCAACAGTGTATCCTTGGCTGTGCCGGAAACCACAGCAGAGCAAGAAGCTCCTTCTGTAGCCATCACCATGCCAAGCACCACCGTTACATTGGCAGCAGTAGGCAATAAAGCCACTTACAATGAAGTGACTGCCACTACCGCCCAGCAGACATTGATTATCAATGCAGGCGTCACCGTAAAGAAGCTGACCGTAAAAGGCGGTAACTTGAAGATATATGGAAAGGTAGAACAATTGGTACACGATGCCGGCAATACCACAATCTATATAATAAAAGGAACTGAAGCATCACTTCCGGCAACAATCGACAGCAAATTTGTAGTTCAATCCGACGTGGCAGTCCTAAAGACCGCTTTCGCCAACGGCGAAGATTTTAAATTGTCCGCCGATGCCGACATCACAGGGCAAAGCGTCAGTGTACCCGCCGGAAAGTCCGTGGTTCTTGACTTGAACGGATATACACTGACTGCCGACAACAGCGCAACAGGCAAAATCATCGTCTTGGGCAAGATGACACTGAAGGACAGCTCTACCGAGAAGAAAGGCAAGATAGTTGCCAGCCAGGATTATACAGCGGCTTCTTATAATGGCAGTCTGATTGAAATAGCCGGTGAAGATGCCTCCATGACCATGGAAAGCGGCAACATCAGTGCAGTCAGAAAGACTCCGAACAGTAACGGCCAATATGGCGTCGGAGTGACGGACGGTGGAGACTTCACCATGACAGGCGGCAAGATAGAAGCCGGATGGTTTGCAGTGGCAGGCAACGGCAATTACAAGACGCAGAACTCCATCATCAACATCACAGACGGAGAACTCATTTCTACTGCTGACTATGCAGTCTATCTGCCCCAATCCGGCACAACGACCATCAGTGGCGGCAAGGTTTATGGTGCCGCAGGAGGTGTATGCATCCAACGAGGCACTCTGAACGTGGAAGGCACAGCCTTGATTACCAGTAAAGGCACAGGCAGCACCGGCAACTGGGGCGACGGTACCGGAGGACTGGACTGCGCCGCCATCAACGTAAGTGGAGCATATGGCATTGCCACAGTAAACATCAAAGGCGGTACACTGATTGCCGAAGCAAAGTCACTCATCACAGAAGGCACCACTTATACACCGGTCATCAACGTTACCGGCGGTACATTCTCCGACCCAAGCGCGCTGAAGTACATGAAGACAAATGCAAATGTGAACATAAAGTTGACCGCCGACAAGACCTGCCCGGGATTCAAGACCACAAGCGGACAAACCTTGACGATGGACTTAGGCGGCAAGATCCTTACACTTGCTGACCCGACCGTAGGTTCCACCGGCACCGAAACGAACAGCTGTCAATTACTCGAAGGTTCAAACGTTACTTTCAAGAACGGAACGCTGAAGAGTGACAACAACAAAATCATGATTCAGAACTACTGCAACCTGACATTAGATAATATGACAGTAGAAGACACAAATGCCCAATACGTAGTAAGCAACAATTGTGGCAATATAAGCATCAACAATACCACTATCAACGCAGGAAGCAATGCGAATCAATTTGCATTCGACGTATGCGGCTATGCAAAGTACACTGCTGGAGTCACGGTTACGGTAAGCGGTACGAGCGTCATCAATGGAAAAGTGGAAATTTCCAAGAGTGCAGGAAATACCGAACCTATGAAGCTGAATATCACAGGCGGTACTTTCAACGGTGACTTAAAGGTAGATGCATCCGTGGGAACCGAAAATGCCAAAAGTATCATCTCTGTTTCCGGAGGTACATTCTCCGACCCAAGCGTACTGAAGTACATGGCAACCAACGCAACTGTGGATATAAAACTTCTCTCAAATATCAACATCGCCAAGACGGAGCTTGCCACAGGCTACATATTGAATGCTGCAAACGCAACGGCAAACTTAAACCTGAATGGCCACGACATCATCAATTCCTCAGAAACAGCTGATGCCACTCCTTTCACACAAATCTTTACTGTACAGAACGGAACACTAAACATTTCAGGCAACGGCAATGTGAAGTGCGATGCATCTGCTACAGCGAAAGACGATGGTTATCGCATGGTAATTGAAGCCCGAGGACACGGGACAGTAAATATTCATGGCGGTTCTTACTATAACACCCAGAAACTGAACACCCAGATAGACCTGATTTATGCAAGAGAGAATGGGAAAATCAATATCTATGGAGGAACATTTGAATCCGGCAAATATGGTACACCCAACAACGACACGGATGGCAGATACTGGGTACTGAACTTAAAGAATACAGACAAGAACACTGCCAGCATCCAGGTGTCCGGTGGAACGTTCATCAATTTCAACCCGGCAAATCCGAATATGGACGACAATGAATCCTATTTGGTAACAGGTTACGAGGTTACCCGTGACGGCAGTGTATATACAGCAGCCCACAAAGTCAACGATGGGAGGAAAGAATATATTGTTGGCCCAACAAGTCAGGAGAACCGATAAGCCAAATTCTAAGAAAGGAAGCAATATATCCTCGCAGACCAAACGAAGAGGTATCGGAATCGCCTTATTACTATCTTTTAGATGCGGCGGACAGCGGATTTTCTTTTATAAATCTGCGTCCTCCGCGTCTAAAAAATGACAACAAGACAGTTGAAAAATCTCTCAAATCTTCCTCATTCACACAAACATTCATTATTTTTCTGAGTAGCCCAAAGTATCATGAATAACAACTAACAATCAAAACATATGAGAATACAGATATTGGATTATCAAGTAGGACCGCACACCTTCCGCATGGTGAAACCTTCCGACTTCAATATATTCAAGGCGTTGCCTTCACTGATTCCGTTCATCACGACAATAGACACGACGCAAAAAGTAATCTTTGAAACAGAGATAGACGATGACGAAACAGCGACAAAACGAACCATAGCGAAAACTCCCGATGATATATGTTTCAACTGGGAAGATGCCGATTGCATCATTCGCCCTTTGCCCCACAGCTCACACCTTGTATCCATCACCCCACGGAAAAGCGGGAAAAACTATTGGATGGAGTGCAACGATAACTTCAGGCAATGCTTCATCCACCTACCGGCCTGCAGGACAGAAACACCGGCTCCGGAAAACGAAACGAACTTCGTACTGAACAACTTCTTGATGATGCTCTATGCCTTCAATGCCGCCCGCCACCATACACTGCTGATGCATGCCTCGGTTGTCGCTACTGAAACAGGCAAAGGCTACCTCTTCTTAGGGAAAAGCGGCACGGGCAAAAGTACGCACACCGGGCTCTGGCTGCAACAGTTCTCGGACTGCCATCTACTGAACGATGACAATCCGATAGTACATGTGGACAGCCTCGGCAAGCAAGCCACTGTTTTCGGTTCTCCGTGGAGCGGAAAGACACCATGCTATCGGAAAGAATCCATGACCGTAGGCGCCTTCGTCCGCTTGGAACAAGCACCGCAGAATGAAATAGAGCAAGAGAGAGCAGCACATGCTTTCGCCACCCTCCTCCCCTCCTGCTCTTGCCTGAAGCAGAACAAGGAAATCTATAACGCCATTGTCACCACTGTGACGGAACTTGCCACGCTGGCACCCGTCTATCATCTGAAATGCCTGCCCGACCGTGAAGCGACGGAGCTTTGCAGAAAGACGGTAGAAGGATAAGTTATGAATGATGAACTGAACAGCCGATGAAGAAAAGCATTCCCAACGAGATATTGCTTCCCGAAGTGGCGCGTCTCATCAAAGAGGGGCATACAGTAACCATCACCGTGCGGGGCAACAGCATGAATCCTTTCTTAGTGGACCGCCGTGACCGGGTGACACTGGGCGATTTCACCACAGAACAGCTGCAACCGGGCGTCGCCGTACTGGCACGCGACCTGACGGAACGCATCGTCTTTCACCGCATCATCCGTCGGAACGGAAATATACTCATCCTGCAAGGCGACGGCAACCTCGCCCAGACCGAAGAAACCGACATCGGACGGGTAATGGGCGTCATGACCGAAGCCATGCGAAAAGACAAACGGTACACCGCCGACGGCAAAGTCTGGAAGCTCTACTCCTACTGGTGGATGAAGCTAAACCCTGCTCGCCGCTGGCTGCTCGCCCTGTTCAGAAGAATATAAAACAAAATAACCATGAAAATCAAACAAGGATTTATCCTGCACCGGATAGGCGATGACTACATCATCATGCAAGACGGCTCGTCGAACGTGGACTTCAGCAAAGTCATCAGCCTGAACCAAACTTCCGCCATGCTTTGGCAAGAGATAGAAAACAAAGAGTTCGATACAGACAGCGTGACAGAAGCCCTGACCAGCCGCTATGATGTAGATAACGAATCGGCCCGTCGCGATGCGCAGAAGTTTATCGACTCCCTTGACCGCGAAGGAATCATAGAATAAGGACGGATATGCAACACGCTTTCTTTTCATTGGTACGCTCCGGCCTGTGGGGCACTCCGGCAGACCGACAACTCTTCCGGTCGGTCTCGCCGGACGACTGGGAAACCGTGTACCGCATGGCAAACTCACAAGCCCTGCTTGCACTGACTTTTGACGGCATAAGCAGTCTACCGGCCGAACTGCGCCCTCCACGCGCCCTCTATCTGAAATGGGCTGCCCGGACTGCACAGATAGAACAAGCCAACAAACGCCGCAACCAGCTTCTGCCCGAACTCAATACCCTTTACCGGGAAGCCGGGCTGCATCCCGTACTGCTGAAAGGGCAAGGCATCGGCACCAACTACCGCACTCCCTTGCACCGGCAATGCGGAGACATCGACATCTATTTAGGAAAACAAGGACAACCCATAGCCAACCGCCTCCTGCTGCAACAAGGCGCCATAGTCGAGGGAGAAGCGTCCGACAAGCATGCCAGCTACAGTTTGAAAGGAGTACACATCGAGAACCACCGCATCATCCTCCGGCTGAACAGTCCGCTTGCCAACCGGCACTTTCAGCAGATTATCAGAAAATGGTATCCGCAGGAAACAGACTATGCCCTATTCTCCGAAACCGGGAAAGAGGACTCGAAGGCCGTCAGTATCGCCATACCTCCGGCCACCTTCAATGCACTTTATATCTTCCTACATGCCTTTGTACATTTCCTGAACAGCGGAATCGGCCTGCGCCAGCTATGCGACTGGACTTGTCTGCTTGCCAATCGCCACAAAGAAATAGATGCCACCACCCTGCTTCGCCAGTTGCAGGACCTCGGACTATTGCATGCCGCACAAGCATTCGGCTACATTGCCGTCACCCGACTGGGATTGCCCGCCAACCGGCTTCCTTTCCCCTTGGAAGGCACCAAGCAGATAGGAGAACAATTATTGGAAGACATCCTGTCTACCGGTAACTTCGGGCAACATGATAACCGCATCAAGCCACGCCCCAAAGGATATTGGGCAGGAAAGTGGTACACCTTCTGCCGCGCCACCCGACGCTGCAACGAACTGCGTCAATTTGCACCGTACGAAGCACTCTGGTATCCCGTGACTCTGATAGGGGGAACGATAGCTATACAAATAAACCGATTAAAAGGAGTAAAAGACAAGAAAGCAAGGACAAAGAAATAAAAGAACCCGGAAAATAAAAGGAATGAAAAAGCAACAGAAGGACAAAAAAGTGAAAAAGGACAGACGTGAAAAACTTAGGTATATTCGAGAGGTATCTGCCGAACAACGCGGACGTATCCTGCTAAGTTGCCTCACCGGCATTCTGGGCGTGGCCTTTGCCCTAGCCTTTATCTATGCAACCAAACGGGTGATAGACACCGCTACCGGAATAACAGACGACAACCTGACGCATGTCGCCGTTCTCACCGTTGTCCTGCTGACTGCCCAATTACTGTGCGGAGCTGCTGACACTTGGATAAGTACCCGTATGCAGATAGAGACGGGCAACGCCCTTCGCCACCGCCTCTTCTCGCGCTTACTGCAAAGCCGCTGGAACGAATTGGAGCGTTTCCATACCGGAGACGTAGTGAACCGGGTAGAACAAGACACCGCCGCCATCGTCACATTGCTCACCTCTTCTGTCCCGGCATTCATCGTCACGAGTATACAACTGCTGGCAGCCTTTCTATTCTTCTACTTTTTAGACCCTTCACTGCCATGGCTGATTGTTGCCATCCTGCCCGTCTTTCTATTAGGCAGCCGTTTCTATATGCGACGAATGAAACGCTATACACATGATATTCGGAACAGTGACGGTCGCATCCAGTCCGTCATACAAGAGAGCCTGCAACATCGCATAGTGATTAAAACATTGGAACAAGGCGAACGGCATCTGGACAAACTCGATGACTTGCAAGACATGCTCCACAGCCAAGTCATGGGACGTACCCGTTTCTCGCTTTCCGCCCACATGTTAGTGGCCCTTGCCTTTTCCGGCGGATACCTCACGGCTTTTCTTTGGGGAGCCGTTCACCTCAGCGCAGGCTGTATCACCTTCGGAACGATGACCGCCTTTTTGCAATTGGTAGGAAAAGTCCAGCGTCCCGTGCTCGACCTCTCACGCCTGATACCTTCCGTAGTCAATGCCCTTACCGCCATAGACCGGCTATTGGAATTGGAAAGACTGCCGGCAGAAGCGGACGGTGACAGCATATTCCTCGCCTCTACCCCGGAACTGGAACTGAAAGACGTGACTTTTGGCTACACTCCCGATGACCGTCCGGTATTCAGCCGCTTCTCCTGCCGTTTCCCCGCCGGTAGCTGCATAGCTGTAGTCGGAGAAACAGGAAAAGGAAAGACAACGCTCATCCGGCTATTGTTGGCACTGGCAACGCCACAAGAGGGACAGATACTCTTGATACCCGCCAAACATCCACTTGAAACCAGTCATACCGTCTCTCCGCAAACCCGCAAGAACTTCGTATATGTCCCGCAAGGCAATACCCTTTTCAGCGGAACTATCCGTGACAACCTGCTGATGGGAAACCCACAAGCTTCTGAAGAAGCCATATATCAAGCCCTGCAAACCGCCACCGCCGACTTCGTCTTCCACCTTCCCGACGGCGTAGACTCCCCACTCAGCGAACGAGGTGGCGGACTCAGTGAAGGACAAGCCCAACGCATCGCCATTGCCCGCGCTCTGCTACGCCCCGGAAACATTCTTCTTTTAGATGAAGCCACTTCTGCCCTCGACCCCGACACGGAACGGCTGTTAATAAAAAACCTGCGCAGAGACTGCGCAGGCAAAACATGTATCTTCGTCACCCACCATCCGGCAGTAGCGGAGGCATGCGAATCTATTGTCCGATTATAATCAGAGAATGAGCCCCAACGGGTATCTGCCTTTGGTTAACAAACTCAGAACAGCTTTGCAGGATACTCGCCTGCATCCACCAAAGCCTGAATCTTGTCGACTACACTCTGACGGTCTTCGGGATAAGTCACACCGAACCACTTGCTGGTTGTGTCGAGCACTTCGCAGGTAGCAGTGCCATCGTTAATCAGCTTATCCACCATCAGCGGGATGAAGAATTCGCTCTTCAGGTTCTCCATGTTCTTCGGGTCGCTCAAGAAACTCTTGAAAAACTCTGCACTGTAAGCAAAGTAATCGGGAGTGAAACCCCAGAAGTTCATGCTGACCGGAGTCGTCTCGGGAGTGGCAGTCCATTCACCGTTATCATCGATGTATTTCACCTCACCGTCCATGCGCTGAATCTTGGTGCGTTCCACTACGGAAGTCAGCAGGTTGTTCGCATCCGTTCCGCACAATCCACGGGATACGGTACCGCTTTCGCTCAACGTGTTGCCGATGCGGAAGCCTACCATGGAATATACGTTTTTGGAGCCTTCGGGAAGGGCTGCAAGAAATTTACCCATTACCTGGAAGGAATCACGACCGTAGAAATCGTCGCAGTTGATAACAGCAAACGGTTCCTTTATTACATCGGCACCCATCATTACAGCATGGTTGGTTCCCCAAGGTTTGGTACGGCCTTCGGGGCAAGTGAAGCCTTCGGGAAGGTCATCAATGGACTGGAATACCAGTTCGCACGGAATATGGCCTTCGTATTTGGAAATAATCTTGTCGCGGAAATCCTGCTCAAAATCTTTACGGATAACAAACACAAGCTTGCCAAAGCCTGCATTGATGGCATCGTAAATAGAATAATCCATGATAGTTTCGCCATTCGGGCCCAGTCCGTCCAATTGTTTCAAGCCACCATAACGGCTGCCCATGCCGGCTGCCAATAAGAATAAAGTTGGTTTCATATTTAGTTATTATTTAAAAAGGTTAGTATATCACAGTTGATAACGGCTGCAAATGTACAAAAATTTATGGCTGACAGAAGGGAGTTTTAGTTCATTCTTTACCACTATCCGTTCAAAAAGGTACATTTAGAACGGATAACCGATGGCAAAATGCAACGCCATGCTGTCCTTGAACTTGGGAATATTATAATACCCCGACTTCCCGGTATCATACGGATCATGCAGCCCGATACCCAAGTCCAGACGAAAAACAAGAAAGTCCAAATCGTAACGCAAGCCAAATCCCGTGCCCAAAGCAATCTGTTTCGGGAAATTCTTCAACGTAAATTCACCATTCGGGCGGTTTTCATCTTTACGCATCAGCCATACATTGCCGGCATCCAGAAACACCGCTCCATGCAAGTCGGCAATCATACGGAAGCGATACTCGATATTGGCTTCTATGCGAATATCACCCACGTGGTTGATATAGGTATATTTCCTATCCGTCTCGGGAGGATAGCCGCCCGGACCTATACTGCGTGCAGAAAAGGCGCGCACACTGTTGGCACCGCCGATATAGAACTGTTCCGTATAAGGTGCGGTCGTAGCGTTGCCATACGACCATATCACCCCTCCGGCAATACGCGAGGCTATCATCTGGTTCTTGTCTATCCGGTAATGGTACCTGAATTCCGAGTTCAGCTTCAAGAACTGTGCAAAAGGTACCCCGAAAAGCTTCTTTCCTTCCTCACTGAACGGCTTGCCGAAAATACGGTAGACGGCAGAAGTCAGGTTACCGGCCGACGCAACGGTGGTCTGCCACCAGATGGGGTTACGCTTGCCGCGCACGGAAGCGTTGTCATAAGTATAGGTGTACTCCATGGCAGGAATGAACTGGTCGCGCAAACTAACGTAGAGTGCCGGATTCTCGGCACGCAACGTATCGAAAGCGGCAGTAGGATTGCGCAGTACATTGAATGTCAACCGGAAAGGAGTTATACTGTGCCTGGAAGTCGATTTGGGCTGGAAGTCATAAGTGACATTACCGCCAAAAGCCAACAGCTTATAATACTTGGCACGGTTCATCTGGTCGGCATATAAACGGAAAGTCGTTGTAGCCGGGAAGTCATACTCACGGTCGCCCATCCTAGGAAACACCACGCGCGGAAAGATAAGCGAAGTGGAGATACCCAGTTCATAACTGTTCATCAAGGAAGAACTTGCCTTGCCCGTCTGCCATTCGTACGAACCGTTCAACTTCACATTCCAGCTTTCACCGCCACCGAAGACATTGTTCTTCGTCACCGTAAAAGCGGCACCCGGTCCCGTCTGGTTATTGCTCTTCATGGTGACATTAAAATCCAACTCCGCATCGTAGGGTTTATCGAGCGCGGCAATGACCCTCACATCCAATGTATCAGACACAAACGCCGTATCACGCGGTATATACTGCATCTCCGCATAACGGAAAATACCGACGCTTGCCAGACGCTCCTGAATACGGGTCTGACGGTACAAACTATACAAACTCTGCATAGAACGCTGGCGGGCAATACCTGCGCTGTCCTGTATCTGACGTTTCCGCCGATAACCTTGATAGTTCAACCAACGGTAAAGCATGTTGGGACGTACCGGAGGTTTGTTGTAGTAATGTATGGTCAAGCCTTTGTAATCCATGCTGTCATTGGGTTCCTGCCCCTGCTTTCCAAGAAGATAGACGGATTTACGCCCCACACGGAACTGCTTCTCGGCTACCTTTGGCATACCGGGAACGGGAATCAAGCGCATCTGGACATGCCCATTGGGAACCATCATGGTATCGGCCTGATAGGTTAGGTAGTCGGGACGGAAATAATAACAGCCCACATTACGCAGCAGGGTACTGATACGGGTACGCTCCCCATCCAAATCAGCCACATTGAATTGTTCTCCCGAACTGATAAGGGAACGTCGGCGTCCCAGCTCCATAATGCGAGTGGTACGCTCGCTGAAACCACGATAATATACCGTATCTATAAAGTAGGGGTTACGCATGTTCACCGTATATTGCAACTTTGCCTTCAGCGAGTCCTTCGGGTCGATAAATGTCTTGTAGCTGACGCTTCCGTTGAAATAGCCATAATCGCGCAGCAAGTTAACCGCCGCCTTCTGGCGTATATCGGGATTCACCGTAGACATAAGCACCGGAGTGGCGGCAAATTTATTGAATATCCACTTTCCGAATCCCTTCTCATACTTCTGGAAACCATTGTAAATCCACAGTCCGAAAGGAAAGGGATAGCGGATAGTAGAGCTTCCCAGCAACGAATTGTTCGGTGCCGTAGCAAGGGCGGCTTCCACCTCTTCCATAGCAATCTCACCAACAGACGTTTCACTGCGGTTCAATACAATCATCGGCTTTTGGCCGGTATAGAGTATCTCCCCCTCGGGCAAGTGCTTCGTGGTGGAGCAACCTGCCAGAAATATCAATCCTGCAATATATAATATCAGTCGTTTCATATCACATTCCTACTTTTTCATATCGCTATTTTCAGCCTCCGGTTTTATCTTTTTCTTCCTGAAGATGAAGAGTTCACTCAATCGGTCCATCTTCCGGCGCAGCACAAGGCCGACACCCGTTTCGGTTATCTCACCGTCGAGTATGCTTTCGTAGTTTTTATTATGGAATACACGGACATATCGAGTACCCGACGCATCAAGACGGTATTCCAGCGATATATTGTCAATGAATGATTCCGCATCGTTCGTGGCATTGGCCCCGGTGGACACTTTTCCACCGATGACTATCTGTACGCGGTCGTTGAAGAAACGCTGGGAATAACGAAAACTGAAGTCTTTCTGCGTGTCACCCGTTTCAGCAGAGGTACGGTCTTCCACACCTACACTGATATTGGCCCCTTTTATACCTCCCGCCAAGGAGTTTATCTGGCTCTGAAGCACTGAGTTCAAGGCGGCTCCCATTGACAAACCTCCTCCTTTGGCACCACTGTTCAGGTAAATACCCGTGGCAAGCATGGCAATGGCCTGCTTGCTACGCTCTTCTGCACCCATTGCCTGCAGCTCATTCTCTACTGCGGCATCTTCGGGCGCCGAAATATCGAATATCAAATCGGGAGCGTCAAGCCTGTTCTTGATGGAAATGGAAACATCGAAGTTCACCATGCGCGAACCGTCCCCGTCACCGTCGGCCACAGAAGCACGCATACGTTCCGTAGCCTTTAGGCTTAGCGTAGGATTCATAATATTCCCTCGCCAATCCACATAACTGCCGGGATTGAACTGAAACTCCTTCAAGGGGATGATAGGCAGCGAATATTTCATGACGCCACCCGAAAGGGTATAGCGTCCGGTAAGGCTCATATCCCCTTGGGGAGTATACTGCATATTCAAATCACCGCCACCTTCCAGTTCGATGTATTTGCTGCGGTCGGGACTCAAGTCGGCACGAAGACGGACAGCATCGTCAATATGGACGGACATATACATTTCCAATCCTCCCAACGACATGGCAGGAACTTCATCCGCCTTTACCGACGTCGTATCGGTGAATGAGGTAAAGGTAACCAGCCCACTGAGACGGTCTTCCACCGTTAAAGGGGAATCGGTCAACACGTAGGTTACGTTGGTATTGCCCAGCAGATTCATGTTTCCACGCATCGTGAGCCCGTCAAGCGGTCCCTTCACCGTGGCATGCAAATCAACGAACACCTTTCCATATACCAGACTTTCGCGGGTACGCGGTGCATCCAGCAACGTATAGTTCTCTGCCAGCAGATTGAGGTTGGCAGTAGGACGCTCCATATTCCGGAAATCAACCTTACCGTCAATCGTAAACGGATTCTTGCTGGTGGTATAAATGGCAAACTTATCGAATATCAACTGATTGTCCTTTATCTGTACCGGACGGTTGTCGAACCAGTAACGTGCTCCCGCCTGGCGTGCATAGACAGACACACTGTCCAAAACAATATCACCATGCATTTGAGGCTTGTCCAGCGAACCATAAATATAAAGCCCTCCATCAATATCTCCGGTAAAGGCCACCATTTGGTCAGGGATGAATGCATTGGCCATCTTCAATGGGAAATGCTCGAAACGAGTGGACACTTCCAGAGTATCCTTTCCGTTTTTCTGCGTCAAGATACCGTCGGCGATCATCACTTCTTCGTTATCATGTGTAAAATAGGTATTCAAATAGTGCGTATTCTTGTCGCCCGGCAACCAGGTAGCCCCCAGACCTATATCTCCAACCGGTTGGCGTTCGTAGGTCAGTTTCTCTACATTGGCTTCGGCGGACACCTGCAGGGAAGTGGCAGTCTGTATATAATTTGCTTCGGCGGAGAACAATCCCGTAAGCCGAGGCATATAAGGAAGTACCTCCGTAAGTTCATCCAGGCGCAATCGGCTCAATTCTACGTTTATATTCTGCAAGGAAAGGGTATCATTCTTGTCGGATTGCATACGGAAACACAGACCATCGTCGCTGTCCATATCAATATTGGCATAGACGCGCATATTCTTATGCAGATAAATCCAGTTACTATTGTCCGCAAAGTGGAATTTACGGAAAGCGATAATCGGCTCGGCAGGAATAAGGTTCAGCAGCACACCATCACCGCGACCATGTCCTTCGGTCAACGGACGGGCGTTAATACCGAACAGCACACCAGTCTGCCCTTTTCCATCCACATAATCCACAGTCAGCTCCGCATCTTCATTACGGACTTCCCCCGTCAATGTGCTGCGAAACACAAACTGCGGGTTCTTGGGACCGTTTATGACACCACCTTGCAACTTCATCCGAGCAGTATCCTGCTTCACTGTAAAAAATATCGTATCGAGCTGCAAGGAGTCCATGCGCAATCCGTGAACAGCTGTACGCCCATTGATGCCGACTTGCGGAGTAAATCCGAAGCTCAGTTTGAAATCATTATAGGAAATACCCTTTGCAGCCAGGAAATAGCTGACGGGATTCTGGTTACCGGCTTCCAGATGCATGCCTGCTGAAGGAAGGACTTGGCGCAAAGCGGCATGGTCCAAACGCCGTTCATCAATCTGCTTTGTCAGGATAGAGACAAATTTATCCGACTGTTCCATCAACTTCTTCAACGTGCTGTGGGCGCGGAAACGCAGATTCAAGTCACCGGCGTCAAGCCTCAACTTGAGAGAATCATGACGTGCCTCCGCTCCCATTGTAAAGGCAAACGGGTGTTTCAACGGTCGGGGCACCAAACCCAGCTTATGCAGATTCACCTCTTCCACATTCAAATCCAAAGCGCCATCCAAATAGCTGCGGTCAAGACGCATATCCGCATTTCCCTGCATCTTGAGAAGAACATTATCGCTGGCAAGACGGACGGTAGCAACGGATGACTTGAGTCCGGCATGCGCCTCCACACCGGAAATGTCCCAATGCCCATACTGTAGTTTTTCCAAAGAGGCATTCAAAGCAGCCACAGTCTTTCGTGATGCCACATCCACCCCTTGTCCTTTAGCGGACATCTTTGCCGTAAGAGTATAGATAGAGTCCTTGGGCAGGAAGTGATGCACCTGCAAGTTGTTGATGGCAAGGTCGGCATGGTAGGCTTCCGTAGCAAGGTTATAGGCAGCGTCCAGATTCAAGACGCCTTCCTTCTCCAGCAGTTTCAAGGCGGCAGTGCACTGCGTCCCCTCCATACCGACACGTGCCGCAAGGTGCATACTGTCCGGCACGATGATGGAGCCATCGGGAGCAATGTCAGCTAGTCCGGTCAAGAAGTTCAAGTTCTGCGTATGCATCTCGAAGTCCATGTTTCCATTGCGTTTCACACTGTCGGTCAGGTTCCAGAATTCTCCTCCCCCATTCAACGAAAAGGCTCCGGGCAGCTCAGCCGTAAAACGGGAAATCTGCATCTGCTTCAGGTTTCCTTCCGTACCGGCATGAATCACCAACGGACGGAACGGATAGGCTTCCTTGAAAGTTTCCGGCAGGCCACCGGCAAAAAGCAGTACATCCTGTTTGCCGATACGGGCATTGAAACGGGCTGTCAGACGACCGGTGGTAGGTATATTTATCAGTTCCCAGTAAGTCTGTGCCGTAAAGTTCATCTCACTATGAGGTGTCAGCAACTTCAAAGAAGGGATACGGATAACGGTAGAGTCGGCAAATAACCGCCCGGTCAGGGAAGTCACACTTAAACCGGAACGCTCATACATGGAAAATTCCCGGATAACGGCATTCATATCTCTACCGTAGTACATCACAGAATCAATGCCCATACGAATGTCGCGAAGAGCAATGTGCGAGGGGTCGAAGCCTATCGCACTCCCCGGGCCGCCGGTATCATAATTGACAGAAGTTCCAGTCAGCAGGAATTTTCTCCAGCCATAGAACTGGTGTTTCAGGTCGGCAGCAGCGTCCGCAATCTCAGCATCTCCTATATGGGCTTTCAGCCCCATGGAGTCCAATGGCATCTGTAAATCGACCGAGACGTTCTTCAACTTCAGAGTATGGAGTGTGACTTTCCAGTTTAACGCAGTGTCAGTAGTGTCCTTGGGAGTCTCAGTGGTATCTGCAAGCATCACCTGCACATGGGTATCGCTCAATTCTATATTATTGAGGATGGCATCTTCTTTTGTAAGGTCTATGCCATGGCTTTCGAAAAAGAAATGCCCCAGTACTCCTTTGATGCACATACCTTCCATTAAATTGGAGGAGTTGACAGCAACTTGTTTCAAGGTAATGTCATCCACCTCCACTTTCCCTTTGAGTAAAGGCCATGCCTGTACCCGTACGTTCAAACTTCCAAGATTCAGCAAGGTATCGGGATGCTGCACATCAACAGCACTGTCGGCAGGCTGTACCACCAATACACCGCGGACCAACAAATTCAAAGGAAAGCGAAGGTCAATCCGCTCCACGGATATGTCCATACCCGTAGCATCTGATGCAATTGCTGTAGCCTGCTTCCGTATCAAATTCTGTACGGGAGGCACATAGAGCAGTATCATCAATATTATAAACAGTATAATAGGAGTAAGCAGCACCCACAGTGCTATTCTCAACCATTTTCTTCTCATCGGAACGTCAATCTTTCATCGTATTTAAAAGTCCTACAAAGTAAACAATTTCTTTCGACATTTGGTTCCCGATAGAGAAAAATCATGTATTCTTCTCTGTTCCCCCATTACGGAAAAGCTGTTGCCTGAGTAATGACATCCTCTATCAAAACGAGGGCGGCAAGGGCGTGTTCTTTCAACTCTCCGGTAAAAGGCACTCCATGAGAAGTTTCCAACAGTTTCAGCAATGCAACCAGTTCCGTAGCTCCAATCAACGTAAAGAGGGGAATCATTTTGTGGGAGACAGCAGCCATCTCGTCCACATCCTCATTCTCCACAGCCTTCTGCAAACGCTCCGCATTGAGACGGGTTTCAGCCACAAAACTTTCCAGAATGGACTTTGCAGCCTCGGGGTCATCGACCGAAAAAACGGTGAGCGAAGAGAATTTATACCCCGGGCAAGCCGAAGCTTCCGAAACTTCCGTAACCTCCTTCCCTTTGTCCTCCACATTCAATTCATGCAGCAATTCACTGACGGTAAACGGCTTATGCAGGCATCCGGCAAAGCCATGCGCCGTAAATTCCTCACGCTGCATGTCACTGCGAGCAGTGACAGCAATCACCGGAACAGACTGTGCCTGCGGTATGTTCGAAGCACGCAGCAGTTTCAGTAAATCAAAACCATTAATAGCAGGCATCTGCACATCAGTAAGCAGAACATCAAAGGTTGCAGTGCGCAAGGCATCCAGCAGTTCATCCAGTTGTAAACAAGAGACAGAATTTATACCACTCTGCTGAAGCATGGCGGCAGTAAGGGTAAGCTGAATACGGTCATCATCAATAAGGAGGACATTCTTCAGTGAAGAATGAGGAACGGGGAATGAAGAATTGCCATTCGGCGTGGTAACACATCCCGATTCTTCATCCTTCATTCTCCGTCCTTCACTCCTTACGGGATAGATAGGAATATATATGGTGAAAGTGCTTCCCTTGCCTGGCACACTGTCTACATCAATCGTGCCTTCAAGCAACTGTACCAGCATACGGACGATGGAAAGTCCGAGTCCGAACCCCTCTTTACCCTGAGCACCCGGTAAGCGGGTAAACTCCTGGAAGATACGCTCACGGTCGGCAGGTTCCATACCTCTACCCGTATCAGCAATGGCAACTACCAGTCGACGGTCCTCGTAACGGGCAGTCATGGTAATACTGCCTTGGTCCGTAAACTTCACGGCATTGGACAGCAAATTGTTGATAATCTGGCGCAGACGCAAAGGGTCGCAAATATAGGTACCGTCCAGCTCCGGGGCAGTGTCGCAATGAAGCGCCAGCCCTTTGGCAGCCGTAAGCGGTTCAAAACTGACGTGTATCTCTTCAAGCAGGCGGGAAGGATGAAAGGTGACCCGGTTGACTTCGGCCTTGTTCAAATCAAGACGATGGAAGTCGAGCAAATCAACGACCAACTTCAGCAGATGCTCCGATGAGGTTTTCATATTGTCCAGATAGAACCGCTGGCGCTCATCCACCGTCAGACGGGAAAGCAAGTCGGCATAGCCCATGATAGAACCGAGCGGAGCTTTGAAATCATGGGTAATGGCAAGCATCAGTTTTTCACGGACAGCAAGTAAATCTTCGGCACGACGGCGGGCCTCTTCCAACTCACGGCGGTACCGGTTGCTTCGGGTTATGTCGCGGCCGATGATAATAAGAAAAAAAGCGGAAAGCAACACCGCACCTACGGCAATACCACTGATAATCTTGGCCGAACGGCGTCGGACCGCCTGTTGATACTCGGCTTCCGTCCGTGCACGCAGCAGAGTTTCCGTCTCGTAATCTTTCAGCAAGCTGTCAATACGAGCGGTCAGCATATGGTCCAAGCGTTGCAGATAGCGTTTACGTCGTTGTATAACAGTGTTTACAGCTTTTTTCTGCTGGGCCACAGCACGCAGTTTCTCATGCAAAGAATCGGCCGGATTATAAGGTTCAATCACCGTATCCGTCGCAAATTCGAGGGAGGTCTTTACCTGGATAGCCGTATCTTTCTTTGGGGGGACAAACACTTCACCCAAACGACGGAAAAAACCCTTCTTTCGAGGGCGTGTCACGACGGTATCCCGATGTGTAATGATACGGTGCTGCACACGTTGCTGGGTCACTACCGAGTCCTGCTGGGCAATTATCTGCTCAATGTCACTGGTAGATACCATGCTGTCATTCGCCTCACTCAGCGTACGCAGCATTCTTATCGTATTGGTATCCTTCTCGCGTATCAAAGCTAGTACGCTGTCTGTCCATTGTACATCGCGGTCATCGGTAAGAATAAGGTTCTCCATCTCCCGGTGTACGAAGAACAAGGAAAAAAACAATACCGCCAGCAACAAAGTGTAGCCTACGGCAATCTTTACTTTGGAGACACTGTTCATATTATCAAATCCTTTCCCTGGTCTGTCTACGGAATCTCAGCCATAGCATCACCCCTGCACTGGTCAGTCCAAACGGGAAAGCCATCCAGACCCCCGTCAGTCCCCAGCCGAAGATGAAACCGCAGAGGTACCCTACGGGCAAAGATATAACAAAATAGGATATAAATGCAATAATCATCATCGGTTTCACATCCGAGATACCACGCAGGGCATTGGCAAAATTAATCTGCAATCCGTCACCGAACTGGTAAATCAGGAACGGAAAGAAGAGAGCGGCTACCATACCGGACACTTCCATATTATCTGTAAACCATCCTCCGACCTGACCGCGAAGTGCAAAGACAATACTCAACAGCACCACTTCCATGCATAAGATGACGTGAAGGCCAGCATACGCCGAACGGCGCACATTTTGCCCGTCGCCCTGCCCCTTAAAGTTACTGACACGCACAGCAACTGCAGCACCCATGCCATAATACATCATGAAGGTGAACTGAGAGATAGTGAGCATTATCTGATGTGATGCCAGAGCAAGTGTCCCCAGCCACCCCACCATGACAACACTGAGGCTGAAGGAAGCGGTCTCCATTCCCATCTGCATACCGACAGGCCAGCCCAAAGCATTGAGTTTCCTGAACATCGGTGTCGACCATCCCAGCCTCATAAATCCGAGTCTATAACGGATAAAACGGCGACTACTAAGCACAATCACCGCAAAGACCACGACCATCACAATGCGAGAGAACAAGGTACTTACACCCGCACCAAGCAATCCCATCTCCGGGAAACCCAATTTTCCATTGATCAGAATATAGTTTCCTACGATGTTAAGCGCATTCCCTCCAAGCAGAATCCACATGGCCGTCTTGGTGTCGGTGATGCCATCCGTAAACTGTTTAAAGCCGTTGAACAACATGACAAAGACCAGTGAAGCAAGCAACACCAGATAGTAAGGCTTGATTAGAGGCAACAATTCTCCGGGCTGTCCCAGCCGCTCCACATTGAAATAGAGAACAGCCATGACAAGAGTCAGCAACAAAGCCACCAGCACATTGGCAACCAGGCTACACCGCAACGCCTGCCCTGCCTCGGCAAAGCGGCGGTTACCGTAGAAGCCCCCTACAACCGGTGTCAGCCCGTAGCTGAAGCCCGTACTGAAAATAATGCAAAGAGTAAACAGATTGTTTACGAAAGAAGCGGCACCCAGTTCCTCCGTGCTGTGATGCCCAATCATCAGCGTATCGGCAAAACCAAGCACAATGACTCCCAACTGCCCCACCACAATGGGTAGCCCCAGGAGAAGCAATGCTTTATAGTGCTGCTTATACGTATCAAATAATTTTTTCATACTAAAGGTTTTCTTTTTGGTAATAAAGCACAATCCCGTTTTCATCGCGGAAGGTCTGTTGGGCGACCCTATGAAGCTGTTCTGCCGTCACAGAGCGGTAATTGTCCACTTCACGGTCTATGTCTTCCGCCTGCCCGGTCAGTTCAAACCAGGCAAGATTCGTGGCAACATTCAGATAATTGATGTTGCCGAATATCTGTGTAGACTCAAACTTGTTCTTTACTTTCTCCAATTCTTGTTCTCCAACAAACCCGGATTTCAACTCTTCCAACTCTTTCCGGACAGCAGCCTCGGCTTGCTCCAAAGATACGCCTGCAGATGGTTTTCCACTGATATGCAGCAGGCCGGCATCCCGTGTACCGGAGATATAGGCATCGAGACTGGAAAAGAACTTCTGCTCCTGCACCAGCCTGCGGGTCAAGCGACTGGAACGTCCATTGCTCAGAATATCCGACAGAATATCGAAGGCATAATAATCGGCATCCTCACGGCTGCACATGTGATAAGCCATGAACAAAGCATCCAGAGGAACATTCCGTTCCACCGTCTGCCGGCGTTCTGCCGTCTGTACAACTTCTTGCGGTAATTGCCTTACGGGCACATTCCTACGGGGAATGGGAGCAAACCATTTTTCTGTCAGCCTAACCGTTTCTTCCCACGAAATATTTCCGGTAACGGCCAGCACTGCATTATTAGGTGCATAAAAACGAAAAAAGAATTCCTTTACCTCGTCCAGCGTGGCATTGGCAATGTGAGAGAGGTCTTTCCCGATAGTAGGCCAGCGATAAGGATGCGTTTGATAAGCCAAAGGACGAAGCAGATGTCCCACATCACCATACGGCTGGTTCAAGCAACGTTGTTTAAATTCCTCCATCACTACCGCACGCTGCACTTCAAGACTTTGCTCACTGAATGCCAGTTCCAGCATGCGGTCGGACTCCAGCCAGAAGCCGATTTCCACATTCGATTTTGGAACCGTCAGGTAGTAATTGGTTATATCATTATTGGTCCATGCATTATTCTCTCCGCCTGCCAATTGCAAAGGAGCGTCATAATCAGGAATATGCACCGAACCTCCGAACATCAGATGCTCGAACAGATGGGCAAAGCCCGTATGCTCGGGATGTTCGTCACGGGCACCCACGTCATAAACAATATTCAAGGCAACCATCTGCGTGCTGGTGTCCTCATTGTGCACCAACCGCAGACCGTTGTCAAATATCTTTTTGTTTATTTTCATAAAATGGAATGACAGAATCTATCATCAATCTATCACTGTCACTTTTTTAATAACCACATCCTCTTCGGGACGGTCGTTACGGTCAGTCTTGACCTTCTGTATTTTATCAACAATATCCATACCTTCCAGCACTTCACCGAACACGGTATATGCACCGTCCAAATGTGGAGTACCGCCCACGGTAGTATAAGCCTTCACCTGCTTGGGGGTAAACTTGAACTCCGGTTCCTTGGCAACCTGAGCCTCTGCCTGCGCAATCAAGGAATCTTGCAAATCCATCAGACCGTCCTGGTCATTATTCTTGCGCATCTTGTAGATTTCCTTCATGTGTTTCTGCGCCAACGCGTTGAAAGCATTGTTCAAGCGCATCTGATTCATCTGCTGTTCCATCCCCAGCAAGGTAGAGTCATTATACACTTTTCCGGTCACAATGTAGAACTGGCAGCCGGATGATGCCTTGTCAGGGTTCACCTCATCACCCTGGCGTGCAGCCGACAAAGCACCTTTTTTGTGAAAATACTTCGGATAAACAAATTCGGCAGGAACGGTATAACCCACGTCGCCTGCCCCCAGCATCTTGCCTTTCGGAGCCTTCTTCGATTCCGGGTCACCTGCTTGTATCATAAAGTCCTTGATGACACGGTGGAACAGCGTACCTTCATACGTGCCGTCTTCCACCAGCTTGATAAAGTTATCACGATGTTTCGGGGTTTCATTATACAGTTTCACGGTGATGTCACCCGCACTTGTTTCAATCTTCAGCTTCGTTTCTTTTTCCATATCTTCCTCTTTCTTTTGTCCCGGCTTGCAAGCAGTCAGACTGCAAACCAGTATAGTTAATAATACAATAAGATTTCTTTTCATTTTGTTTTTTATTTAATTTAAGTTTGCAAATATACTAAAATCAGACAAAAGCACTTACCTTTGCCTACATAAAAGAGATAAAAGGCTAAAGCAATGACATCCATATTAATTGTAGAAGATGATATTACTTACGGCATGATGCTAAAAACATGGCTCGGCAAAAAAGGTTTCCAAGTAACCTCTGCCAGCAACATTGCCCGTGCTCAAAAACATATTGAGTCGGAAACCGTAGACTTGATATTGTCTGACCTGCGCCTGCCCGACAAGGATGGCATTGACTTATTGAAATGGCTGGGCGAACACGGCCTGCAAATACCGCTTATCATCATGACAGGATACGCTGACATACAGTCGGCCGTCCAAACCATGAAACTGGGAGCCTGCGATTACATTGCCAAGCCTGTGAACCCGGACGAATTACTGAAAAAAATAGGCGAAGCCTTGAATGCATCATCCTCCGCTTTGAAACAGATGATGCATTCGTCCCGAACAGATGATGCGTTTACCCCAAACAGACCATCCGTTTCACCCAAACAGACGATGCATTCCGACAAGATGAAAAATCAGCCTCTGAAGGGTGCAGAAGGCTCATTGTCCTCCTCCGACTTCCTTGAGGGAGAGAGCGACGCAGCCAAACAACTCTACAATTATGTGAAACTGGTTTCACCTACCAATATGTCTGTACTCATCAATGGTGCCAGCGGAACGGGCAAAGAATACGTAGCTCACCGCATCCACCAGCTCAGCAAGCGTGCCGACCAGCCGTTTGTAGCCATCGATTGCGGTTCTATTCCCAAAGAATTGGCCGCTTCGGAGTTCTTCGGGCACATAAAGGGCGCCTTTACCGGCGCACTGACCGACAAAACGGGCGCTTTCGTCGAAGCCAACGGCGGTACCATCTTCCTGGATGAGATAGGTAATCTGAGCTATGAAGTGCAAATACAGTTGCTGCGTGCTTTGCAAGAGCGCAAGATACGTCCGGTAGGTTCAAACAAAGAGATAAGCGTGGACATACGTCTGGTATCCGCCACCAACGAAAATTTGGAGCAAGCCATCGAAAAAGGGGCGTTCCGTGAAGATTTATATCACCGTATCAATGAATTCACCCTACGCATGCCGCAACTCAAAGACCGCCGTGAAGACATCCTGCTCTTTGCCAATTTCTTTCTGGACCAGGCCAACCGCGAAATGGACAAGCAACTGACCGGCTTTGATGACAAGGCATCCCGCGCCCTATTGGAATATCCCTGGCCCGGCAATCTACGCCAAATGAAGAATATGGTACGCCGTGCAACCTTGCTGGCACAAGGCAAATTCATTACTATCAACGAACTGAATGAACTGAAAGAACCCGCACCGGCCATCATCGGTATCCCTCTCCGCAATGAGGAGGCAGAGAAGCATCAAATCATCGAAGCCTTGCGGCAGACGGGAAACAACAAGAGCCGCGCTGCACAACTGTTGGGCATTGACCGCAAAACGCTGTACAACAAGTTGAAGCTTTATAACATATCCGACAGTTAATCTTTTTATTTCAATACAGAAAGCACAAGTATGCTAAAAAAACTACTATACGAAAACACCTTCAACCAGATTTTCACACAACACTATACACGCTTATATTTATACGCCTATCATCTGACCAACGATGCGGAAGCAAGCCGTGACATTGTAAGTGACGTATTTGCCAAATTGTGGGAAGACATCAAGCATATCAAGCAGGAAAATGTATCTGGTTATCTCACCACAACGGTACGTAACCGGTGCATAGACCATTTCCGTCATCAACAAGTAGAGATACAATACACCAAGGAATATTTTGCAGAAGTCGATACATTCTATACAGACTATACAGAAGCTATGAGGCAAGACATCCTGATAAGTAAAATGCTGGATAAACTACCTGCTATGACACGACATATTCTGGAGGAATGCTATTTAGCCAGAAAGACTTACCAGCAAGTGGCAGACGAGATGAATATCAGCCCCAACACGGTGAAGAAACACATCTCCAAGTCTTTAAAAATGCTAAAAGAGTTATTCGGCAGTGAAAAAGACTTGCCGAACGGACCGGATTTCACTACTGAAACGTATATAATATAAATATTCATCATGGAAGAGCATTCACTACATACCAACAATCAACCACTTCCGACGGAAAGTGAAAAGATGACAACAAAAGAGGAAGTTGCCCTACGACATCATTTCCTCTTGACGAACACGAAGCAACCGGATGTGGAGGCAGAATTGAAGCGTTTCAAACAAAAGCAGCAACGCCTATCAACCAGACAACTGATAATAGTCAGCAATGCAATAACAGCTGCCGTATTACTTGGATGCATATGGTTATTCCAAGTTCTTTCTGGCCCGAATAATTCAAAAGAGAAGGAATTACCAGAAACAATCTTTCTGGCCGATAACAGCTTGACAGAAATTACATTGCAGAACCAAGAAGGAAACCACATAGAACTCAATCAGCAGACATCTGCAGATGAATTGTCCGGCATATTCGGTGCACAAAATGACGAACAAGGCAGGCTGGACTACCGAAACAACATCCGGCAAGAGGTTTCTATGCAAACAGTCAGTACTCCACGCAAGAAGGAATTCAAACTGACCTTATCAGACGGGACTGAGGTCTGGCTCAATGCTGAAAGCCAGCTATCTTATCCTTCCCGTTTCAAAGGAAACGAAAGAATAGTCCATCTGCAAGGAGAAGCCTATTTCAAGGTAGCACACGACAAGCAACACCCTTTCATTGTCTACACAGAGAATCTGCACACACAGGTACTCGGTACAGAATTCAACATCCGCAATTATCCCTCAAGCGAGGCTCTAGTCACGCTCATCAATGGCCAAGTAAAGGTTAAAAATCGCCAGAATAACCTAAGTAAGCTACTTGCTCCGGGAGAGCAAGCTTGTCTGAACAAAGAAGGAGACTTCTCCATCAGCCATATTGATGCGGATGAATATGTGGAATGGAAAGATGGCTACTTCTATTTCGACAACAAGCCCTTGGTAGAAATTATGCGTGACCTAGGAAGATGGTACAATGTAGACATCATCTTTATCCACCCTTCAGACAAGAACATCCGCCTGCACTTCCTTGCCAAACGCCATGAAACATTAGAGCAAGCCATTACTTTGTTGAACAGCTTGAATAAGGTAAAAGCAAGTGTGAAAGAAAATAAAGTTATCATTGAATAATCGGCTCTGACACCCATTATTCCTTTTATTTTTTACTTTTTCTTAAAAAAGCATACCCGTTTTTTGATTTCAATCGTACTTTATATATAGCCGGGTCCCAAACAGCTAAATGAATCATAAAGTATAATTTTAAAATCAAAAGTGCAATGAGAAAAAGATTTTTGTTTCTATTTGTCTTGTTATTGTCGCTGGCAATTTCACAAGCGACCGCACAAGAGAGACAAAAAGAAACCATTCAGCTCACTTTCGACAACGAAGAATGGTCGGACGCATTGAAAAAGGTAGGCAAAGCCTTTGGGTACAAAATCCTATTTACCTACGACGATGTCAAAAACCGCAAGGCAACTTGCTCCATCAAGACTACCTCAGTAGGAGAAGCTATCAAAGCAATCATTGGCAATGAACCGTTCACGTATACACAAAACGGGAATTTTATCAGCATCATTTCCACTGATAACAAAAAAGACAAGCAAACGCGTACGGTCACGGGGCGGGTCACAGATGAGAACAGCCAACCATTACCCGGTGTGGCCGTAAGTACCCCCGACAACACAACAGGAGTCATCACAAACATAGACGGCTACTTCAAACTTCAGTTGCCAGCCGGAGCAACCTCTATCAACCTTACCTATGTAGGTATGCAGCCATTAATGGTTAAGGCCTCCGAGCAGTTCATGAATCTGGTGATGCACGAAGATGCCCAAGAACTGCAAGAAGTGGTTGTTACTGGCATGCAGAAAATGGACAAACGTCTATTTACCGGCGCTTCCACCCGTTTGAAAAGCGAAGAGATGAAATTAAGCGGCTTGCCTGACATCAGCCGTTCGCTTGAGGGCAGGGCAGCCGGTGTATCTGTACAGAATGTATCCGGCACATTCGGTACAGCTCCTAAAATCCGCGTACGCGGTGCCACCTCCATATATGGTAACAGCAAGCCACTCTGGGTAGTGGACGGTGTGATTATGGAAGATGTGACAGAAGTCAGCGCCGACGATCTCTCATCAGGAGATGCAGAAACACTAATCAGCTCAGCCATTGCAGGATTGAATTCCGATGATATTGAAAGCTTTCAGATTCTGAAAGACGGTTCAGCAACCTCCATTTACGGAGCACGAGCCATGGCCGGTGTGATTGTTGTCACTACCAAGAAAGGTATGGCCGGAAAGAGCAGAATCAGTTATACCGGTGAATTCTCCCTCCGCTTGATTCCAAGTTATTCCGAGTTCAACATCATGAATTCACAAGAACAGATGGGTGTCTACAAGGAAATGAGGCAAAAAGGCTGGCTGAATTTCGCCGAAACCTACCGTGCCTCCCAAAGCGGCGTCTATGGTAAAATGTACCAGCTCCAGAATAGCTACGACCCGATAACCGGTACCTTTGCATTGGCCAATACTCCCGCCGCAGAAAATGAATACCTACGCTCCGCAGAATACCGGAATACAAACTGGTTCGACGAGCTCTTTAACAGCAACATCACACAAAATCATTCGGTCAGCGTTTCAACCGGTACAGACAAGGTCTCGTTCTATGCTTCATTGAGCGTCATGAACGACCCGGGATGGTACCAACAAAGCAAAGTAAACCGTTATACCGCTAATGTAAACACAACTTACACTATTTCCCAACAACTGAGTTTGAATCTGATATCCTCAGCTTCCTACCGTAAGCAGAAAGCCCCTGGCACATTAAGTCAGAGTATAGACCCTGTGTCCGGTGAAGTAAGACGCGATTTTGACATCAACCCTTACTCCTATTCCATGAATACATCGCGTACACTGGATGCACACACCTTCTATACCCGTAACTATGCAGATTTCAACATCCGGCACGAATTGGATAATAATTACATGAACCTGGATGTGGTAGACCTTAAATTCCAAGGCGAACTGAAATGGAAACCCATAAAGGGACTGGAACTCGGAGTGTTAGGAGCCGCCAAATTTTCAGAAACCGGCAATGAACATATCATAAAGGATGACGCCAATCAAGCTATGGCTTACCGGGCTATGGACGATGCTACCATTCGTGACAACAATCCGTTCCTATACGACGACCCGGATTATGATTATGACTTACCTATCTCTGTTTTGCCACAAGGAGGTATATACCAAAAAACCACCTACAAAATGCTAAGTTATGACTTCCGGGCTACAGCGAACTACAATACCAACTTCGGTGAAGATCATATCATTAATTTATTTGCCGGTACTGAGGCCAATTCCATTGACCGCAACAAGACCTACTTTAATGGATGGGGTATGCAATATTCCATGGGAGAAATTCCTTTCTACGTCTACCAGTTCTTCAAAAAAAGCATTGAAGATGGTGCAGACTATTATTCACTTGCCAATACAGCCAGCCGTTCAACTGCTTTCTTCGGGAATGCCACTTACTCCTATAAAGGGAAATATACTGTAAATGGAACCATCCGATACGAGGGGACCAACCGTCTGGGAAAAAGCCGGACTGCCCGTTGGTTACCTACCTGGAATATATCCGGTGCCTATAATGTACACGAAGAGACCTTTTGGGAATCACTGCGCAACTCCATCTCCCACCTTTCCCTCAAAGCTTCCTATTCGTTGACCGGTGACCCGGGCCCATCATCAGTCAGCAATTCTCTGATTGAAATTAACAGTTACAAACCTTACCGACCAGGAACAAATATCCAGGAAAGCGGACTCCAGATACTGAACCTGGCCAACGACGAACTGACCTACGAAAAGAAGCATGAACTGAATATCGGTATGGAAGTCGGTTTTTTAGATAACCGAATCAACTTGGCTGCAGACTGGTATAAACGTAACAACTATGACTTAATAGGAATTATCCAAACAGAAGGTGTGGGTGGACAAATCAGCAAATTTGCCAATGTGGCCAGCATGAAATCACATGGTGTAGAATTCACCCTTTCTACCCGCAACATCAAGACGCGTGATTTCTCCTGGAACACAAATTTCATCTTCTCGCATGCCAAAAACGAAGTCACCAAACTCGATTCCGAAACAGAGGTCATGTCCGTAGTATCCGGCAGCGGATTTGCCTTGAAAGGATATCCGGTAAGAAGTCTGTTTTCCTACAATTTCCAAGGACTGAACCAAGATGGTCTACCTACATTTATCGACCAAGACGGTAATTTGACTTGTAACGGAGAAGATATTAATTTTCAAAGTCAAAATCTGGAACATCTGGTATACGAAGGACCTACAGACCCTACCATAACCGGAAGTTTCGGCAATATATTCAGCTACAAAGGTTTCAAGTTGAATGTCTTCATGACCTACTCCATGGGAAATGTTATCCGTCTTGATCCGGTATTCAGCAGCTCCTATTCCGACTTGGATGCCATGCCAAAAGAGTTCAAAAACCGCTGGATTGCCGCCGGAAACGAAACCGTGACCCAAGTTCCGGTTATTGTATCCAATGGCCAGAACACCAATGATCGCTATTTGAAAGTACTCTATAACGCCTACAACTATTCCACAGCGCGTGTAGCCAAAGGAGACTTTATCCGCATGAAAGAAATATCGTTCTCCTATGACTTTCCCAAAAGATGGACCAGTAAAATAGGAATAAGCGACCTTTCCATGAAATTGCAAGGAACCAACCTTTTCCTGATTTATGCAGATGACAAACTGAATGGACAAGACCCGGAATTCTTCCGCACTGGTGGTGTATCCGCTCCCGTACCCAAACAGTTTACACTGACACTGAAATTCGGTATTTAATTTTTAATGAAAAACTTTATCAGAATACTAGGCATGAAAAAGAAACATATCATACTTTATACAGCAGTAGCCATCTGTACCGCCCTATGTACTTCCTGCAGCGACTATCTGGACAAAATGCCGGACAACCGGGCAACCGTTGACACCGAAGAGAAAATTACCAGCCTATTGGTATCGGCATATCCCAACAGCCATTATGCACTGATAGCCGAAATGTCTTCGGACAACACAGATAAAAACGGACTTTCCTCCTATACCGCCATCAACAAATTACAAGAACAGGCAGCTCTATGGGAAGACATCACCGAAAAGGAGATGGATAGTCCATATGACCTATGGAATGACTGCTACAAGGCTATAGCGTCTGCCAACCTTGCACTGCAAGCCATTGAAGAAATGGGAACTCCCTCATCCTTACTCCCACAAAAAGGAGAAGCACTAATGTGCCGTGCCTATGCTCATTGGGTACTTACCAATATTTTTTGCCTGAATTATAACTCTCAAAGCAGCACTACCGATCTTGGCATTCCTTACATGACGGAATCAGAAAGTGCTGTATCTCCCCACTACAGCCGCGGCACAGTAGCGGAAGACTATCAAAGAATGGCAGATGATATAGAAGAGGCACTGCCCCTAATGAATGATGAACATCTCTCCGTTCCCAAATACCACTTCAACCGCAAAGCTGCTTATGCCTTTGCTGCACGCTTCTATTTGTTCTACGTTCAAAAAGACAAATCAAACTATGACAAAGTAATTCAATATACCGGTGAAGTTTTAGGCAATACCCCTGCAGAAGTATTGCGTGACTGGGCTACCATAGGCGCTAAAGAAAGTAACAACTCCGTACGTGCCAAAGCCTATGCAGACGTCAAGGATAGGGCCAACCTCCTGCTTTATTCCACCTTTTCGGTATGGGCGCGTACCTATGGGCCCTATAAAACCGGTTCACGCTACACGCACAATGTAACCATTGCCTCTTCTGAATCGTGCGCCGACACCCCCTGGGGAAACCGCGAAGAATTCTATTTCCGAATCCCGTCTTATCCGGCTATACCCAAAGTGATTATGGCTAAAATGGCCGAATACATGGAACTTACGGACATGACTAACGGAATCGGTTATCTTCATGTCATGTATCCGGCACTTACCACTGATGAAATCTTGCTGACACGTGCCGAAGCCTATGCCATGAAGGGAGAATATGACAAGGCACTGGCAGATCTCAACATTTGGGGAAAGGCTTTCTACGAATCCACCTCTGACGTTACAGTAGAAGACATCAATACCTTTTACGGTACTCCGGTATACGACTCCAAAGGTAAACTTATTTCGGGTATGGAATACTATACTTCGAAAGTTGCCACTCCCAAAAAACGACTTCATCCCGACTTTACTGTGGCAGCGGGTACGCAAGAGAATTTCATCCATGCCATTCTGCATGCACGCCGTATCCTACTGCTGCACGAAGGCAAACGTTGGTTTGACATCAAGCGCTACGGCATTGAAATCTACCGCCGTACCGTATTGGGCAGTCAAATCACTATTACCGATGAGCTGAAAACCGACGACCCACGCAGGGCCATCCAACTGCCGCAAAGTGTTATCAACGCTGGCATGGAACCCAATCCTCGCAATTAATAACCTTTACAACTAGATATTGAACATTATGAGAATCTACTTTTATATCATTGCCATGGCGTTCGCATTACTACAATTCACTTCCTGCCAGGAAGAAGAACTGGACCGTAACAGTATTTTCACCGACGAACCGACCACGGAAAAGAACAGCTTCGACCAATGGCTGAAAAAGAACTATACAGATACCTATAATATCAAGCTGATATATCGGCTGGAAGATATGGAAACCGACTTCAACTATACACTTGCACCTGCCGATTTCATTATGGCACAGAAATTGGCCAAAGTGGTGAAGTACACTTGGCTAGAAGCGTATGACGAAGTAGCAGGACTGGACTTCACTTGTACTTATGTTCCTAAAATCATTCATATGGTAGGCTCTCCTGCCTATGAAGAGACAGGGTCTGTCGTACTGGGTCAAGCAGAAGGAGGGTTGAAGATTACACTCTACATGGTGAACTACTTTACTCTCGATGCCGCTACCCTGAACTCACTCTATTTTGAGACCATGCACCACGAATTTGTCCACATCCTTCATCAGACAAAGAACTATGATACAGAGTTCCAGCGTATCTCCGAAGGCAATTACGTAGACAATGACTGGTACCTATCCGATGATGAAGAAGCACAAGCAAAAGGTTTTGTCAATGCATACGCCAGCAGCCAGCCTGACGAAGATTTTGCAGAAACAATTGCCATATACGTTTCCATAAAACCCACGGAGTGGAAAGAACTGTTATCCAAAGCAGGCGAAAACGGAGCAAGCCTCATCGTCCGCAAGCTTAACATGGCAAGACAGTATATGAGCGAAACATGGAATATCAACCTTGACGAGCTTCGCAACGTCACCCAGCGACGTCTGAGTGACGTTACCGATGGGACATTAGACCTAAGCCCCGTCGCTACACTTGATGAAACTGATTAATTACTATCAATCGTTATGAAGAATATGAAGAAGTTTATATATACATTCTATTTACTATGCAACTTGGCCTGCATCTGCTCATGCGTAAATGAAGAGGCAGACTTATTCGACTCTTCAGCTGCCCAACGACTCAACCAAGCAGTGACAGAGTATACCGACCTGCTTGAGAACAGTGAAAACGGCTGGATTATGGATTATTATCCTTCTGACGGTTCCCTGGGTGGCTATACCCTCACCGTCGTGTTCAAAAATGGGAAATCTGCCATTGCTTCCGAGATATCCTATGCCAACGACAGTGGAGAAAGTTGGCCGGCAGGCACTGAGGTCACCTCACTCTATCAAGTAAAAGCCGAGCAGGAAGTAATCCTTACTTTCGATTCCTACAACCCACTTCTGCACTATTGGTCGGAGCCGACTGACAGTGACAACCCAACCGGCTTTGAAGGCGACTATGAATTTTCCTTTAAGGAAGTAGGACAAGACATCATTCTACTGAAAGGGAAAAAACACGGCAATCGCATGATGCTGACCCGTCTCAGAGAGCCCGCCAGTACTTATATAAAGAAAGTGTTGGATATGAGCGACCGTCTGTCTGCCAGTCCACGTTTGAGACTTGAAGTAAATGGCAATACACATGCATGCCTGCTGAATGCCAAACAGTTCACCTATTACCCCGAACAAGACAATGTTACCCAACGCACCAACAGACCTTACCTCTTCACGGATAAGGGCATCCGTCTCTATGAGCCGGTGAGCATTGACGGCAGCACTTTCCAAGAATTTATACTGGAAGAGGATATGCAACTGAAAGCAGTGGATTCCAATGTCAGTTTTCCGCGTCCTAATCAAATGGAAGTGTTCTGCGCCGGTACTATGAAGTGGTCTTTCAGTTTCGACTTTGATGATGAAAAAGCCGAAATGAGTGACAATTTATGGACATTGCTTCAGGAGATCAACGAAAAAGATAGGGACGAAATGGGAGAAGACATTACAAGCATGTTCATAGGAAAGAATCCCAGCTACCCGGCAGGTGACACCTATCCTATCTGTATAGGATGGACAAGCAGCTGGTTCATGGATGACTACGATATTTCCTACGGTATTGACATGCGCCCCATTGACGGGACGGACAATCAAGTGAGCATCATTCTGCTGGGTCCCGGTTATGATTTCGAGTTATACAATTTCATGCAACCCCTCGCTACATTCATCGGAGAGCACAGCCCTTACAAAGTGGAATTTGACGACATAGACAACCCCACATCAGCAATCATGAGCAGTATATCCGACAGCAATACCTGGTTCAAGATTGCCCGATAAGAAGTATTAACCATAGAAATTGAACAATAATGAAAAAAATACATCTATTATGGTTGCTTGCTGGACTCCTCACACTAGCAACCGGCTGCAGTGAAGAGGATTATTCAGAACTGACAAGCTCCCAAAAACTGGAAATAGTAAAATCCGATGTGAACTTCTCTGCCGAAGCCTCCCAAGGCGTCATTGAAGTGAAAACCGACCGTATTCTGAATGCCACTTCAAGCGAGGAATGGTGTACCACCAGTATATCAGGAAATATAGTAACCGTTCATGTCGAGTCCTTGATTGCCCGTGAAGGCAGAAGTGCCCTTATCACCCTTAGCGATGGCGTAAAGAAAGCTCAAGTCACCGTCCACCAGGCAGGCATCATTTGGGGACTGCAAGGCGAGAAACTCTATTTTGTCCCTGCCGAAGCCAACGAGGTACAGATACCTGCCAAAATCAGTTGTGAATATGATACCGACTTCAGTGCCCCCTCCTGGATGAACGGAGAATTGAAGGATGATATCTACACCGTATCCATAGGGCAGAATACCGGTGAGCTACGCAGCGGGAGCATCACTTTCAAATCAGTACTGGGAGACAAAAAGTATACATTTGTACAATTAGGCCCTCACGGTTACACTGGAACCTATACAGCCAAATATGAACGGCCTATCGGTACAAATGCCAAAGAGCGTGAGGAATGTGTACAAAGCGGTGTACGACTAACCCGCGATGATGACAATCCTGCCCTCTATTACTTTGAGGATTTGAGCCGTATAAAAGGTGTAAAGGTTCCATTGGTATACGACGAGAACAAGCGTATCATGAAAATCGGGAATACAACCTTTGTCGACATGATAGTCGATGAAAGCGGGAACCTTCATGAGATGCGCGCTATCACTGTAGCCCAGGGCAAAAGCGGACTGATTGCCACAAGTTATCTGGCCAAATATGAAATAGTTTTCTCCATTGAGTGGAATGAAGCTACTTCCAATCTCTCTATGAACATGATAGACACCGGCGAATGGAAAAACTACACGCAAATAGCCTTCCAATTATCTCTCTTTAAGGAAGGTTCAACAATCAATGGAGCCAACAATGAAGGCTTCACTGATGCATTCTATTTCTTTACTATGAACAAAGACTGATTCTATTAAAAAGTCTCTGGAAGAGAGAGGAGGATATAAGTCGGTAATACCGCTATTCTCCTCTCTTTTCGGTTACAAGAATCAAAAGGGTGTAGAATTATTCCACACTCCCCTCCACACATTCCACACTTTTCCACACTATGCCACACTTTGCACAGAAACATATATCACTAACTATCAGAACATTATCCAACACACACTCTTTCTGGCACACCATTTGACCTATATTAGACGTAAGCAACAAGCGCTACAACAAGCAAGCACTTAGACTTAACAATAAGATATACCAACCTAAAAGCAAATGAATTATGAAAAAATTAGTATTAGTAGCAGCCCTGTTTATGTTTGTTTGTGGCGGAACGTTCTTGGCTCAAGCTAAGGCTCCGGTAGAACAGCCGAGTAAGACAACAACCTTGTCTAACGACACTGTGGTAACGGATACTTTGCAGAAAGCCGAGAACGTCCAAGACACAGCAAAAGTGGCCCAATAACAGTAAGCACACTACAACAAAAAAGCCGTTTCCTCCTTGTCTATTCTGGGAAACGGCTTTTTTTAATTATCAATTGTTAATTAAAACATCACCAATGTCTTTCCGGATAAAGGTCATTCCACCATGCCGGACTATCCTGCAGCCAACGGGCAAACCAAGCCATGATTGAATTGTGCCACAATTCACGTTTTGCATAATCAAGTACAAAATGGTTTTCACCATCTACGGTAATAAATTCCACCGGCTTACCCAATATCTTCAGCGCATTATACAACTGGATACTTTCACCGATAGGCACGTTTGTATCTACCGTGCCATGCAGCAACAACAGAGGGGTATTAATCTTGTCCGCATTGAACAATGCTCCATGCTTCGTAAACAAATCGGGATTATTCCAAGGATAGCTATCGGCTGCCGCAACAGAGTTATAGGAATATCCCCAATAACCCTCGCCCCAATAGCTCGTTACATTGCTGATGCCAGCATGCGAGGCAGCGGCAGCAAACATGTCCGTCTTAGTCTGCAGATACATCGTCATGAATCCTCCATAAGAGGCACCCAGGCATCCGATACGTTTATCGTTGACAAACGGATGGGCTGCACAGAATTTCTTCGTACCGTCAATGATCTCATCGGCCGTACGCTCACCCCATGCATTGACATGGCGTGCAGAGAACTCCTGGCCGTACCCGATGGCACCACTGGGCTGGATAACATAAACCACATAGTCACGTGACGCAAACAACTGTGCACAGTACGGGGAAGTTATACCGCGAGTCGTAGGAGTCGTTCCTCCATAATAGTACACGATAAGCGGATACTTCTTGCTCGGGTCGAAAGACGGCGGAAGGCAAATCATTCCCTTTATCTCCGTACCGTCCGAAGCTGTAAAGTTCCACTCTTCCATCTGTCCCAGCTCAATCTTGTCGAGGACGGGCTTCATGGGGTTGGCAAGCAGGGTAGAAACTTTTTTCTTCGTGTCGTACGTATAGGCTACGCCCGTACTGGTGTTTCCTCCACCCACATAGGCAGCCACAACCGGATTGTCATTGGCCAGCGTGAAGGAAGTAATCACATCTTCTTCAAGCGGAAGCATTTCAAAGCCGCCCGTCTTCGGAACATAACGGTAGATATGCCTGCAATCCCCATCAGTCGTATCGAAATAGATACATCCGTCCACACGGTTCCACTGCACGGGAGACACCGTAGGATTGAAATCGCGCGTGATAGCCTGCACTTTCTTTGTAGCCAAATCCATAATGAATGCTTGGGTATCAAAGTCATTGGCTATGGGATGTTCACCGCAATTCTTGCCAATGCCTCCGAAAGCAGACGGACTGCCCGTCACCAGAAGCTGCTTCCCGTCCGGAGAGTAAGAAGCACTTCCCAGATAAGCATCCCAGGCGACCAGCGTATCTGCCTGCAAGGTGGTCAAATCAATCTCGAAAAGAGAAGAGAGGGAGAAAGGGCATCGAGTGATGTCCGGCTTGGAAGTGCTGCACAACAGTTTCTTGCCATCCGGGGAAATATCATTCAGATAGACGTTGTGACTACCGTAGGTCAGGCGCTCGGAAAGTCCCGTCGCCACATCGTATTTCATGAGATAATAGCGGTCACGAGAATTGGGGATACGGTCGTCCGGATGCAAGAGACGTTTCAACGGGCCACTCACCTTTTCGCCCTCGTCCGTGAGCATATAGATAAGATAGTCTTCTGTAGGAGACCAGCTGAAATATCCTTCGGGAACATTCTTCAGCAGCACTTCCTCACGCATCGTGGCGGGATCGAACACAACCAGGTCATTCTGCTCCTCGCCCATAACCGTATAATAGAGCTTGTTGCTGTTGGGCATCCAGTTCATCTTTTCATTGGCATTGGGCAATATCACCCGGCCGGTCTTTACCTCGGTCAGCTCACAACGGGTCCTGGAACGCTTCACGTCGTAATTGTCCGAATAGCGGGTCAGCAGATACTTGCCGTTGGGCGAAAGAGAAACCCTGCTCGCTCGGGAGCCGAAATTGGTGTTGAACAAAGAGAAACGTCTCTTCATGTCCGGTGCCATCCGGCAGGCTACATCGGCAAAGTCCTTTTCCTTTTCCTTTTCAAATTCGCATTTCAGCATCGGCTGCATCTTGTCGTCCGCGCTTGAAAGCAACTTGATGACAATCTCATAATCCGCTTCGGGGTCCATACGCAAACTGACAGCCGTAGGACGGACCTGCGACAAGCTGTCCTCCGCTGTCTCCTTGACTTGCTTGGATTCACCGTTTACAAACACCTCAAAACGGGCAGGAGAATATACATTCAGCTTGCCCTTCATGAAACGCTCCGCACGCAGATTGGTAGCAAACAGATAGAACAGATTGTCCTTGTCCGCCTTTGCCACAGTTACATATCCAGCCGTATCAGCAACCATACGTTCGTACCGACCTCCGTCGAAGTCGAGACTGACCTTCGTCTTCAGAAGATTGCCGGTAGTAAACTTGTCTCCCTTGAAGTTGATACTATCGCCCTGGAGGGGAGTGCGCACCGTAACGGCCGGACGCACGTTATACTCAGCAACTCTTTCCTGAGCTTGGGCAGCCAATCCCGCAAGGAGCAGCAAACCCGACAAAACTGTGATTTTCTTCATTACTGTAAGATTAAATCGTTTCAAAACCATTCCATAAATTTCCGGGAGGAACGGGCGCCTCCACTTCTATCAGTTCTTTGGACACCGGATGCACAAAACGGATATACCGCGCATGCAGACAGATGCTGCCGTCGGGATTGGAGCGGGGCGAACCATACTTCAAATCTCCCTTGATGGGACAGCCCATCTTTGCCAACTGACAACGTATCTGGTGATGGCGTCCGGTTTTCAAATCTATTTCCAACAGATAATAGTTCTGCGACCGCCCGATGAGCCGGTAATGCAAAATCGCTTTCTTGCTGCCCGGCACCTCCTTGTCGTATGCATAACTCTTGTTCTGTTTCTCATTTCGCACCAGATAGTTCACCAATTCCCCCTCTTCCTCGCGGGGTAAGTTCTTCACTACTGCCCAGTAAGTCTTCTTCACCTCGCTATTCTTGAACATCTCGTTCAGACGCGACAGTGCCTTACTGGTCTTGGCAAAAACAACAAGACCGCTCACGGGGCGGTCCAGCCGGTGGGCGACACCGATAAAGACATTTCCAGGCTTGCTGTACTTCTCTTTCAGGTACTGCTTTACAGTTTCCGAAAGCGGTGTATCACCCGTTTTGTCTCCCTGAACTATCTCGGAAGCGGTCTTGTTGACTATAATGATATGATTGTCTTCGTATACGACAGTCATCGGTTGTTAATGTTTAATGATTAGTGATTAATGATTAATGACTAACACCCAACTTCTCATTAAACATTAATCACTAATCATTAATCATTAAATTACATATTCATCCCACCATCTACCTGAATAACCTGACCGGATACATAAGAAGACATATCAGAAGCCAGGAAAGTAGCGATATTTGCCACGTCTTCGGGTGTGCCGCCACGACGCAAAGGAATCTTCTTGCACCATTCAGCCTTCACCTCTTCAGACAAGGCGTCGGTCATGGCTGTCATGATGAAGCCCGGAGCAATGGCATTGGCACGGATTCCACGAGAACCCAGCTCCTGAGCGATAGACTTGGCCAAAGCAATCATACCGGCTTTGGAAGCAGAATAGTTGGCCTGGCCGGCATTGCCGTGAACACCTACCACAGATGCCATATTGATAATGCTACCCGCCTTCTGGCGCATCATGATGGGTGTGCAGGCATGGATAAAGTTAAATGCCGATTTCAGGTTGACATTGATAACCATATCCCATTGCTGTTCGCTCATACGCATCATCAGACCGTCACGTGTGATACCGGCATTGTTTACCAGAATATCAATACGTCCAAAGTCCTTATGGATTTCTGCCACTACATTGGCAGTGTCTTCAAAGTTTGCTGCATTGGAGGCATAAGCTTTTGCCTTTACTCCCAAAGCTTCCAATTCTTTTGCCGTAGCCTCGGCATTTTCATCAATCACCAAGTCAGTGAATGCAATATTTGCTCCTTCTTGAGCGAACTTCAAAGCGATAGCCTTGCCGATGCCGCGTGCAGCACCTGTCACAATGGCTGTTTTTCCATCTAATAATCCCATATTATTTTAAAATTATTTATAAAATGTATTCTTACTTCTTTCCCAATGCACCAAGTACCAGACGGGTCACGTAAGTATCGCGTACCGCATCGTCCAGATTGGCCCCTATATGGCCGCGGATATAAGGTGTTTCAATACCTTTGACACTGTAATGCACAATCTCGGCAGTCATATCCAAGTCATCTATCTGGAAAACACCCTTTTCCATACCTTCACGCAGAACCTCCTTGAAAAGTTGGATCTCTGTAGCATCGAAACGTTTGCGCACTTTCTCCACTCTCCAAATATCCCGAAAGAAATTGGCACGAAGAGTACCATTCCGAAAGACAACCTCTTTTACCGCATCCAGATGAGTGTAAATCATTTCCATCAGTTTCTCGTCCGGCTGAATATCTTTCTCTACCACGTGCTTCATCATATCCGAAAGAATATCCAGCTCCGACTCGACAACAGCCAAGTAGATATCTTCCTTGCTCTTAAAATAGGTATAGAGCGTTCTCCTACCTTTCTTCGAAGCGAGGGCAATATCATTCATCGTGGTATTCTCAACGCCCATCTTTGCAAACAGCTGACGGGCAACGTCCACTAATTTAGCTTTTGTCTTCGATACGGTCATAGATTAATTGCACATTGCTTTATTATTTGAGCAAAAGTAAGACATTTCCGCATATCTTACAAGAAAACATTCATTTTATTAATGAACAGCCCTAAAAAGGAAGAAAAAAAGTAGGCTTATTATCGTTCTATTTATCAACATATTACTCATTAAAATCCACTTAACCTCAAAAATATCATGCATTTTATTTGCATATTAAATAAAAAGCCGTACCTTTGCACCCACAAAACAATAACATCGCGGAGTGGAGCAGTTGGTAGCTCGTTGGGCTCATAACCCAAAGGTCATTCGTTCGAGTCGGATCTCCGCAACTACAATGAGGATAAAAGGTTTTATAAACCGTTTTATCCTCATTTTTTTAATTCCCATCAAGGACAGAAAAAAATGTTTGCGCAAATAATGTTTGTGCAAATTGCTTCCACACCGTTTCACAAACAGAAATACTGACACCACAAGAAGATAACATGGAGTAACACAAGTTATTAATTTCTTGCATCACATCTTATTTATATCGTACCTGACGAAATCAATATCCTGCAAACACGGTATTAATTCCATCTCCTCCCCCTTCAAATGCAATCAGAACAAATGCGTACAGCCACACAAAGCCAAGACTTCAATACTGTTTTCCTCTGTGCTTTATTCAGAGAATGAAGGTATTTATTACGTCGGACATAAGGAATCAACAGTATGCAACGGCCATGATGCAATCGCCTAACGGCCATCAACAACCCGCTTAACAGCCGTCAGCAGATCGCCGCACGACCATTAGGCGCTGATAAGGCAATGAGTAAAAGGGAACACTCCCCTATACACAAGTAAACAAAGCCCTATATACAACGGATTGAAAGCAGCGGTTTCCCTTAGAATATCCTGATGAAAAGCAACCCCAGCCCGATGGCAACGCCAGTCGAAACAAGTCCGGGAAGCATGAACGAGTGGTTCAGCACATACTTGCCGATACGGGTAGTTCCGGTACGGTCGAAATTAATGGCTGCTACTACGGTGGGATAGTTGGGAATAAAGAAGTAACCGTTTACGGCCGGGAACAGAGCAACCAGTATCATAGGCGAAATGCCCAAAGCGATGCCCAAAGGCATCAGTGCGCGCACAGTGGCGGCCTGGCTATAAAGCAGAATCGACATGGCAAACAAGGCTATCCCGAACAGCCACGGCATTTGCCTCACCACTCCCTCGACGGACTGGGTCAACTGAAGCATGTTTCCCTGAAGAAAAGTATCTCCCATCCAGGCAATGCCGAATATGGCAATCACCGCCTGCATGCCTGCCGGGAAGACGGAGCCTTGCGTTGCCTTCATGCCGTCGGTGCGAGTCAGCAGCAAGATGAGGGCGGCGGCAGAGAGCATCACGATTTCGATAATGGCGGACATGCCGAGTCTCACCGTCTCGCCGTCTATCACGAAGGCAGGACGCAAACTGTCGAACGAACCAAAGAACACGATAAAAACAGTGGCAAGGATAAAGATAAGCACAGACAAGACGGCATGCCGTTTATTGTGTATATCCTTTATCTCCACCTTCTTGACATCAAGATAGCCTTCGGTCAACCTCTTTCTGTACTCCGGGTCGTCTGCCAGCTCCTTGCCCACCTTCATGGAGAACAAGGCGCCCACAAGTACCCCGATAATGGTAGCAGGAATCGTTATTTTCAGAATATCGAACAGGGTGACATCAAATCCCGCCAGCAACCCAAGCAGTGCGACGGTGGCAGCCGAAATGGGACTTGCCGTAATAGCCTGCTGCGAAGCAATCACCGCAATGCCCAGTGGCCTCTCGGGACGAATCTTGGTCTCCGTGGCAACCTCGGCAATCACGGGAAGCACCGAATATGCCACATGTCCCGTGCCGGCAACAAAAGTAAACAAATAGGTCACAATAGGGCTCAAGATGGTGACCTGCGAAGGATTCTTCCGCAACAACCGTTCTGCCAGCTTTACCATATAATCCAGTCCGCCAGCCGCCTGCATGCAGGATGCGGCGGAAATGACGGCGGCTATCATCAACATAACGTCAATGGGAGGTGATGTAGGCTGCAATCCGAAACCAAACGTCAGAATTGCCAGACCTATCCCTCCCATTACACCTAGTCCAATGCCGCCCAAGCGGGCGCCTATAATGATAGCTACCAATACGAATGCCAATTGCAAGGCCATATACTCTACACTTTTTGATTCATGTGCAAAGATAAGTCATTTCGTATTATGGCTACTCACCTACTTCTATTTTAACTGCTTGTTTTAACTCCATACTCAAAGAGGTATCATCCTTTAACGGTGTCCAGAACACCCGGCGGCATTCATTCTTCTGCAAAAGACAACGATGATAGCGACTGCCGGACAGATGCTCCGTATCGATATGGAAGGAACCGGTATTGACATCCCAGTCGGCTATCTCGTCCAGATTCAGATAAAGGTTGCGCACTGTGCCGCTGTTGAGATGCAAGCTCTGCGCCTGCGCCGCAAGCGCAGTGACATGGCAATCTTCCAGCCGGGCAAGGTATCGCGTGCGGAAAGAGAGCGTATCGCAACGGAGTCCGTAGAAATTGGCTTCCATATCTTCCACATCTACCACAACCGCTTGTACCTCCGCAGGCAACCGCAATTCCATCCCTTCCGAACGAACCCTTATCCAAATGTCATTCTGAAGATGCTGTTCCAGCTTATCCTCCGGAAAGTCAAAGGTGACGAGCAGGGTATCGCCAACGGAAGTCATCGACATAAAAGCCTCCATATCCCCTGCATAGGAGAAACTGCCCTGCTGCAAAGAGTCTCCGGCAGTTACCTCCAACGGCACTTCCCCGAACGAGAACATACGCTCCGCCTCCACAATACCTTCTTTTTTCTGTTTCCACACCACCGGAGGCTGTGTCAGCTTCAACACCCTGCACGAGGGCAGCTGCACCGTTTTCCGTTCTCCACCGATTTCCATAAAATTATCTTTCTGAGTGACATTGCGGTCCACCACATAGAACATGAGTCCGCATACCATTGCCACACCGGTAACCAGCATTCCTATCATTATATAAGTCGTTCGTTTCATAACTGTCTTCTTTTATTTTTGTTTCTTGATAAACTCCTGATACATCCCGGACAACTCCTCGGCAGAGATGCCCAACGTGAAAATCTGCTTGAAGAAATAATCCACTTCCTCCTTCAGAAAATACTCTTTCCTCAACGAAAGAATCAGCTTACGTGCACCTACCGACACAAAATAGCCGATACCCCGCTTGTTGTAAATCACTCCTTGCGTCTGCAAGTAGTCGTACGAACGCATCACCGTATTGGCGTTGACCTCTACCACAGCCGCATATTCCCGTACCGAAGGAATACGTTCTTCCTCCTGATATTGCCCGAGAAGTACCTCGTCGCAAATGCGGTCTGCTATTTGCAGGTAGATGGCTTTACTTTCCTTAAAGTTCATAGTTACCAGCGATTAATGATTTCGGACTCCTTGAAACGGAAATAGGCAAGCACCCAGTTGAAAAGGGCGAAAAACGAAGTTATAAAAATCAGCCAGTCACTCGATGCTTCCCTGTTGATATAAGGCTCGGTCATAAAAAAATTATTGGGTAGAATGGTTTCCAGACACAATACAGCTATCAGGATATATGAAACGAAGATGCAGACACCGGCCGCAAAAGTCTTGATAAGTGCATTTTTGGGCCAGACCGTACTGCCCAGCAGGAAGAAAGACTGTAGGAAAAAGTAGCAGCTCAGGAATATACCCACCACAGCCGGTCCGCTTCCTATCGTCTCATAGAAACGGTTCGTGTTACAGCAGAATTCCCACAACGGAAAGGAGTGAACGACATGCAGCTCCGGGTAGGCCAGAAGATAGAAGACGACTCTTGTCAAGTCCGCCAGCTTGAAAGCTATCAGAAAGACCAAGATAAAGCCGCAGGTAGCCACCAGCCAGCGGGCAAAGAATTTCTCGAACATGGTGGCAGGTGTCATGAGCACAACGGTACGACTCGTCTTGCTTTTCATCCTTTCCATGGCAAACGAGGCGCTAATGCATCCCCAAATGACAAGTCCCCAAAGAAAGAATCTGGACTCAAACTCCCAGATAGGGTCCATGCCCACAGCTCCCGCTTCCAGATTGTGATACTGATAGTATCCATTCCAGACAAAGACTATGACCAACATTCCGTAGACCATCACCGAGCGGAGTATATAGGTCTTCCAATTCTCCACCATCTCTTTGCGGCATACGTTCACAAAGCGATGCAAACTAAAAAAGGTATCGCGTATCATTATTCATTTGTTTTAGTGTGAAACATTTCCGCTATCTTCCCAGGCTCTGCAAGTACGGCGCCAAACAGCAGTTCAAGATTAATCTCCGATTCCTCACCTTCCGTATTGGGCAGCATCAAGAAATTGCCTTGTACGGAGGGAAGCGTGTACAAGGCAGTCGCAGCCAACTCCCGGTCGTCACTCTCCAAGAAGAACAGCTTACTGCAAATGCTGGCAGTGGATTCGTCCAGCAATACGCGGCTGTTGTCCATAATCAGCACATGGTCCAGTACTTTGTCAATGTCACGCACCTGATGGGTGGAAATGACAATCGTCTTGTCGTCCGACATACCCGAAGCCAGAAATTTGCGGAACTGGCTCTTTCCCGGAATATCCAGTCCATTGGTAGGCTCATCCATCAGCAGCAGGGAAGTATTGGTGGCCAGCGCAAAACTCATGAAGATTTTCTTTTTCTGCCCCATGGACAAGGCTCCCAAATCAGCATCCATATCCATCTCGAAGAAATGTAGGTACTTCACCATGTCTTCCTTGCTGAAACGGGGATAGAACTTACTGTTCAGTTCAATATAGCTGACCAAGGAAATAGGAGGCAGCTCGAACTCCTCGGGTACCAGAAACATGTCCTGCAACGTGACGGGCAACCGGCGGCGCATGTCGGTATCATGATACATCACTCTCCCACGTTTGGGAGCCAACAAACCGCTCATCAGATAGAGCAACGTAGACTTGCCGGCTCCGTTCTTACCCAACAGACCGTAAACCCGGCCGGCTTCCAGCGAAAGTGAAAAATCGCTCAGGACTTCTTTCCGCCCCTTGCGATAACTAAATGAAATGTTTTCTACTTGTAACATACGCTTGGATGAATTAAATATCTTATTGTTTATGTGTATTAGCATAATAGTACACCACAAAAGTAGACATTCTTTTCAATACGACAAGCGTTTCAAGAAAAAAAATGCTCAGAAAAAGGGACAATTCTATTCTTTGGTTCGAAATTAGCCTCACACGCAAGAAGATTAGGACACTTCTGTATCCATTTAGGACTCTATATTTCCTGCCACTTGCTTTACATTTGCAAAGGAGCTAAAGACATGAATATGAAAAACGAAGAAAAGATTTACCAACTTAACACATACAATATAGCAGAATATACAAGTACGGACTATACCGACAACGATATTGCTATACTTGGAGATTTCAAGAACTTGCTTTTCAACAAGTATTTCAAGTTGAATGCAAACATCTATGTGGTCTGTGTAAAAGGAAGACTGCAGATAAACATCAATACCCCAAAATATGCTATCTACCCCGGTGAGATGCTGATTTGTATGCCCAATATGATTCTGAGCAATTGCACAACCAGTTCCGACTTCAAGGGCGCCATGTTCTGTCTGTCGACCCAGATTACACAGAAGTACCTTCATAAAAGTAGTGACATATGGAACAAGGCTTTCTATATCAGCCAGAATCCGGTAGTACGCATTGACAAGGACAGAGTGCAACTGTTCGATTTATACTATAAGGTGATACGTGCCCGAATGAAACAAGCGGAGCAGCCCTACTACAAAGAAGTCATCAGGTCGCTGATACGCACCATGCTGTATGAGCTGCTGGCAGATTTAAACCAGTTGAGCACCCCTCCCGAAAGCCAAATGGTGAAGCGGAGCAACATTCTATTCAAGAGATTCCTCGACCTGCTGGCCTGCACCGAGGTGAAAAAACGTTCTATTTCCTATTATGCGGGTAAGCTGTGTGTTACTCCCAAATATCTTTCCACCGTCTGCAAAAAGGTCAGCGGAAAGACAGCCTTCGAGTGGATAAACGATTATGTGGTCGAAGACATCAAATATTTTCTGAAGTATTCCAATAAGTCTATCAAGGAGATTTCCGAGCATCAGGATTTCCCCAACATCTCCTTTTTCGGGAAGTATGTGAAGACACACTTAGGCACTTCACCCACGGACTACCGCAAGCAATCACTGCCTCCAAGGGGGACCCTGCAACAAAAAAGGAGGAGCTAAGAATCACTCTCCACTCCTCCCGACACGACAAACAACTAAAATTATTGCTATTTGATGCCGTCCAATGCCTTGTTTGCTGTGGCATTGGTGGGGTCGATAGCCAGAATTTTATTCCAGTACTCTTTCGAAGTAGCATAGTCACTCTTCAACAGATAGTAGTAGCCCAGATAACTGTAACACTCTATCAATGCAGAGTTGTACCTCGGTTCGTTTTTGGCAAGCAGTACGTCCACCACCTTCTCGTAATAAGGTTTCGCCAATCCCTCTGTAGTTTCGGGGTCCATGGCAGAGTGTGTACGGGCGCGCCACATATCTCCCAAATAACTGTCGGGAGCTTGTTCGGCAACAAGTGCGAACACAGAGTCGGCAGCCTGCAATGCCGCCATGCGGTCGGCAGACTGAACGGAGAGAGTGTCCGAGGACGTACCCTCTCCGTAGTACAGACGCCCTAACTGGAATAAGTTTTCGGACGTCTTTTTATCTTGTGCCAGCGAGTCATAGTACTTTTTATAAGCAGCAATGGCTTGGGTATAGTCGTTTTTCAATTCATAAGCATCGGCAATCTCACGCCACAAATCCACCTGACTCTCATCCTTCTCCAATGCCTTACCATATTCCTCAATGGCCTGGTCATATTTCTTCAGAGCACTCAACAGAGCACCGTGATAGCGGTAATCCAAGCATGAATAATCGGCATTATCCGAAGCATTGAAGAAAGCATCGGCAGCCTTCTCTGCCTCGTCATAACGCTTGAGGTCGACATTGTTGTACATCACAAGCCGGTTGAATGCGGCATGGCGGGCATTCTTCTGCAAACCTTTCTGCGCCACCGCCAAGGATTTCTCGAAGTCGTGGTTCAGGAATAGTGCAAAAGCATATTTCAGGATGTCATCTTCCGTAGCCACGGGAGTATCGATGAACTTGGCATAGGTGTCGGCAGCCTTGCCAAAACGGTTGGTGGCATAATACACTTCCGCCAGCTCCTTGTCTGCTTCCAGGCAATCCGGAGCTATGGCCTTCAGCTGGTTCAGCTTCTCTATGGCCTGCGAAGGACTGGCAGACTTGTATGCCTGCGCATATTTCAGATACGCATCCTTATAATTCGAATCAAAATAGATGGCTTGCTCATAAAGCTGGCATGCCTTTCCGATATCTTTCCGGGCAAAAGCGATGTCACCCTCGAGTACAGAAACTGCCGGAGCCTTGTTGTCGGCCTTTCTTGCCATCTCCAGATAGGTTTCCGCCTCTTTCAGCTGTCCTACATCCAGATAGGCACGGGCCACGGAAGTCACAAGCTCCACATTTTTCTTGTTCTTGCCCTTCAGCAGTTCTCCGGCTGCGTCGGAAGCCTGCTCCGGATTCGTCTTTATCAGACTTTTTACTTTATCCACCCCCGCCTGCCATTCGGGCACCGGCGTTTGTGCGGCGAGCGTACCTGCAAACAGCATCGCTCCCAAACAAAATACAAATCTACGTTTCATGTTAGCATTCATTTTAGTTATTCATCCTTGACGTTCACCACGCGCACCGGTTGGGTGGCGGGGACCAATCCCGACTTCAATATAATCCGCTGTCCCCGGTCGGAAGCGAGGAAAGAGGCAAATCCCCACGGAAGTGCGCTCCGCGGATCATTCAACAAGGCATAGATGCTGCGTGCCAACGGATAATCACCGTAATACAAATACGCCTGATAGGGTTTGTAACTGTTGTCCGGCATGGCCTTGTCAGCAGCACTGACGGACATCAGCCGCACCTCTTTACTGAAAGAGAGCCCCGTACTGTCATTCCGGTCGCTCAGCCAGTTCACGCCGATAATACCGATGGCATCAGGCGTGCGGGCCACGTAGTCAATCACCTCCCTATTGGTTTTCAACGCTTTCAACTGACTGGAAAGCGGTACACCCTTACAGATGGAATCGACAGCAAAACGTACGGTACTGGAGTTCTTGTTGTCAAACACAAGACTGATATCCCCCAGACGGGAAGCCGGATAGATATCTTTCCACTGCTTCGCATCACCCGTCAGGATGCGGCGGATGTCCTTCACACTAATCAATGAATCTGGATTGCCAAGATGGGTTATCAATGCCAGCCCGTCCGTAGCAATCTTTATCTCCTGCGGAAAAAACTTCCGGCTATTGAAGGAATTCATCTCTTCGGGAGTCAGTCTGCGACTGGTTATTGCCAACCGCAGACTGTCCTTGAGCAAGAGGTTGACGGCATCGACTTCCGTCACATAACGGGGCACAATTCCTGCCAAGGGGAACAGTCCTTCGAACACGTCAATTTCTTCCTGCACAATAGGCTGGAAACTTTCGTCCGCAGCAATTGCAATCACACCGGAGGTATACGTATCCGTTTGTCCGTCCTTGGGCTTGCTTTGGCAGGCAGACAGCAGAGTCAGCAGCACCAGCAAGCCTGAAAGCTGAAGTTGTTTCACCGTTTTCATAACACACACACTTATTGTAATCTAAACATCACCGGTATCGTATATTTCACCGATACGGCCTTACCATTCTGCTTGCCGGGAATCCATTTGGGCATGGACATAATCACACGGACAGCTTCTTTATCCAGATAGGGGTCTACACCTCTCAGCACTTTCACATCACGCACCTTGCCGTCGGCACCTACCACAAACTGGCAGGTTACACGCCCTTGCGTACCGTTTTCCTGGGCAATGGTCGGATACTTCATATTCTTGCTGATGAACTGCATCATCTCGGCCTGACCACCGGGGAACTGGGGCATCTGCTCTACCATATCGAAAACCTTTTCAGGTTCCGGTTCGGCCTGCGTCACCACTTGTTTCAAGTCGGCGATGTCCTTGCCGTGTTCCTCGTCATTACCTTTCACGTCGGCAATGGAGATGGCAACTTTCGTTTCCGTCAGTTCTGTCTGGCTTTTTATTTCATCCTCGTCCCTCACTTCCTCATCCTTTTTGATGACGGGAGCGGTAAACTTAATGGAGCTTTTCAATGCAGGCGGCGGTGGGGCCACGGGCTCTATCCGCTTCATCTCTTCCTGCTTCACTTCCGGTTCTTCCAGCTGCGAAAGGGTAGTCACTTCGGTCATCACCTCTTTCTGTTTGGGGGTAGCCATCTTTATCAGCGTAGGGATACTGAAACCTATCAATGCAATTACAATTACCAGTATCACGGCAATGTTGTGCCGTCTGGGAGAGGTCTCACGCATCTTATAGGCTCCATATGCTTTGTTCTTACCACTGAACACGAGGTCACACCATGCTTGGGAGCTTAAATCTACTTTAGCCATATTCTTTCCTTTCTTTGGGTGTTACACATCATTCAGCAATGTTCTGGGACAATTCGCCCTTGCTTTCGTAGTTCTTCATCAAGAACTCGTCGGCTTCGGCAATATCCGTTATCACATACTTACCTATATTACATATCTGCATTTCATCGAGAGCATCAATCAGATTCTTGTACGAAGACTTATCGGTAGCCTTGATGATGACTGTCGGCGTATCCTTTCCGCTTTTTATCTCGGAAAGCTGTTTCCGGTAGTCATCCTCTGATATCTTAAGATCCAGTTTCTGCTGCTTCAGTCTGTTCACCTCGTTCACAGCAACTCTATTACGTTGCAGAAGCATTGCCCGCAGACCATCCGCCTGATAGGTAGTTTCCTTCAGTGAAGTATAGTCCTTGTAGTTAGGTTCCCCTTCGTAATAATACAACTTGTTGTCATCCCCCAGCAACAGCGTGATGGCTTGGGAAGCCTTGACTTTGGTCTGCTGCTCCTCGGTGATGGTCTTGTCATTGCTCGGCATGCTTATCTCCATGGTCTGAGGTTTGCTCAGTGAGGTACAAAGCATAAAGAAGGTAATCAGCAACATGTTCATGTCCACCATAGGTGTAAAGTCCACCCTGACAGTCATTTTCTTCTGCTTGCTTTTTCCACCTTTCTTGTTGCCGCTTTCTTGTATTTCAGCCATAATGTTTCCTTTCTTGTTCTACTTGTAACTCGTAGCTTGTCACTCCTCACTTGTGGTCTTCAGAGAAGTAATCAGGTTGTACCGGTTCTCTCTGAGGTCCTGAAGTGAGTTCATCACATTTTTTATTACGGAATAAGGAGTATTGGCATCTGCCTTGATGGCAATGCGCAAATCACTGTTCACTGCACGGGCGTTGCGTACCCAGGCCTTGAACTGATTGTCAATACTGTCTGTCGGTATCCCCTCATTCTTCAATACAGCATCTTGCTGGTCTTGCGGCAAGTCGAGGTATTTCTTCATACTCTTCATCGGCACACCAAAGGTAGACGCCAGCATGAATTTTTTAGTTTCCTCCGGAGTGAAAGTCACTCCATACTCCTGCCCCATAGCTTCCAGCACTTCGCGCAAGTCGGACTGCTTGTCCAGACTCATAAATACTTTTCCGCTCGGATCGACCAATATCTGGAGTACATTTGTCTCCGGAATCTTAATCTCGGATACAGAGGCGGGAGTCGTTACTTGTACCGGCTCTTTCTTCACGAACGTAGAAGTCAGCATGAAGAAGGTCAGCAGCAGTACAGTTACGTCACTCATCGCCGTCATATCGATGAACGTACTTTTCTTTTTTATTTTCGCTCTGCCCATAATCGTTTCATTGAAAATTAAAATTGAGAATTCATTCGTTGAATAGATAATAGAAGCCTACGTCACAGCGCAGCTCCAACTATCAGCAGTCAACTATTTATGGGTAGCTGCAAAAGTCTGCACGATGGAGAAACCAACCTCATCGAGGCTGTAAGTCAACTTGTCAATCTTGTTTGTATAATAGTTGTAGGAGATAACGGCCAATGCACCGGTCAAGATACCGAAGGCAGTATTAATCAAAGCCTCAGAAATACCTTGCGACAGAGCCATGGAGTCGGCTGAACCTCCGGCTGCAAGGGCGGCAAATGAACGGATCATACCGATAACTGTACCGAGCAATCCCATCAATGTACCTAAAGTCGTGATGGTACCAATAATAGGAAGATTCTGCTCCATCATCGGCAGTTCCAGCGCAGTGGCTTCTTCCAATTCCTTCTGGATGGCAAGCAGTTTCTGGTCTTTGGACAGCTCTGTGTCATTCTCCATCTCGGCATACTTCTTCAAAGTGGCATTTACCACATTGGCTACAGAACCACGTTGTGAATCGCAGATTTGTTGTGCCTTCTTCATATCACCTTCAGCCAAGGCTGCTTTGATGTTAGCTACGAATTTCACCAATGACCCCTTACCAAAGGCAGCGCCAATGGCAATATAACGTTCAATACTCAGTGCGATGACAGTCAGCAAAAGCGTTTGAATTACAGGAACAATGAATCCACCTTTATAGATGGTACCGAGGAAGTTACCCGGCAACGGATGGTTGTTCGGGTCGTTGTTCATAAAGTTGGAGGGATTTCCCAACACAAAGTGAAAAATAAGCACGGCGATGATAAAACAGATTACGATTACCCAACCGGCGGATCTGATGCCTTTAAAAGAGGCTGCTTTTTTTTGAGTAGTTTCCATGATGAAAAGTTTAATTGTTGGTATTTAAATAGAGTTTTGAAAATAAAGCATAGGGATACGACTTCCCGCTTACGAACCGACAGGGCGTAATCATCCTTGCAACCTTAACTAACATATATGTACACTAAAGGTCACCTGCCTTCAGTCTCTTCAAGACAATAAGGAGAAAAAGGGGGAAATCAATAAGAAGAAAAGTTGGCTAAATCAAAATCCGCCGAAGCGTATAAATATAGTAATCACTGCCCGTCAATGCATAGTACGGGTCTTTATCTGAGTAGTATAATTTAGAGCGGCCTTGCACGAGTAGATTCTCGTGGTTGGATAACATCAAAAGAATGTTTCTGAGGAAAAGATTGTCTTCAATCACCCTGCGCAAACGCTGTTGATGAGAAGAGTAAGTTTCGGAAACCGGTTTGTTTCCCAGTTCGACATCCGTAGTCCATGCGAACTTGGTATTCGTGAACAATGAATTCTTCTTGTCAATACTATTGTCGGAAGTAGAAGAACATGAAGATAAAGAAGCGGAAACTTCAGCAGTTCCGGCCATTCTGTCATCCACCTGCACCAGGTCAATGGCTTTACCGCTAATGCTGCAAGTCAACATCAGTAGCATGCATATCCAGAATGTCTTTACAGTTGTTTTCATGTCGTCTAATGATTCTACAATAAATAACAGATGTCTCTCTTATTTGTTTTACAGCTATGTTACTTTCTTTTGTAAAAAGATTAAATTGTTCACTGATTAAAGGATTTACTATACCTTTTAATACACTGTAAAGGTACGAAGAATATATGAAATACGAAAGTGGAAATAGGATATAAAATACTGATTTAAAAGTTTTTAATCATTCATTTAGCACCTTAATTCGGGAATTAATCTGATGAATATACGATGAATAATTATATATAATAAGGTATAGTGATTAGCGGTAGAAACGGAATGTTAGAGGAGAGGTATATAAAACGAACAAAGCCTCCGTATCCTTATCAGACACGGAGGCTTCTTCTGAAAACGGCGACTACCTACTCTCCC
>NZ_CAXUGK010000032.1:0-56603 GCF_964250605.1 Bacteroides sp. AR20 | reverse complement strand
AAAGATGTAGAAAGGAATAGACACTCGTTTCCACTCACAAAGATAGTCGCGGTCTTGCTTTTCATAGAGGAAATATAGAGAAAAGATTTAATTCAGCCTAACATTGGAAATCAAAACTCTCACTGCAAAAGGTATGCAGTAAGTTTGCAGTAGGAAGTCATTGAATGACAATCAGTTATTTCATCACGTATCCTTCCGTCAACCGGAAGCCGCGCAACAGTTCATCCGTTTTCAGTTTCTTCTTGCCCGGAAACTGGAGGGAGCAGATGCCGACAAAGCCATCTTCGGCAGCAACGCGGATATAGGTCTTCCCGTCTGTCTGCAAGGTTCCGGGAACCAGTTGATGGGATTCCCCTATTTTCTCCGTCTCGAAGATTTTTACCACAACAGATTCTCCACCGGGTTGGACCAGCTCCGTCCAAGCGGCAGGATAGGGAGAAAGGCCGCGTACAAAATCGTAAATACGCTTCACCGGGCGGTTCCAGTCAATACGACAAGTATCTTTGAAGATTTTCGGTGCCGGACGCAGTTCACCCACGACGGCCATTTCTTCTTGAGGAATACTTTTCACTGTACCGGCAAGAATGGCATCTACGGTTTCTACCACCAGGCGACCGCCCAACAGCATCAGTTTGTCGTGGACGATACCCACGTTGTCCGTATCGGCAATGGGTACCCGTACCTGCTGGATAACCTCACCGGTGTCAATCTCATGTTTCAGGAAGAAAGTGGTGATGCCCGTTTCCGTATCACCATTAATCACCGCCCAGTTGATGGGGGCTGCGCCGCGATACTGCGGAAGCAGGGAAGCATGCAGGTTGAAGGTGCCCAATCGCGGCATGTTCCATACCACCTCCGGCAACATGCGGAAGGCAACGACTATCTGCAAATCGGCCTTCCATGCACGCAACGCCTCCACAAAAGCCTCATCCTTCAGCTTCTCCGGCTGAAGAAGCGGAAGATTATGTTCCAGTGCATACTGTTTCACCGGAGAGAATTGGAGCTTATGTCCCCGTCCGGCAGGCTTGTCGGGCATCGTAATGACACCCACCACATTGTAACCTCCTTCTACCAGACAACGAAGAGCCTCCACCGCAAAGTCGGGAGTACCCATATATACAATCCTCAAATTCTTCTTTTCCACCATTTCATTTACAATTTACCATTTACAATGTACCATTTGCGAGGCAACTCATTTGCCCATTTACAATTTACCATTTACAATGTACGAAGCATCTTCTTTGCGATTTACAATGCCCCATCACCCCGAACGGCAAATAGTAACTTGTAAATAGTAAAATAGTAAATACCAAAAAGTCCTCAGTCTTCTGAAAAATGTACCAATACTTCACGGTACGAGTTGAATATCTTCGACTTGGACACGAAGCCCAAGTATTTGTTTTCCGCATCCACCACCGGCAGATTCCACGCCTTCGTATCATCAAAGGTACGCATCACCCGCTCCATACTGTCCGTATCATACAGACGTGCCGGAGCCGAAGTCATCAGTTTTCCCACCGTGAAGCGATGATATAACTCCTGGCGGAACATAATGTTCCGGATATCGTCCAACAAGACAATGCCAATCAGCACCCCTTCCTTATCCGTCACGGGAAAGACATTGCGATGCGAGGCAGAAATGGCCTTTACCAGTTCGCCCAAATCCATTTCGGGATGCACGGTCACAAAATCCTTTTCCACCACATTCTCCATCTTCATCAGGGTAAGGATGGCCTTGTCCTTATGGTGCGTCAACAGTTCTCCTTTCTTGGCCAAACGCATGGAATAGATACTATGAGGCTCGAACATGATGATGGTAAGATAGGAACTGACAGAAACAATCATCAGTGGCAGAAACAGGTCGTATCCTCCCGTAAGCTCGGCTATGAGGAACACGCCGGTCAGCGGAGCGTGCATGACCCCACTCATGACCCCCGCCATTCCCATCAAGGCAAAGTTCTTCTCGGGCAGATAAGCCGTCATCTCTATTTCATTGCTGAAATGTGAAAAGACAAAACCGGCAATACAACCCAGATACAACGAAGGTGCGAAGATACCGCCGCAACCGCCCCCGCCATTCGTGGCACTCGAGGCAAAGACCTTGAACAGAATAATCAGTATGAGGTATATCAGCAACAGATTGCCGTGCCCGTAGAAGAAGGAATTATTCATCACCGTGTCCCATTCGGCATTGCTCATCCCATTCAGCAACAATTCTATTGTATCGTAACCTTCGCCATACAACGGTGGGAAAAGGAATATCAGGATACTCAGCATGGCACCGCCCATTATCAGTTTCTTATAGGGAGTTCTCAACCTTCCGAACACGCCTTCCACAGAGTTCATGGCCCGGGTAAAATAAAGGGAAACCAATCCGCAGAAGATACCCAGCATAATGACATACGGAATACGCTCCAGTTCGAAAGCTTGGTCCAGATGGAATTTGAACATGGCATCCGTACCCGTCACGATATAGGAAACAGTTGCAGCCGTCACCGCAGAGATCAGCAACGGCAACAAGGAGGACATTGTCAAATCTATCATCAGTACCTCCAGCGTAAATACCAGACCGGCAATCGGCGCCTTGAAAATGCCTGCAACCGCACCGGCAGCACCACATCCCACCAATAGCATCAGCGTACGATGCTCCATCTTGAAGATGGTTCCCAGATTGGAACCGATAGCCGAACCCGTCAGCACAATAGGCGCCTCCGCCCCGACCGAGCCACCGAAACCGATGGTAATGGAACTGGCTATGATGGACGACCAAGTGTTATGCCGTTTGATGCGTCCCTGCCGCCGCGAGATGGCGTATAGGATTTTGGTAACACCATGACTGATGTCGTCCTTCACCACGTAGCGGACAAACAATCCGGTCAGGAAGATACCCACTACCGGATAGACCAGATAAAGGTAGTTGGCTTCCGTCGCATTGAAATTATCCGTCAGGAAGTTCTGTATCCAGTGTATGATGACTTTCAGTATCAGTGCGGCGAATGCCGTAAAGATACCTACAAGAAAACTGAGAATCAGTATGAACTGCTTTTCCTTGATATTCTTTTCGCGCCATATGATGAAGCGCTGCAACAAACCCCTCTTGTCCTCTGCCATTTTTCCTTTTATTCGCGAATAATCTTAATGACTCCGCCCTTGCCCAACTTGATGATACTGGACGGTTTCGGGCGTCCCGTTTCCTCCTGGCGGTATCCTACTATATAATCCACCGCAGACTTGATGTCTTCACTTATTTCACTGAAGTTACCGGGAGACGGTTGCCCACTGACATTGGCAGAAGTAGAGACTATCGCCTTGCGGAACTGCTGGCAAAGCCGTTTTGAAAATGCCTCACTGGTGACACGGATACCTACACTACCATCTTCGGCAAGCAAGTTAGGAGCCAGATTACGCGCTCCGGAATAAATTATGGTAAGGGGCTTGTCAGCCAGTTCTATCAAATCCCAGGCAACCTCCGGAACATCCTGCACATAGAAATCCACCTTTACCGGAGAATCTACCAATACCAGCATCGCCTTACTGTCAGAGCGTTGCTTGATTTCATATACACGGCGCACCGCTTCTTCATTGGTAGCGTCACAACCTATACCCCAAATCGTATCTGTCGGATACAGAATTACCCCACCTTCGCTCATTACCTGGCAGGCTTTTTTGATGTCTTCTATCATTTCTTGATATATAAGTTCACGGATTAACACGCAAAAATAGTATTTTTGCAGCGATTATAAACAAAGTTTAAGAGAAAACAATGGAAGAAATTCAATTTAACCACACCCTGCCCATACAACTACGCTTCAATGACGTCGACAAATTCGGCCATGTAAACAACACTGTTTACTTCTCTTTTTATGATTTAGGAAAAACGGAATATTTCGCTTCCGTATGCCCGGATGTAGATTGGGAAAAGGATGGTATCGTTGTCGTCCATATTGAAGCAAACTTCCTCGCACAGATTTACGGCTCAGACCATATCGCCGTGCAAACTGCCGTCACTGAGATAGGAACCAAAAGCTTCCACCTCGCCCAACGGGTCATTGATACGGAAACCCAAGAAGTAAAATGCGTATGTACCTCCGTCATGGTAGCCTTCGACCTCGCCAAACACGAATCCAAACCACTGGAAGAAAAATGGATTGAAGCAATCTGCAAATATGAGGGAAAAGATTTGAAGAAAAAGAAATAAAATCCTATATTTGTCAATTAAGCTAACATTTGTATAAGTAACAATCAGTTACATTTAGTCAACTGCTATGATTCGATTGATATTATTGACCGATTTTACAGAGTCCTTTTCGTACAATCTGCTAAAGGGGGTATTGGCCTATTCCAAAAGCCATGAGCCATGGGTAGTATGCCGTATGCCACCCTCCTACAAAAACAGTCATGGTATAGAAGGAGTCTTGAAATGGGCAAAGACATGGCAGGCAGATGCAATCATCGGCAGATTTGACAATGATGACAATGTGGAGCTATTCCGTGAAAACGGAATTATCGCATTGGCCCAGGATTATAAATCAAGGTTCAGCAATATTCCAAACATCACCGGCGATTACCGCAAGACCGGCAGAATGGCAGCAGAGTTTTTTCTGAGTAAAGGCTTTCAGAACTTCGCATTCTACGGTTATCGCGATACGGTATGGTCACAAGAACGCTGCGAGGGTTTCTATGAATGTATAGCAGCCCAAGGGTTTGGAAACAATTTCTATTCTTATCAGGACCAATCCCTTGATGACTTATGGTTTTATGAAGCACCGCCCCTGCTCAACTGGTTAAAGTCATTACCACAACCTACGGCACTCATGGCTTGCGACGACAATCAAGGTAACCGCATTACGGAAATCTGTAAAGTCAACAACATCAGAGTGCCCGACAAGATAGCAATATTAGGAGTCGACAATGATGAGATTATATGCAATCTTTCAGACCCTCCCCTATCCAGTATCAGCCAAAATATTGTAAGAGGCGGATTTGAGGCAGCCGCCCTCATAGAACATCTATTGAATGATGAGGAGGCCACTTATCGGGACGTAGTGCTCCAACCAGTCAATATCATCAACCGGCTTTCGACCGACTTCTATTCCACCACCGATGCCCATATCCAAACCGCTCTGAAATATATCCATCAGAATATAGCGGCTGATATCACCGTATCGGATATAGTGAAACAAGTACCATTATCACGCCGTTTATTGGAGATTCGTTTCAAGCAAGTCACCCAGCAGTCCATCCACAAATATATCTTCAACCTTAGGATGGAACGCTTTGCCCAATTGCTGTTGGCCAGTGATGCTCCGATTGCAGATGTGGCGGAACAAGTCGGAATAAACAATCTGAAGAACTTGTCCCGCCAATTCAAAGCTTTGAAGAAAGTCTCTCCCAATGAATATCGGAAAGAGTACCAGACAAAGAGTTACCAGCGCTGATTTAATCTGGTACAAATAACATGGTATCAGGTAACACGGTTTCCAGAACATTCCGTCCCGAATACCCGACTTCCAATTCCTGGCCCATGTAATCTTCGAAATACAGCAGATGCAACTCGTGGTACCCTGCTTCGAGAGCGACTTTCCCTTCGGCACGGCGTCCGCTGTGTCCACCGTCGTTATCAACAATCAATTTACCGTCTATGTATAGTTTAGAACCATCATCGGAAAAAGTATAGAAACGGTATACTCCCCTTTCTGGAATTTTCACCAACGTACGGAAATCATAAGCAAAATGATCAGGGACGGCTGCTTCTTCAACCGAGAAGTTCTTCATCACCCCTTCCTTCACTTTATTGCAGGCGGCAATATCGGCAACACGTTTACATTTGCCTTCATAATAGGTATATGCCACGCCCTGCTTCTTGGGAGAAGTCCCCGTAGCCGGCAAATAAGCCATACTCTGCTCCTCATCCGAATTCAGACCTGAAGGGTAATAGTAGGCAGCCTCCCTTCCCGAAGGAGTGGAAATCCATGTGTCAAATTTGAATTGGTCTTCGTACAGTTCAATGATACGGGCTCCTCTCGTCAACTCTCCATACGCATCCGCACCGGTCACCCGTCCGTATCCCAATGCAATACCTTTATCTATTCCTATAAAATCGTTATCATGGTCATGTCCTACAAATACTCCCATTACATCCCTCATGTCAAGGAAGGAAGCAAACATACCGGAATTGATGTTAGCGGAGGCAACTCCACCTTCTTTGTCATTGCCATAAGTTTTCCCGTCACCTCTGATTTCGTTGTATTCAATCAGCGGAATATGGAAAAAGGCCAAAGCAGGAACGGGATTACCACCGTTCTTCTCTGCAAAGTGTTTACTTTGCTTTCTGTACCATTCTATTTGGTCGAAATGAATCCAGTCGTAAGCACCATAGATTTTATTAGGCTGATAGTCGTTGGAATCCATGCAATAGAGCAATGCCTCTACCTGGTCCTTCTTCTCCGGACTATAAATAGAAATCACACAATTACCACATCCCATAATATCTTCAGGGCCTTTTGCCCCCACATAGTAGGGAGACTTCAAGAGGAAATCATAGATTTCATTGCGCGTCAAGTATTCTGCATCATGGTTTCCCATCATCACCACAAAAGGCATCTTGGCTTCATTGAAAATATCCACTACACTTTTCCATCCATCCATAGCAGGGTCATCGGTCACCACATCCCCACTCAGTATAGCAATGTCCGGATGTTCGGCTGCCAGGACAGCACGGATAGTAGCTGCCGTTTCGGCACACTTTGCAGAACCCGGCATCCAGTGCAAATCTGTAAACTGTGCTACTACAAACCTGCCATCCTTAAAAAAGAATTGCTTCTGCGCAAAAGCCGTTACCGGCATACAGCCCAACAGTACAACTAAAAGAACAACTATTTTCTTCATAATTTCTTGAGATTAATATATTTCTATTTCATCTATTGCCAACTCACTCTGCAACCCTTCATGAAAATATCCTTTCGGGCACAAGCCACCACTCAATAATTCCAAGCGGACAAATGCAGCTTCCGTTTCGGCAAATGAAAGAGATGCCGGGAAGCGAGTGCCTTCCGTCAAGGTAAAATCATAAGTCAGCTGTTTAGTGCCCACCGGAATAAAAGTCTGACCATCCATTGAAACAGAAACACTCATCGCTCTTGCCGGCCATATCTCATTTACCGGCCGCCATAAAGAAGAAAAGGCAACTTCCTTGACTTTTTGAGGTTTCTTCAGTTCCACTACAATCTGTACAGTATCCTGGTAGAAGCTAATCCAGCGACGCATGTCGCGGGCATAGCCACGTCGTCCATCAGTCAGCCCGAAGCCTTTATTCAAGTGTTCCCATCCTGCTTCAGGATTACAAGTATAGTCACATCCGGTTGCCTTGTTTACAGCAAAACTCTTGCGGGTCACTTTCCCTAGCGGCTTACCGTCTCTGTAAACTGCCGAATAAACAGTTGCATCCTCGTCCAACGGTATCGGAGTCTTATAAAGGGAAGATGAAGTGTTGACCGTTGAATCATTTACCGCATAGTAAATATCGGCATCCGGACAGAAGGTGTTCAAAGTCACCTCATAAGTCTGCTGCGCCTTGTTCCACGCACCAGCCTGATTGACTTCATAGAAGTTGCGGCAAGCATTCACTCCGCAATAATCCAATCGTTCAAACTCCTTATCCAGCCTACGGGCAAACGACTCGAAATCCTTATGTTCCGGCTGTGTCCATTGCACCTCTGACATAGCCAGCAAACGGGGGAAAGCCATATATTCAAAATATTCGGGAGTCTGTATGTACTCTCCCCAGATATTGGCTTGTACACCTATTATATAAGCTTGTTCTTCCGGAGTCAGTTCAGCAGGAAGCGGGTTATAATTGTACACCGTATCCAACGGAAGAAAACCGCCGATAGCCAACGGGGCAAATTCCGGACTTTCCTGGTAGTAATCCAAATAACACTTTTTGCCGGGTGTCATAATGACTTTATGCCGTTGGCGAGCCGCTTCGATACCTCCTTTCTCGCCACGCCATGACATGACGGTAGCATTAGGGGCAAGCCCTCCTTCCAGAATCTCATCCCACCCGATGATGTCACGCCCTTTACTGTTCACAAATTGCTCAATCCGATGGATAAACCAACTTTGCAGAGCTTCTTCGTTGGGCAGACCTTCCCACTTCATCAAATGCTGGCAATGGGCACACTTCTTCCATGCTTTCTTGGGACACTCATCTCCACCAATGTGGATATAATGGCTGGGGAAGAGTTCCATAACTTCGGTCAGCACATTTTGTAAGAATTCAAATGTATGCTCTTTGGGACAATAGACCTCATCAAAAACATCAAAATAATCACGCACCACATAAGTCTTTCCCAGTCCGCAAGAAAGTTCCGGATAGGAAGCCAGTGCTGCGGATGCATGTCCCGGCATTTCAATTTCGGGAATGACCGTAATGAAACGGTCGGATGCATACTTCACAATTTCCTTTATTTCTTCCTGCGTATAATAGCCTCTCTTTTCTTTTCCATCGTAACGCCGTGGAAAATAATAATCAGAGTGTCCTATCTGAGTCTGTTTACGATAAGAACCTATTTCAGTCAGTTTCGGGTATTTCTTTATTTCTATTCTCCATCCTTGGTCATCTGTCAGATGAAAATGGAATTTATTCAATTTATAGAATGCCATCAAATCAAGAAACTTCAGCACTTCCTCTTTGGGCAGAAAATTACGTCCTACATCCATCATAGCCCCACGATGAGGGAAACGGGGAGCATCCGTAATGCTGACAGCAGGAATCCTAATCTTTCCTTCGTATTTCCGGTCACCATCATAAATGGCTACCGGCATGAGCTGCAGCAAAGACTGGACACCATAAAAAAATCCAGCGGCAGTTTCATTGGAAGATATATTTATCCTATCGGAAGAAACCTCCAATGTATAGGCCTCATCGGGCAAGGAATTATCTATAGATAAGCAAATATCGGCCTTTCCCGTTTCCGAAATACCCTTCAGCGTTACAGAAGTGTTTTTCAACGCATCCTCCAAATAATGAAAAACTTTCATCGCGGCTTCCCCGGAAGGGACAGCCACTGTTTTTTCCCCTTGCAGGACATACACTCCCTGCATTGGAGCAAGTTCATTCGGCATGGGTATAATACCATAGTTTGCCGCTACATCATCAGCCACTCTCCCACAAGAGAGAAAAATGAATGACATAGCCAGTAACCAATATCTTATCTTCATAGTATTTGGGATAATAAGTTGGGATATTCCTTGATTGTATTCAGTATCAGTTCACCGAACAAAGTATTTGTCCAGGCAAACCAGGAACGAGTAAAGTCCGCGGCATCCTCCGAATGGAAAGACTCATGCATAAAGCCCGTCCCTCCATCCGTATCACGAAGTTGATTCAGACAAGCACGTATTTCTTCGGAATCATCCGTTGTAAAAGCCTTCATAATGATGCTCATCGGCCAGATATAATTCAATCCCACATGAGGACCTCCTACCCCTTCACCGGCTTTTCCTTTAAAGAAATAAGGATTATTGTCACTCCATATCATTTTGCGGGTATTCTGGTAAATCGCATCTTTAAAAGAACAATAACCCAGATAAGGCGCAGCCAGCAAACTGGGTACATTGGCATCGTCCATACAAAGCGCGTTACCAAAACCGTCGACCTCAAAAGCATAAATACGTCCACAAACCGGATGATTGAAAGTACCATACCTGCGGATAGCTGCATCCACTTCATCTGCCAGCGCTATACATTTGCCGGAGAAGTCCTTGTTTCCATAAACTTTATCCTCTATCTCAGCCAATTGGCGCAATGACACAACCGCAAACATATTAGCAGGAATCAGAAAACCGTATTGTGTAGCATCATCTGACGGACGGAAAGAAGAAACGATTAAGCCGACCGGCTTTACCGGTGCTCCCCATCCGTTGTTAATCTGCGAATCTGTAGGGCGGTCGCAATCGCGCGTAAAGCTATAAGGTCCTAAGCCTTGTTTCCTCTGTTGCTCTTTAAAGGTCTTGACCACCAGCAGCATAGCTTTATGCCAATTTTCATCGAACACAGACGTGTCTTCCGTGTATTGCCAATAATGATAAGCCAGACGAATGGGATAGCACAAAGAATCTATCTCCCATTTGCGTTCATGCAGTTCCTTAACCATATGTTGTGTATGGTCGGTTTCCCAATAGCTGCCCAACGGCCCGTCGTTGAAGGCATTGGCATACGGGTCTATCAAGATACATTCAGTCTGTCTGTTGACAAGTCCTGCCACCATCAACTGCAAGTCCTTATCTTTCTTCATCAACGGCAGATAGGGCCATACTTGCGCTGAAGAGTCGCGCAGCCACATGGCATCTATATCACCTGTAATGACGAAAGTATCTGGTCTGCCATTCTTCACTCTATATCTGACAGTAGTGTCAAGCGTATTGGGAAAACAGTTCTCGAACATCCAACGCAACTTCTCGTCCTTTATTTTAGGCTTTGCTTCTTCAATAGCAGCATCTACTGCCTTCGAAATGAAGCTCCTTTTGCTTGCAGAAGGACGCAACGAAACATATCTCTGGCTGAAAGTCCCGGATGAAGATAATACGGAAGCGGGCTGAAAGGTCATTGCAGCCAAGGCAAGCCCGCCAGTCTTCAGAAATTGGCGTCTTGACATATTGTTTTTCATGATTGATTTCTTCTTTAATAGGTATGCTTACCGGATGTCACATTTATCTTTTTCTCTTTTCCACCATAGAGTACACACAGTTCAAAATCAATATTAGAATCTACTGTGATACGGGGTTCATCACTTGCAGAACGGCGTGCTTCAGCTTTTAAGGAGATAAGCCCTTCGGGACCAAAAGGATAGCGTTCTATGCCGTTAATCTCCGTCAAATTCATATCCCAGATAATCTGCTTTTTGGCATAATCTCCCCGAATACCGATAATAAATTCTATCAATTCAGCAATAGGAGGAAGTCCTGCCCAACCCACAAAATTATCCCTTGCCATAAATCCCGGCTCAGCACTTTCCGGAGCATAATATTCCCAAAAAGTTCCAGTCTTCTTATAGACCTCAAACACCTGGGCATAATGATTCAAACAAATCTCCCGTGCCAGTTTACCATAACCTTTCTGCACAAGGCCCTGCATCACCATGTAATTAGTTCCCGGCCATACGCCACCCTGCCAATAACGGCCATTCTCCTTGTACTTGGGATTATCGGCAGACAAAGAAGGAATACGGTGTTTCCGGTTGAATGTGGCAGGATTATCCAATTCCTTCACCATGCGGTCCAACTGTACAGAATCCAATACATCAGTAAACAGAGCCCAATAGGCACCTATTCCCTTGGTTGTACAGAGCGTACCGTCAGCATACTGGTCATAAAGGAAACTGGTCTTTTCATCCCAAAGATTGTCATGGATATATTTTCCCAGCATTTTGGCTTCGTCTTCAAACTCTTCTATCTCTTGCCAACGTTCCAGATAAAAGCCCATCTCAAGTAGTAAATTGGCAGTAAATAATTGCTGTAGGTTTGTATCTAACCAAATCATATGCCCGTGACTGTAGATAGGGCTGTATTCCGACGGAACACGGGGCATATTATCCATGCCGGTCCCCCATCCGCTTGACCAGTAGGTTCCATTTCTCCAAGTATGGTTCAATTTCAACCACTTATAATAAGCACAAAGTACCGGAAATATCTTGTGCAGGCGTTCCGTATCACCAAACTGATGGAAATAGACCATCTCACACCAAGGCATCAAATTCGGTCCGGTACTCACCGGATCATAGCGTTCAAAGCAATCGGCACCATCCGCCTTTATTTCACGGCAAATGAAACCGTCGGGATGCTGCTTGGCGTAAAAGTTGTTCAGCGTATTCTGGAAAGGAAAGAAACGGGTACCATAGCGGGCAAACATCAGAATGAAAGAGGAATCCCACATAAAGATATTACCATTATAAGCTGTATCCAAATAGCTTGAGACAAAACCCGAGCCTGCTTGAGGAGCACGAATATTGCCGATAGCTATTTCCCATGCCTTCCAATACATTTCAAGTTCCTTGTCATGTCCACCCCAAATGGGATTGGGAAGAATCTGCCGAGCTTCTTCGAAGCTTTTCGGCACAATCGTCTCAGGTTTTGCCACACGATACTCATTTTCAGTGACCAGCGGTTCCTTTACATATGTATTTTTATAAGGCAAATGATACTTTTCATCATTGCCACAGCTCTGAGCTTTCAGCAAAGGGAGAGTGGAAAAAGAAAGCAAGCTTACCAATAAAATGTGTTTCAACATAGGAAATAGTTATTTTTTAAATTACAAATTGAGCAGTTTTTTTATCTTGTCAAAGATAGCAGTATTTTCAAAAATCCCTGTAAACTCCTCTGCACCGGGACCAAAAGCATACACTGGTACCATTACACCGCTATGACCACCGGTAGAGAACTTACATACGATTCTGCCTTCTGCCAAATCTCCATCAACCAACGTAAGTCCACCAGTCTCATGGTCTGCAGTAACTACTACCAATGTTTCTCCATCCTTGGCAGCCCATTCATAAATGGCACCGATAGTACGGTCAAAGTCATGTGTTTCCTGCATCAGCAAATCAATGTCATTGAAGTGTCCGTAGTCATCCAGCTGCGAACCTTCTATCATCATAAAGAAACCGTTTTTATTTTGGTTCAGCAATTCGATACCTTTCAATGAAGCACGTGCCAAAAGGTCGCCACGTTCAGCAGGAAGAGGAGTATCGACCGGATAAGGTACGGCAAATACCTTACCACTCTTTATGCCAGCCAATTCATCCCAACTGCGAGGAGTCTGAAATCCTTTATCGCGTAGTTCCTTAAACAAGTCACGTCCATCTTCACGGTTTTCGAAAAGCTTGGCACCTCCACCGAATACATAATCGGCACTGCAATTAACGTAATCTGCTACGATTTCAGCTTCCGCATCCCTATCCTTGTTATGGCAACAAAAATCAGCAGGAGTGGCATCCCACAGACGGCAAGTCACCGCTATACCGGTCGATTTACCTTTAGCAGCAGCCAGGTCTACCAATGATTTCAAAGGACGTCCTTCGGTATCTACACCCACAGAATGATAGTTTGTCTTCCGCCCCGTAGCTATGGCTGTTCCACCCGCTCCCGAGTCTGTAATCAGCTTGTTGGCACAATAGGTTTTAGACAAACCCACTACCTGGCAGTTATCCAAAAACAACTTGCCTCGATTGGCTGTCCAGGCAGAATATACGTGCATAAGACTCATGCCATCACCAATCATCAAGATGACATTCTTTATCTTCTTGCCCTGGGGAGGGGTAATCTTTGTCACCTCATAAGGTTGGTCCAAAACATAGGTCTGTTCTTTATCACGGCGGCTTTGTGCCGATAACTCTACCGGCAGTAGCAAGACTGCCAAGAGCATAACGATACATATTCTTAATATCTTAGTCATAATTATTGTTTTATTATTCAACCGTTACTAAAATAGGGGCATGGTCGGAGAGGAAAGCATTATTCTCTGTTTCAGCCAATACACCATACCTCAAAACTTTCAGTCCATTACGTACAAAAACGTAATCAATCAGCGGACGTTTATCGTAAGGAATCTTTCCGAAATCATGGAAACTCCATGCCGGACCATAAACAATTGCCGATGCCTGGCGTGCATCTATCAAGTGTTCCGGATTGGAAGGGTCAGTCACGTGTTTGATGACATCCGATTCCGGACTAGCATTAAAGTCGCCCGTTACTACTACGGGTAAGTTACCACTCAACTCATTTACTTTATCCAGCATAAGGCTTATACCTTCACGACGTGCAGCAACACCTACATGATCCAAGTGAGTATTCAATGCGAAGAACTCCTTGCCACTTACTTTATCTTGCAGTTTTGCCCATGAAGCGATACGCTCACAAGCTCCATCCCAGCCCTTGGAACCGGCAACTTCAGGAGTCTCGCTCAACCAGAAATAGCCAGAATCCAGCAAGTTGAAACGATCTTTCTTATACCAGAGTGCACTATATTCACCCTTTTCCTTTCCATCTTCACGACCTACACCGATGACTCCGTATTCCGGCAATCGTTGTTTAAGGTCTTCCAACTGATTATGAAGTACTTCTTGCGTACCCAATATATCCACATCATAAAAACGGATGGCATTTGCCGCGCGGTCTTTACGGTATTGCCAGTTGTCCAAGCTATCTTCCGGATTGTCATAGCGAATATTGAAACTCATGACATTAACGGGCTCTGGTGCAGGTGCCTGCTGCTTCACCTGTCCGCATGATGCAGCGAACAAAGGTAAAAATAACAAAAATAACTTTCTCATAGCATATATATTAAACTATTATTTCACAAATAAAGCCGATGCAGGGATGGGTGCCAACTTCTCGGCAGAAGGCAGTTTCCAAGCCCAGCTCAAATACTCACCTTCATAATCTTCAAAGTAATAGAGCTTGTAAGGATGAAAACCTTTCTTCAGCGCGACCATTCCGGTAGCAGGAATTGCAGCATGGGAAGCATCATTATTGACTACCTGCTCATCGTGAATGTACAAGACACTGCCATCGTCCGAACGGGTCTGGAAAGTATAGACCCCATCTTCGGGAACATTTATCAATCCAGAAAAGATATAACCGAAATGATCCTCCTGCTTAGCACCCTTAATAGAAGGTTCGGGCATGACACCAGACTCCAGCAACGGTGACTTTTCTACATCAGCCACTTTCTGGTAAGTGCCTTCAAAGTACTTATAAGATGTACCATTCTGAGTAGGATTTACAGAAAGAGCAGCCTTTAATTCAGCTTTCGTTGCCGATATGGATAATGTTCTGCTTGAGCGGAGACCTTCCTTGAATCCTTTGGCTTTTATTAAAGTGGTCTTGTCCAGTTCAAAAGGCTGCTCGTACAATGCCGACTGCTCTGTGGGCTCGCTGCCATCCAATGTATATCTGATTTCGGCATCCTTGGTTGTTGTGGCCAATGCAACCGTTACCTTATCCATAAACAAGTTCAAATCCTTATCCACATAGGGAATGGAAACGACTTCATCTTTAGTATAGGAATAAGGGGATGCTTCAGAGGAAACACCTCTCTCCATATTCGGCTTGTCGGACAAAGTAAAACGAAGTTCTCCACCTTCCATCAACTGTGCATAAGTAATAAAATTTACATCTATCGGTTGTCCGTTCAATTCTACTTTTGTGATATAGACATTCTTCTTCGGGTTGTTGGCAAGGATGGTCAAAGTCTTTCTATTTGCCAGGTTGACAACCGCTTTCTCAAATAGAGGAGTAGTCAGTGCAAATTCATTGCTTCCCGGACAAACTGAATAAATACCCAAGCTGGATAATATATACCAACCGGACATCTGTCCACAATCTTCATTACCAATGATTCCTTCAGGCGTAGGAGCGTACATTTCATGGAGCAGACGGCGTGTCATTTCCTGCGTCTTCCAAGGCTGTCCGACGTAATCGTACAGATAGGCGATATGATGGCTCGGCTCATTGCCATGAACATATTGACCTATCAGTCCGGTAATATCCACTAAATCGCCATGTACATCCGACTCTACTGTAAAGATAGAATCGAGTGCGGTAATAAACTCTTTCTTACCACCAAACAGTTGTGCCATACCGCTTACATCGTGAGGTACAAAGAAGCGATACTGCCAGGCTGTGGCTTCCGTATAGGCACGACCTACCTCAATAGGATTGAAGGGAGTTTCCCAGTTCCCATCCATCCGCTTGGGGCGGAAGAATTTTGTATTACCATCAAAAACATTGATATAGTTCTGGGAACGTTGAATATACTTTTGATAAATATCATCCTTACCCATTTCCTGAGCCATACGTGCAATACACCAGTCATCATAGGCAAACTCCAGCAAACAAGAGATGGACTCTTTCTTTATATTAGAAGGAATAAAGCCATTCTGAATATAGTAATCAGCTCCCTTTTTGTTCTTTTCAGAAGAAACTACCATAGCTTCCAACGCCTTTTCCGCGTCAAATCCTCTAATACCCTTCATATAAGCATCTGCTATAACGGACACTGCATGATAACCAATCATAGTTCCCGTCTCTCCGGCAGAAAGCGGCCAGATAGGAAGTTCACCCGAAGATTCGTAAATGTCCAGAAAGGAATTTATCATATTATTGACCAAAGTTGTATCAATCAAAGTCATCAACGGATTCCATGCACGGAAAGTATCCCAAAGCGAAAATGTAGAATATTGCACTTTGCCTTTTGGCAATTGCCCAATTTCCATATTATGACGGCGGTACTCACCATTGACATCACTCACGACATTGGGTACAACCATAGAATGATACATGGCTGTATAGAAATTCTTCAAGTCGTCCGTATTGCCGCCTTTTACCGTAATAGCAGAGAGAGCTTGTTCCCAAGCGGAACGGGCAGCACTACGCACGGCATCAAAATCGAAACCTATCACCTCGGTTTCCAAATTCTCACGTGCATTCTTTTCACTGACAATGGATAATCCAACTTTGGCTATAACCGGCTCTCCATTACTATTATCGAAGGACAAGCAAGCCTGCAAATCGGTACCGTTCAACTTAACTCCTGCAGAAACCATCTTTTTATTCTGTATAAAGTCTATGGCCTGAAAAGGTTTCGAGAACTGGGCTACAAAATAAACGTACTGATTGTCCGTCCATCCCCTGGTTCTGCGCATACCTGTTATTTCGTTGGCGGCAGTCTGTTCAAGTTCAGCCTCATAAATATATTCGTTATCAAGCAAATGAGTCAAATCTATAATAATAGATGCTTCTTTGCCGGAAGGAAACGTATAGCGGTGCATACCGGCGTGTGCCGTTACCGTCAATTCAGCTTTTATTCCTTCTTCTTTCAGAACAACCGAATAATATCCGGCAGAAGCATCTTCGTCTTTATGGGAAAAAGCCGCTGGCTGGTAAATGCTTTCCGTAGTCAAATCCGGTTTCAGCGTAGTAGGACGAAACAGTATATCCCCAAGATCAATGCATCCGGTCCCACTTAAATGTGTGTGTGAAAAACCTTTTAGAGTCGTATCATTATAATGATACCCCGAACAAGCATCCCAGTTTCCGGCACGCGTGTCAGGACTTAACTGTACCGCCCCGAACGGAACGGTTGCCCCCGGATAAGTATGCCCATGAAAGCCGGTACCTATAAAAGGGTCTACATAGTCTACGGGAGATAGTTCACCGGATGTACAAGAGCAGCAAGCCCAAAAGGCAGTAGTTGCACATATAAGAGTTTTTAATTTCATCAGACTGTATATTTGAAGAGCGCTGCAGACTGTCGGGAATGCCGTCTCTCCGTATATTAAAATGATTTTATGAATAGCCTTTGCAAATGAAAGAAAAAGAAGAAATATCTGCAAGGATCAATACCCGAAAATACCAACCCCTGCAGATTAGACCAATGGCAATGAGGTCTTTTTTTATATTTTATCTCTTTCAGAGAAAATATCAATCATAATGAGGATTCTGTTTTAACTTACCATCAGATTTGGTAATCTGAACCGAAGGATAAGGGAATACGATCATGTAATCCTGATAAGCAATCTTATCCGTATAATCCTCATACTCACCTACAACGAATGTGGAAGCAGGGTCCTGGCGGTTGGCATAATGACGTACGCGCGGACGGGCATTCAATTCGGCAACAGCCAAAGCCTTTATTTCAGTATTGCCTGAGCGATACCAGCGTTTCAAATCATATAAATGGTCTGTAAACTCAAATGCCAATTCACAACGGCGTTCATGATATAGGTCAGCCATAGTAGCAGTGCCCGTCAATAATGCAACATTAGCACGTTTACGAATGCGATTCAAATCAGCCGTAGCCAAGTCCGCTTTATTAGTCATCAAATAAGCTTCCGCACGGAAAAGTAACATTTCTGCAAAACGGATAACCGGGAAATTAATACGTACCGTCGGCCAGTCTCCGTTTGTATTGATATACCCCTTATTGGCTGCATCTTCATACTTAAAGGGATCCATGTATTTATTAATCATAAAACCGGATTCAATATCCGAGCTTGAATAAAAAGCACGGGATTCACCCAAGAATTGAAATTCCTGACCATACTCTAAAACCGTACGAACCAAACGGTCATTACCAGCTCCGTCTTTCAACATCTCTTCGTAAATATCATAAGACGGCTTGTTCTGTCCCCAGCCATTATACTGTCCCCAGCCTTTGTTCTCAAGGACAACTCCCGGAAACTCCGAACCGCCACCTTGAGAGCCACCATTTCCAGGAATAGTCCAAATATACTCTTTATTCCACCATTTAGAGAAATCAGAAGAGAACAACTCTTCATAAGTACCGGCTAAATCACGTCCGTAAGCAGTTTCCAGTTCATTGACCATACTGATTACATTTCCCCATTGTGTAGCATCCCAAGTTGCCCAATAAGCATAAACTTTAGCTTTAAAAGCTACTGCAGCCGCATCGTGCGCGCGTCCTCTATCATTATCTCCATACTCTTCAAAACGGGGCAAATACTCTATTGCCTTGTCCATATCCGAGATAATCAATTTATAATTATCGATGACCGAAGCTTGCTGAGGAGGAATAGAATTGTCATAGCCACCTTCAAAATCTTCATAACGGACAAAAGGTACCCCTTGTGTATCAAGACCGTAACGATAAGCGATCAAGAAATGAGCCCATCCACGAGTGAAGTAAGCTTCACCGAGACTTCTCTTTTCAATATCACTCAAAGTGGTGCTTTTCCCTTTCTTAAGCAACTCTTGTATTACCCAGTTGGAACGTGCCATCACTTTGTACATAGTATCAAAAATAGTACGCAAAGGGGATTCGTCTCCTGTATATTTCAATGTAGCAAGTGTTGGAAAATCACGGGTCTTTCCCCACACAACGTCGCACGCGGCACCTTGTTCCCAAAACAGTTCGCGTCCATATACAGCTTCCTGATGAAATCTTTCATACAATGCATCTACAGCATCAATAGCCTGCAGGTCATTGGTAAAATAAGTCGTTGTAGTAGCATCTCCCTCTGGTTGCACATCAAGGAAGTCACTGCAAGAACTCATAAGCAATGTGGCAGACATCGCAAAAAATAATATATTTTTTTTCATAATCATTCTTCTCTATTAATTATTAGTAAGTCAATTTTACACCAACAGATAATACGCGAGATACCGGATATTTCAAAGCATCCCAGCCACCACATTCAGGATCCATACCAGAATATCCAGTGATAGTAGCAAGATTTTCACCACTGAAGTACACAGACAAACGGCTGTTACGGTCATTCAAATGAGACCACTTGCGGAATACATCGCTTAAATCATAAGAAAGGGTTACATTCTTCAAACGCAGATAAGAAGCATTCTCCAAATACCAATCAGATGCAGTCGTAAAGTTTCCATTCGGGTCATTCTTTGACAAACGAGGAATATCAGAACCGGTATTTGTAGGACTCCAAGCATTCAATATCTCGCTGGAACGGTTAAAGTTTCCTTCTACATCACTCAACAGCATGTACTTTCCTACATATAAAGCTTTTGCTCCACCTACTCCCTGGAACATGGCACTGAAAGAAAGTTTTTTCCACGTCATTCCCAATGTAAAGGCAAAAGTCGTCTTCGGAGTCGCACTACCCATATACTGACGGTCTGCATCCGTAATTTTACCATCGCCATTATGATCCACAAACTTCAAGTCACCAGCCTTGGCATTCGGCTGAATACCTACCCACTCTTTTTCACCATTATCATTGGTCACATATGTTCCATGTTTAGCATTCCACTCGGCAACTTCTGCATCACTTTGGAACAAACCATCTGTCTTAATCAAGTAGAAGGAATTCAGAGGTTCCCCTTCCGTACTCTGCATCATATAAGGGATGCTACGGAACCTTTTATCATTAGGCCACAAACCCGGATTGCCATCCGCATCCTTCACACCTATATCTGATACCCAGTTCTTTAAATACGAGAAGTTACCCGATACGAAATAAGAAAGGTTTTTGTTAATCTTATCGCTCCAATTAGCTTGAATCTCAAAGCCACGGTTACGCACTTCACCTTGATTGATTAACATGGCATCGAGTCCCATAGTAGAAGGCCACCCCATTGATTGTGTCTGAATCAAATTAAAAGTACGTTTATCAAAATAGTCTAATGATACCGACAAACGGTTTTTAAACATCTCAACATCCAAGCCCAAGTCAGTCTGTTCTGAAGTTTCCCAGGTCAAATCAGGATTTAACGCAGAGCCGTTGTAAATCAAAGTATTCCAGATATTATTTGCCTCAGGACCATATTGTGCTTGTTCTGTCCACGAGCTTTTCTTCAACAAAGCAGACTTATAATTAAGCCCTATAGAGCTCAAATTACCTACACGCCCCCAAGAAGCACGCAATTTCAGCAAACTGATAAAATCACTCTTCTTAAAGAATTTTTCATTAGATATTTTCCATCCAAGGGTCACTGCAGGGAAATCACCATAGTTATTTTCCTTAGGCAAACGTCCAGCATAATCACGACGCCAAGATGCAGTAGCAAAATAACGGTCATTATAAGAATAAGCCAAACGGGCAATCAACGACACATTGGCATCAGGTCCAGTCAAATAGTCAGATGCTGTCACTGATCCTGCATACGCCATGTATTGTAAAAATTCCGATTCATCCGCAAAATCCTTACCCGTCACTTCCAGTCCACGCGTTTCAGAATGATCTGCCGTAGTCGAGAACAAGGCACCAACCGTATGTTCACCGAATGTCTTATCATAAGTCAGGGTATTTTCCGTCTTCCAAGCATCTCTACGGTAAGTAGTTTCTTGAAGATTATTCGACAAAGCCGGTTTACCTACTTCATCACGAATAGGATTGAACTTCTTGTAATGATTAGTCTTCATATTATAAGTAAAACGACTCGTAAACTTCAATCCAGGAAGTACATTAGCTATCTCCAAGCTGGTAGTGCTCCATATGTCACTTATCTTGTCATACAAATTCTCTGCTTCCAATAGACGTACCGGATTTACAGCATCCCCGTGGATATCAGAGAAATTCGAACCATATTTTTCAATATAGGCAGGATCTTCCGTAGTCACACCACCATAACTTCCGTCCAACGGATTATAGACAGTGGCACTTGCCGGCATGTAGATAGCCGAAAGGATAGGTCCTGTATAAGCATCGTTATCCGTAGCTTTGGAACGTTGGGTAGTGTTCTGCCATACAAAATCCTCACTGACGCTCACCCACTTGTTCAGCTGCATTTTACCATTATAACGTAATGTAAGATTCTTCTTGAAAGTATTAATCAAAACACCTTCATCATTATCGTAAGCAAAAGATATACGATTTGAAAAATTATCAGAACCTACATTCAACGCTACGTTATGACGTTGGTAGAAGGCAGTGCGGAAAATCTCATCCATCCAATCAGTACGAGTCGTACCTATCCATGGATTTTTGGTAACATCCCAACCGACTGGAAGCGAAAGTCCTGCATTTTGATGAGATATCTTACGCATCTCAATCTGCTGCTCCGCATTCAGTGGTTCTATCAAATTGGTAGCCTGACGAATACCAAAAGTGCCGTCATAAGTCAACGAAGGAGCACCTTGTTTCGCTTTTTTGGTAGTTACCAACACAACACCACCTGCACCAGACTGTGCGCCATAGATAGCAGCAGAAGCAGCATCCTTCAAAACAACGATACTTTCAATATCATTCATGGATGAGATAGGTGCACCGGGAACACCGTCCACAACCCAAAGTACATTGTCTCCATCTTGTGAGCCTTGACCACGAATCACAATGTTAGGAGAAGAAGTTGGGTCGCCACCATCGGCCGTAATGGTAACACCTGCCAGCTGTCCCTGCAGCATGCCTTCGGTAGAAGTTACCGGGCGAGCAGCCAATTCTTCAGTATTACTTACTACACCCACTGAAGCAGACAAGTCCTGCTTACGTGTATTCGCACCATACCCTAATACAACAACCTCATCCAGAAGTTCTGTATCCTCTTTAAGCACAATTACCATTTGTTTTTCTGCCACTGGTACTTCCTGAGTCACATAGCCGACAAAACTGATTACCAATACGCCGTTTTTATCGGCCGAAACATTAAAGTTTCCGTCAACGTCCGTAATCACTCCATTAGTCGTCCCCTTTACTAACACATTGGCACCAATCACAGGTTCGCCAGTCTGATCCTTTACTGTTCCTTTCACAGAAATCTGCTGTGCATAAGCACCTGCCGACAAGAACAGTCCCAACAATAGGGTCAGAATCGTTCGATAGATTCTAAGATTTACTTGTTTCATGCATTCAAAATTTAAAGTTTATAATATAGAAAATTATAATTCCGCCACAAAGGTCAGAAAGCAGAATTACATAGTTATTACAAAAGGAACAATTCTCTAACAGTCCTTATTTATGCGTAAAATAATATAACTGCAAAATATTTATTATTTTCAATCAAACCGTATAGGGATTATTACTCAAGAAGAGCGGCAGCACCCAATAAACTGGAATCCTTTTGATGCGAAGCCACCACACTCACATTATCCGATATAATCTTGTAGGGAAAACTTTGCATTGTTTGTTCCATAGCATTTTTAAAGAAAGGAAAAGCCGATACAATACCGCCTCCTAAAACAATAGCCTGGGGAGCATAGGCAAAAAGAATTGCCTTTATAAGATTACCCAAATGCCTCCCAAACTCTTTCCAAATCTCCAATGCAGCTTGTTCTCCTTGCTGGGCTTTTTCAGCTACTACCGCACCGGTAGTGCCATAACGTTTAAACAAGAAACTACTGCAATAGTGTTCAAAATCAGAGTCCAAATAAGGAAATGAGCCTATCTCACCGGCTCCCATATATTGCCCACCATACAAACGACGGCCAATGACAACGCCAGCTCCAATTCCGGTCCCAATAGTAACGCCTACCATGTTGGTATAAGATTTTCCTTCGCCGTATAGGCTCTCCCCCAAAGTGAAACAGTTGGAATCATTATTAATGGCAACTGCCACCTTGAATTCGTTCTCCAAAATCTCCTTCAAGTGTATTTCTTTCCAAGAAGATATATTTGCTACATTATATACAATTCCTTTCTCCGGATCAACAATTGAAGGGACACCGATACCGATACCATCTACCTGCTCATTCATCATATTCCGAATAAGCTGGGAAAGCTGGTTTAGCACAGTAGAAGCATCTTGCTGAGCTAAACATGGAACCGACACTTTATTCAAGCAGTTCCCTTTTTCCACTTGGGCTATTCGAATATTGGTTCCTCCTAAATCTATTGACAGTTTCATAGTATATAACATTAAGGTGTTCAACATGTGCAAAATTAAGAAAATGTTTTTTTTTCAGTATTCCCAATTGCGCATATAAATCTTCATTTTGCGCAAACATTACTGTCAATCAAATATTCCACCAAATCTTTTCCTCCAGGTTCACTGACAAAATCGATAAAAACAATACCGCAATTCCGGCTATTCTTTTGTTTTAAATAGTCAGCAATAGGCTTGTTTACCTTATCAGCAAAGACTTTAGGGGTTCCCAAGGGCAGCCCCGTCGCACTTACAAAAGTAATTCCCCACCGACGTGAGGAAACCGGCTCAGCAGACATCCCTTCAATATTACGGACACAAACCCCTACCTTCTTCCCGGCCTCCTCACCCGATTCATATTGATATTTATCTTCGAGCAAAGCCACTCCTTCCTTACCATCTTTATTGCGAAGAGTGAGCAGGCAAGTACTGTCATCCTCCCAACCTACACATGCTGCTCCAGGATAATTATCCATAGCATGATCCCTATGCAGGAAAAGAATCTTTCCACGGCAATCTTTCAGCGTCAGTTCAGGGCGAAAGTCCATCACGAAATAACTTTGATACTCAGGGCTGCTTAAAGAAACGGACAGCAGAGAAGCATAATCCCGCAATTCTCCCCCTTCCTTTTTCAAGGAAACAATCAAAGTCTCAGAAGGATATGTTTGCAGAAAGTGTATAAAAGCAGGTAAAACATCATCTTCCCAATATATATCCTGAAAGGCATGACTGTGAAACACCCCCAGTTTATTACCCTTCTTTTCCAAACGGATATCGAAAGCACGGATGCCTTGCCGTAATTGAGCAGGAATATCTGTTGCTTGTGTTTTCAACATATGCCCTCCTTTGATACTACCGCTATCGTGTGAACCAGGAATAGAAATCTTACATATAGGAAGCGTATCATGGAGAATCCTCATCCACTCAGGCCGCAGTGCAACCTCATCCCGCGCCTCCGCACAAGTATCCTGCAATCTGGAAGCTGTAGCACAAACCGGAGCATTCAATAGAAATATGGTCAAAGCTAATACAACAACTGTTCTTAATCCGTTTCTCTTCATAGTATATTGCTTTTAAGTTTACTGCATGCAAATGTAGAGAGTTCATTCTTTTCCCTCATCCTAAATTGCGTATTTAGTTCTTCATTTTGCGCAAACATCGAAAGCAACATATAGTAACATCTGAGCCAAACGTAATGTACCTTTTCATTACATAAATGTACCTAACGAAAAATGCCATACATTCTCCGTACTGCGTATCTCATCCCAGACGAAGCCCTCCCAAGAAAAGGATTTCAACTCCTCAGGACACTCCAGACGGTTCTTGACAATAAAACGCGTCATCTCTCCGCGACACATCTTGGCATAGATAACGACAGTCTTCGGCTGTCCGGCCTTCCAAACTTGAAACTCGGGCGTAATAACACGCACCTCTTGCTCCACCCGCTTCCAGTCGAACAAATCTTTCATTTCAGCACTTGCCAAATTAATGAGAACACCGCCACAGTTTTTAATTTCCTCTATGAAGTAATCCGTCAACAAAGGCTTCCAATAATCAAACATGGATATTCCACCTTTTTCGGGCAAACGGACATCTCCTTCCAAACGATAGGGTTTGATACCGTCCAGCGGGCGAAGCAACCCATAAAGAAAAGAAGTGATACGTAGATGTTCTTGCGCATAACGAAAATCCTCCGCTGAAAAATCTTTCGGAAGAATGCGTTTAAAAACAGCTCCCGTGTAGGCGCAAACGGCTGGCATCGAACGATTCTCCTCCGAACAGAAATCATGAAAACGCAAACGGTTCTCGGCAGCAATTTTGGTATTCACCCGAAGAAGCCTTTCCAATTCGGATACTGAATACTGCGACATTTCCAACGCATTCCGCACAGCCTCCGTTTCGAATTTCGGGACTGTGACTTCGGGCACGACAACAGAGCAGCGCGCTGCCATGGTCTTTGCACAAGAGATAAAAACAAGCATAGCGATATTTTTTAATGGATACAAAAATAAAGTTTTTTAGTGGAGAATACATATACTTATAAAGTTTTTCCGCAGAATTCACCTCCGTTTCAAGAGTTTTTCATACCTTTACACCTTGTTGGAGAAAAGTGCACGTATTGCCCCCCTCTACTTCCCCAACATCTTGAGATAGAAAAAGAAAAAATAATATATAAAATGACTCACAAATGGAATTATCAACCCATTACACCCGAACAGGCAGAAGCAAGCCAACAACTGGCCCAAGAATTGGGAATTAGCCCAATATTGGGAAAATTGCTGGTGGAGCGGGGAATAACAACGGCAGCGGATGCCCGGAAGTTTTTCCGCCCCCAACTACCGGACTTATACGACCCATTCCTGATGAAGGATATGGATATAGCCGTAGAGCGCCTGAACAAGGCAATGGGAAAGAAAGAGCGCATTCTTGTTTATGGAGATTATGACGTAGACGGTACCACGGCTGTGGCATTGGTCTACAAGTTTATTCAACAGTTCTATTCGAACATCGACTACTATATCCCCGACCGTTACAATGAGGGGTATGGAGTTTCAATCCAAGGAGTAGACTATGCCGCAGAGAGTGGTGTAGGTTTGATTATTGTATTGGACTGCGGTATCAAAGCCGTCGAAGAAATCACATACGCCAAGGAGAAAGGCATTGATTTCATCATCTGCGACCATCATGTCCCCGATGATGTACTGCCCCCTGCTGTAGCCATTCTGAATGCCAAACGGGAAGACAACACCTATCCTTATGAACATCTGTCCGGATGCGGTGTAGGCTTTAAGTTCATGCAGGCATTTGCCCTCAACAACGGTATCGAGTTCCATCACCTTATCCCTTTACTGGACCTCTGCGCCGTCAGTATCGCATCGGATATTGTCCCCATTATGGGTGAAAACCGCATTCTCGCCTACCACGGTTTGAAGCAGTTGAACAGTAATCCCAGCGTAGGCCTGAAAGCAATCATTGATGTCTGCGGACTGACGGACAAGGACATCACCGTCAGTGACATTGTATTCAAAATAGGTCCCCGCATCAACGCCTCCGGACGTATCCAGAACGGGAAAGAAGCTGTTGACTTGCTTACTGAAAAAGATTTCTCTCTTGCCCTGGAGAAAGCCGGACAAATCAACCAATACAACGAGACACGCAAGGACTTGGACAAGACCATGACCGAGGAGGCCAACAAGATTGTAGCTGACCTGGACGGACTTGCCGACCGACGTTCCATCGTATTGTACAATGAAGACTGGCATAAAGGCGTCATCGGCATCGTAGCCTCCCGGCTGACGGAAATCTATTACCGGCCGGCAGTAGTACTGACACGTACGGATGACATGGCAACCGGATCTGCCCGTTCCGTCTCCGGATTCGATGTCTACAAAGCCATTGAATACTGCCGCGACCTTCTGGAAAACTTCGGAGGTCATACCTACGCCGCCGGTCTTTCCATGAAGGTGGAAAATGTACCGGCCTTTATCGAACGCTTCGAAGAGTTCGTATCACAAAATATCCTGCCGGAACAGACATGCGCCGTCATCGACATCAATGCCGAGATTGATTTCAGAGACATCACTCCGAAATTCTTCAGCGACTTGAAGAAATTCAATCCATTCGGACCGGACAATGCCAAACCCATTTTCTGTACGCACAATGTCTATGATTATGGTACCAGCAAAGTCGTAGGCCGCGACCAGGAACATATCAAGCTAGAACTGGTGGATAATAAATCGAACAATGTAATGAACGGCATCGCTTTCGGGCAAAGTTCCCACGTACGCTTCATCAAGACCAAACGTTCCTTCGACATCTGCTATTCCATTGAAGAGAATACTCATAAGAGGGGTGAAGTGCAGTTGCAGATTGAAGACATAAAGCCGAACTGAAAGCCTCTCCCCTAACCCCTCCCCCACAGGGAGGGGAATAAGAATAGTCTCCTTATATTAAGGAAATGATGAAAATTGGTTGATGCTATAAGATTAGTAATCACTACTATTAGCATAGAGAAGGAAAGAATATCAATTCAACGATAAGAAGTAGCAAGAAAGTTCAATAAGACCATGAGCAGCAGTAGTAACTTCAAAACTCCCCTCCCTATGGGGGAGGGATTGGGGGTGAGGCTTCTGAAGCAATACTGGGGATACGATACCTTCCGGGGAATCCAGGAAGATATCATCAACAGCATTACCGAGGGACGGGACACTTTGGGACTAATGCCCACGGGAGGAGGAAAATCCATCACTTTCCAAGTTCCGGCATTTGCTAAAGAAGGACTTTGCCTGGTCATCACTCCGTTGATTGCCCTCATGAAAGACCAGGTACAAAACCTGAAAAAGCGGGGAATCAAGGCGCTTGCCATCTACTCAGGCATGAGCAGGCAGGAAATCATCGTCACACTGGAGAACTGTATATTCGGCAATTTCAAGTTCCTCTATATCTCCCCCGAAAGGCTCGATACTGAAATCTTCCGCACCAAACTGCAGAAGATGAAAATCAGTATGATTACGGTAGACGAAAGCCACTGCATATCGCAATGGGGCTACGATTTCCGTCCCGCCTATCTGAAGATAGCCGAAATACGCGAACTTCTGCCCGGCGTACCCATCCTGGCATTGACAGCCACCGCCACTCCGGAAGTAGTGAAAGATATCCAGGCCCGTCTGCATTTCCGTGAGGAAAATGTGTTCCGCATGAGTTTCGAACGCAAAAACCTTGCCTATATCGTCCGCAAGACGGAAAACAAGACGGGAGAGCTGTTGCACATCCTGCGCCGTATGCCCGGAAGCGCCATCATCTATGTGCGCAACCGCCGCCGCACCAAGGAAATTACCGAACTGCTGCACAACGAAGGCATCACCGCAGATTTCTACCATGCCGGACTGGACGATGCCACCAAAGACATCCGCCAACAACGCTGGCAGACGGGAGAAAGCCGCGTCATGGTCGCCACCAATGCATTCGGTATGGGTATCGACAAACCGGATGTACGGATTGTCATCCACATGGACCTGCCCGATTCCATAGAAGCCTACTTCCAGGAAGCAGGACGTGCCGGAAGGGACGGACAAAAAGCCTACGCGGTCATCCTTTACGCCAAGTCGGATAAGGCAACACTGCACAAACGCATTCCCGACACCTTTCCTGAAAAAGAGTATATAAAGGAAGTATATGAGCATCTTCAATACTATTACCAGATGGCAATGGGAGACGGACAAGGCTGTGTACGCGAGTTCAATATAGAAGACTTTTGCCGAAAGTTCAAGTACTTCCCCGTTCCCGTGGACAGTGCCTTGAAGATTCTGACACAAGCGGGATACCTGGAATATACAGACGAACAAGACAATGCATCCCGGCTACTGTTCACTATCCGTCGAGACGAACTTTATAAACTGAGAGAGCTCGGCGAAGATATGGACAAACTCATCCAAACCATTCTCCGCTCCTATACCGGGGTCTTCACAGACCATGCTTTCATCAATGAAGATTCACTGGCCATACGCACTGGACTCACACGCCGGCAAGTGTATGAACAGCTCATCCACCTAGCCAAGCTACGTATCGTCAGTTACATCCCCCGCAAAAAGACACCATATATAATATACACGCGAGAGAGGGTTGAAATGCGCCACCTGCAAATCTCTCCCGCCGTGTACGAGGAACGCAAAGAGCGGTATGAGAAACGCATAAGTGCCATGCTGGATTACGTGAGCAGCGATACCGTGTGCCGTAGTCGAATGCTGCTACACTACTTCGGAGAGAAGAACGAGCATAACTGCGGGCAGTGCGACACTTGCATCAATTTGAAGAACAAGAAACCTTCCGGCCACCTTTCGGAAAAGGAACTTTCTGGAAAGATTCTTCAAGCCCTATCTGATAAACCACAAACTCCAGCCACTTTGGCAGAACAGATACCGGACGATAAAAACATGCTCATCGATGTGTTACATGAATTGTTGGACGAAGGTAAGGTAATTGCTGTCAACGGAATGCTTCAAATCAAAAAATAATTCATTACTTTTGCCGTTGGAAAAGAATGTCCTGCCGCTGAGAGGAACATCTCTTATCAGCCATGCCCCTCCTTTTCCTTTTTAATTTTTAATTCTTTAATTTTTAATCACCTATGGGATTCTTTAAATCTTTTTTCTCCGGCAAGTCAGACAGTCCGGCAAATGAGAAACAAAAAAACGAGCAGAAGAATTTTGAGATATTCAAGTATGACGGTATGCGTGCACAACGCATGGGCCGTACAGACTACGCCATCAAATGCTTCACTGAAGCCCTTGCCATTCAGGAAGACTTTGAGACCATGGGCTACCTTGCCCAAGTCTACACCCAGACCAACGAACTGGACGAGGCACACAAACTGCTGGAACGTATGACCGAAATAGAGCCGGAACATACCTCCACCTACCTCAGTCTAGCCAACGTATGCTACATGCAGGAAGACTATCCCGCCATGGCAGGAGCGGCAAAGAAAGCTATCGAAATAGAAGAAGGCAACGCCATGGCACACTACCTGCTAGGCAAAGCAGACAATGGGCAAGGGGACGGCATCATGTGCATCGCTCATCTTACGAAAGCCATCGTACTGAAAGATGATTTCATCGAAGCACGTCTGCTCCGTGCCGAAGCACTGGTCCAAATGCAGCAATACAAGGAAGCGATGGAAGACATAGACACCATTCTGGCACAAGACCCGGAAGACGAAAGTGCCATCTTGCTCCGCGGAAAGATAGAAGAAGCTACGGGAAACAAAGAAAAAGCAGAAAGCAGCTATCAGAAAGTGACGGAGTTGAATCCCTTCAACGAACAAGCCTTCCTCTACTTAGGACAGCTTTACATCACCCAAAACAAGCTGGCAGAAGCCATCGAGCTCTTTACGGAAGCCACAGAACTGAACCCTAATTTCGCAGAGGCCTATCATGAGCGCGGACGTGCCAAGTTGCTGAACGGCGACAAGGAAGGTTCTGCAGAAGACATGAAGAAAGGACTGGAACTCAATCCTAAAGAGATACAGAACTTTAACGGACAATATGGTAACCAACCGGGGGGAAGTACCGGTAATATCCTAGGATTATAACAAATTCAATTATTGCCGCCAATGAAACGAAATTTATTTCTATCAGTACTTTTTGTACTGATGTTCGCACCTGCCCATGCACAGCAAGTGAACATATTGTCCTATAACGTACATAATTGCATCGGTATGGACAAGGAGTACAATTACCGACGCATTGCCAATGTTATCAGTCAAACTTCTCCGGACATAGTCGCCCTGCAGGAACTTGACAGTGTTACGGTGCGCAACAAAGGAATCCATGCTCTCGGAGAACTAGAAAAACTGACCGGAATGCACGGGACTTATGCAGCAGCCATTCCTTTTCAGGGTGGAAGCTACGGCATCGGAATCCTCTCCAGAGAGATACCCATAAAATACAAAATCATTCCAATGCCCGGACGGGAAGAAAAACGTACCCTCATTATTGCAGAATTTAAAGATTATGTATTTTGTGCCACACACCAGTCCCTCACTCCAGAAGACCAGTTCCTTGCCGTACCATTGATAGAAAAAGCCTTGCAAAACGTCGATAAGCCCATCTTTATGGCAGGCGACATGAACTCTGCACCAGCAAGCGCTCCCCAGCTGGAATTGGCAAAACATTTTGCCACCCTCAATGACACAACCTCTTATACTTTCCCGGCAGACCGTCCCAACCGATGTATAGACTACATCTACGGCTATTCCAAGAATGGGTATCGGTTTGACGTACAATACCGGAAAGTCATAGAAGACACCATTTCATCCGACCATCGTCCGGTTCAAGTCATTGTACAAGTTAAAGGGAAATAAGTTAAATTGCTACTATCCCTAAAAAAAACATTGTTTTTTGTTTGTATATAAAAGAAAAGCATTACTTTTGTCACGTAATTCAAAAACAGAGAATACAAGTATGAAGTCATTTACTTATGCATATTACTTCTTTTTTTACTTTTACTTTAGCCAGAAAGTAGAGCGGGAGTTTGTATGTATCAAGTGACAGTGATGCTTAAGGACTGAATAGAGAAACAAGTAAATATACAGAATCCCGCTCCATCGTATGGAAGCGGGATTTTTTTTATAGCATAACCAAGAAAATAAAAATAATGAAAAAGGTAGCCATTCAAGGAACATTAGGCTCGTATCACGACATCGCCGCACACAAGTACTTCGAAGGAGAAGAAATAGAGTTAATCTGTTGCGCCAACTTTGAAGACGTGTTCGGTGCCATCAAAAAAGACAGTCAGACCATAGGAATGCTGGCAATAGAAAACACCATTGCAGGCAGTTTGCTGCATAACAATGAGCTATTACGCCAAAGTGGCGCACAGATTGTCGGCGAGTACAAGCTACGTATTTCCCATAGTTTTGTCTGCCTGCCCGATGAAGACTGGGATGATATTACCGAAGTCAACTCCCACCCTATCGCCCTGATGCAATGCCGTGAATTCCTGGGACAACACCCCGGAATCAAAGTGGTGGAAGGCGAAGATACCGCCCGCAGTGCCGAAATCATCCAACAGGAACATCTGAAAGGCCATGCAGCTATCTGCTCCAAAGCTGCTGCAGAGCGTTATGGCATGAAGGTCCTGCAGGAAGGTATCGAAACCAACAAACATAACTTCACCCGTTTCCTGGTCGTAGCCGACCCTTGGCAAGTAGATGAACTGAACCGGCATCGCAGCAAGGACGTCAACAAGGCAAGCATGGTATTCACACTTCCCCATACTGAAGGAAGCCTTTCCCAGGTATTGTCTATTTTGTCTTTCTACCGCATCAACCTGACCAAGATACAATCACTGCCCATCATCGGGCGTGAATGGGAATACCAGTTTTACGTAGATGTCGTCTTCGACAATGTACTGAGATATAAACAATCCATTGCGGCCATCACACCGCTGACCAAAGAACTGAAAATATTAGGAGAATATGAAGATGGAAAATCAAACGTGTAGAATAAAGCCTGCCGACCGCCTGGCAAGCGTAAGCGAATACTACTTCTCGAAGAAGCTGAAAGAAGTGGCACAAATGAATGCCGAAGGAATGGATGTCATCAGTCTGGGAATCGGAAGCCCCGACATGCCGCCTTCCGAAAAGACAATCCGGACACTTTGCGAAGCTGCCTGCAATCCGGACGGACATGGTTACATGCCCTACGTAGGTATCCCCGAACTGCGCCGCGGTTTTGCGGACTGGTACAAAAAATGGTACGGTGTAGCATTGAATCCCAACACAGAGATACAACCGCTCATCGGCTCCAAAGAAGGCATCCTGCACGTGACGCTGGCCTTTGTCAACCCCGGTGAACAAGTATTGGTTCCCAATCCCGGCTATCCCACCTATACTTCATTAAGCAAGATTCTGGGTGCCGAGGTCGTGAACTATAACTTGAAAGAAGAAAACGGCTGGATGCCCGACTTCGACGAGCTGGAACGGATGGACATGAGCCGTGTAAAACTGATGTGGACCAACTATCCCAATATGCCCACCGGGGCGAACGCAACACCGGAACTGTACCGGAAACTGGTGGACTTCGCACGCCGCAAGGACATCGTCATCGTAAACGACAACCCCTACAGTTTCATCCTGAACGAACATCCCATCAGCATCCTCAGCATTCCGGGTGCCAAAGAGTGCTGCATAGAATTCAATTCCATGAGCAAAAGCCACAACATGCCGGGATGGCGTATCGGCATGCTTGCCTCGAATGCCGACTTCGTGCAATGGATATTGAAAGTAAAGAGCAACATCGACAGCGGTATGTTCCGTGCCATGCAACTGGCAGCCGCCACTGCCCTGGAAGCAGAGCAAGACTGGTATGACGGCAACAACGCGAATTACCGCAACCGCCGTCAGTTGGCAGGAGAAATCATGCATACCCTGGGTTGCACCTACGACGAAAACCAGGTAGGCATGTTCCTCTGGGGCAAGATACCCGACAGCTGTACAGACGTGGAAGAACTGACTGAACACGTGCTGCATAAAGCCAGAGTGTTCATTACTCCCGGATTTATCTTCGGAAGTAACGGGAAACGATATATCCGCATCTCCCTCTGCTGTAAGGACAATAAACTGGCAGAAGCATTGAAGCGTATCAAGGACATGAAATAAATGCTTACAAGTAAGAGATGAACACCCTAAAGCCGGAATCCCGTTTACTAAAACTCCACCGGAGATTTACTAAAACGGGAGGAACGATTTAGTAAATCTTCTCCGACGTTTTACTAAATCTCCGGGACCTTGCTCAGAAGGTCTTCTGAAAAGGGGGGAAACGTCACAAGGAAGAAAAAGCATAATTAAAGAATATTATTAAACAAATAAAGAATATGGAACTCGAATTAGAACCTATCACATTACCTGGTGTTGAAGACAAACGCCCTATGGTAATAGCCGGCCCCTGCAGTGCCGAAACCGAAGAACAAGTAATGAGCACCGCCAAACAATTGGCAGACAAAGGCCTCAAGCTATTCCGTGCCGGCATCTGGAAACCGCGCACCAAACCGGGCGGCTTCGAAGGAGTAGGCGTAGACGGCCTTGCATGGCTGAAGGAGGTAAAGAAAGAAACCGGCATGTACGTTTCAACAGAAGTTGCTACCGCCAAACATGTATACGAATGCCTGAAAGCCGGAATTGACCTTCTTTGGGTAGGTGCACGTACCACCGCCAATCCTTTCGCCGTACAGGAAATTGCCGATGCACTGAAAGGCGTAGATATCCCGGTACTGGTGAAGAATCCGGTAAATCCTGACCTGGAGCTGTGGATTGGAGCTTTGGAACGTATCAACAATGCAGGCTTGAAACGCCTGGGTGCCATCCACCGCGGATTCAGCAGCTATGACAAAAAGCTCTACCGTAACTTGCCCCAATGGCATATCCCCATTGAGCTGCGCCGCCGAATTCCCAACCTTCCTATTATCTGTGACCCCAGCCACATAGGTGGAAAGCGCGAACTGGTTGCTCCACTCTGCCAGCAAGCTATGGATTTGGGCTTCAACGGACTGATTATCGAGAGCCACTGCAACCCGGACTGTGCCTGGAGCGATGCAGCCCAGCAAGTCACCCCGGATGTGCTGGATTACATCCTCAACCTGCTGGTCATCCGCAAGGAAACACAAAGCACCGAGAACCTCAGCGAATTGCGCAAGCAGATAGACGAATGCGACAACAATCTTATTCAGGAGCTGGCCAAACGGATGCGTGTGGCACGTGAAATCGGTACATACAAAAAAGAGCATGACATGACCATCCTGCAAACCGGACGCTACAACGAAATCCTCGAGAAACGCGGCTCGCAAGGCGCATTGTGTGGCATGGATGCTGAATTCATCAAAAAGGTATTTGAGGCGATACACGAAGAAAGTGTGAGGCAACAAATGGAAATTATAAATAAGTAATTATTTAATGTGCCAATGTGCTTATTGGCTGCGCAGTGATGCCGCATGGCAATAAGCACATTAGCACATTAGCACATTAAACATCATGAGAATACTTATACTTGGGGCCGGAAAAATGGGCTCTTTCTTTACAGATATATTGAGTTTCCAGCACGAGACGGCTGTGTTCGATGTCAACCCGCACCAACTGCGTTTTGTCTACAACACCTACCGCTTCACTACATTGGAGGAAATCAAGGAGTTCGAGCCGGAACTGGTCATCAATGCCGCTACGGTGAAATACACACTGGACGCCTTCCGCCAAGTGCTGCCAGTACTGCCTAAGGACTGCATCATCAGTGACATTGCTTCGGTAAAGACCGGATTGAAGAAATTTTACGAAGAAAGCGGTTTCCGATATGTATCGACACATCCCATGTTCGGCCCTACTTTTGCCAGTCTCAGCAATCTGAATACAGAGAATGCGATCATCATCAGCGAAGGTGACCACTTGGGAAAAATCTTCTTCAAGGACCTCTACCAGACAATGAAACTGAACATCTTCGAATATACATTCGACGAGCATGATGAGACTGTAGCCTATTCGCTGTCCATTCCGTTTGTATCCACCTTCGTGTTTGCAGCGGTAATGAAACACCAGGAAGCTCCAGGCACTACATTCAAGAAGCACATGGCTATTGCCAAAGGACTGCTGAGTGAAGATGACTACTTGCTCCAAGAAATTCTCTTCAACCCGCGCACTCCCTCACAAGTGGAGAACATCCGCCTGGAACTGAAGAATCTGCTGGAAATCATCAACAACAAGGATGCGGAAGGCATGAAGAAGTATCTGACCAAAATCAGAGAAAAGATTAAATAGAAAAAATGTCCATTGTGAAAACATCAGGTTCCCTCGTCCTCAACGAGGGATTTTTTTTATCTTTGCACTGTTAATAGAACCGCTTTCATGATAGACCAACCCACTATAGACAGAATTCTCGATGCCGCACAAATATACGATGTCGTATCGGACTTCGTTACCCTGCGCAAACGCGGCGTGAATTATGTAGGACTGTGTCCCTTCCACGATGACAAAACCCCTTCTTTCTATGTATCCCCCGCCAAAGGGCTCTGCAAGTGCTTTGCCTGCGGAAAAGGAGGAAATGCAGTGCATTTCATCATGGAGCACGAACAGATGTCTTATCCTGAGGCGCTGAAATATCTCGCAAAAAAATACGGCATTGAAATCAAAGAACGCGAACTATCCAGCGAGGAGAAGATAGCACAGAGCGAACGGGAAAGCCTCTTCATTGTGAACAACTTTGCCCGTGACTACTTCCAGAATATCCTAAAGAACCACGTAGACGGACAGAGTATCGGCATGGCCTATTTCCGCAGCCGCGGCTTCCGGGATGACATCATCGAGAAGTTCCAGTTGGGCTATTGTACCGAGAGCCACGATGCCCTTGCCCAGGAAGCTTTGAAAAAAGGCTATAAAAAGGATTATCTTGTCAAGACCGGCCTCTGCTACGAGACGGACGACCACCGACTGCGCGACCGCTTCTGGGGGCGGGTCATCTTTCCGGTACACACTCTCTCCGGCAAGGTGGTGGCTTTCGGGGGACGTGTGCTTGCCGGCGCCACCAAAGGCGTCAAGGTGAAGTACGTCAACTCGCCTGAATCGGAAATTTATCATAAAAGCAATGAACTGTATGGCATATATTTTGCCAAACAAGCCATTGTGAAACAAGACCGTTGCTTTCTGGTCGAAGGTTATACGGATGTCATTTCCATGCACCAATCGGGCATAGAGAATGTGGTTGCCTCTTCGGGCACGGCATTGACACCCGGACAAATCCGGATGATTCATCGTTTCACCAACAATATGACAGTGCTCTACGACGGTGACGCTGCCGGTATAAAGGCCTCTATCCGAGGTATTGATATGTTGCTGGAAGAAGGCATGAACGTCAAAGTCTGCCTCCTGCCCGACGGTGACGACCCGGACTCCTTTGCACGCAAACACAATGCGACGGAGTTCCAGGCCTTCATACAAGAGAATGAAACGGACTTTATCCGCTTCAAAACCAATCTGTTGCTGGAAGATGCAGGAAAAGACCCCATCAAGCGTGCCGAGTTTATCGGAAACCTTGTGCAGAGCATTTCCATCATTCCCGAAGCCATTGTGCGTGATGTCTATATCAAGGAGTGCGCCCAATTATTGCACGTAGAAGATAAACTGCTGGTTTCTGAGGTTGCCAAGCGTCGCGAAAAGCAAGCCGAGCAACAAGCTGAGCGAGCAGAACGCGAGCGTCGGTCGGCCAATGCCGCAAGAGCCAATGCAGAAGCAGGTGTCAATGGCAGTCATACTGCAGCTACAGCTACCAGCCCCGACGCACAACAAGCTGGCTATCCGTCCCAATCACTGCCTGCCGGTCTCCCTTCCGAAACACCTCCACCTTTTCCACCCGAGGAAGAATATGTATCCTTCATCCCACAGGAGGGCAAGGAGGGCCAGGAGTTCTATAAATACGAACGACTTATTCTGAAGATGGTAGTGCTCTATGGTGAGCGGGTGATGTGCAATGTCACCAATGAAGAGGGGCAGGAAACCCCTATCACTGTAACTGAATATATAGTCAATGATTTAAAAGAAGACGAACTTGCCTTCCACAATCCGCTTCACCGGCAAATCCTGACAGAGGCTGCCGAACGTATCCACAATGAGGGTTTTACCGCCGAACGGTATTTTGTGGCGCATCCCGACCCCGTCATCAGCAAGCTGAGCGTGGAGCTTATCAGCAACCGCTATCAGTTAAGGAAATCACAGATAGAACAAATGGTGACGGACGAAGAACGCCTCTATGAGCTAATTCCACGGTTAATGATAAACTTCAAATATGCCATCGTCTGCGAAGAATTGAAGCATACCCTATTTGCGTTACAGAACCCTGCCATAGCCAATGATGAAACCCAGTGTAACAGCATCATGGAGCGCTACAACGAATTGAACAAAGTAAAAAGCATCATGGCAAAGCGGCTGGGAGACAGAGTCATCCTGAATTTTTAAATTCAATTCGGGGAGTTCTCCGTCAAGAATTATGCCTGATTAAATTCATAAATTCCTCGCGGGTCTTCGCTTGGTTGAATGCTCCGGTAAAATCGGATGTAGTGGTAATGGAGTTCTGTTTCTCTACTCCGCGCATCTGCATGCACATGTGTTTGGCTTCCACAACAACCATAACCCCCAGCGGATTCAGCGTCTCCTGAATACACTCTTTTATTTGGAGAGTCATACGTTCCTGCACTTGCAGGCGGTGAGAGAAAATATCCACTACGCGGGCTATCTTGCTCAGTCCGGTAATGTAGCCGTTAGGAATATATGCCACATGTGCCTTTCCGTAGAAGGGAAGCATGTGATGTTCGCAAAGCGAGAAGAAATCAATGTCTTTCACAATCACCATCTGACTGTATTCTTCTTGAAACTTGGCTGAACGGAGTACCTCGTGCGGGTCCATATGATACCCTTTCGTCAACGACAACATGGCCTTCGCCACCCGTTCAGGTGTCTTCTGCAAACCTTCACGTCCGGCATCTTCACCCAACAGAGTAAGGATGCGGTGATAATGTTCCTTCAATTCATCTAATGAAGGAGATACAATTTCTTCTTTTCCTAACATGATAATTCTTTATAAGGGGATGTTTATCTGCTCTTTCACGATAGAAACTTCCTTGAATACACCAGTAGCCCGCAACTGACGCATCATGGCATCCGCTTCTTCGATACTGCGGAAATCTCCTGCACGGCACAGCCAACGGGGGGGATTGAAAGAGGTATAAACTGTAAGTTCGGGAAAATGTTCCTTGATGCGGGTAGCTACCGCATAAGCTTCGTTCTTGGCCTGACGGGTATTATTCCCTGCATAAACTTGTATGCGGTAACCCGAACTTTTAATCACTTTCTGCTCATCCGAACCGGCAGGAACATACTCCGAACCTATCAATGCCGCAATGCGTGCATCTTGATGGATAGTCACCTTGCCTTGTCCCGGCACATTACGTTCCAGGCTTTTCACAATATTATTCTGCGCTACAGAAATCGTTGCAAAAGCGAAACATGCAACCAAAAGTAAACCAAGCTTTTTCATGAGTCAATATCTTTATATAACGGAAAATGGAAAGCTGAAAATGGAAAACAGTTATGCAGATACGACATGCAATCCATTTTCAACTTTCAGCTTTCAACTATTTAATTAAAGGCATCGATGATACCCTTGAAGTCAGAAACCTTCAAGGCAGCACCACCAATCAGACCGCCGTCAACATCCGGGTTGGCAAACAGTTCCTTTGCATTAGAAGGCTTACAGCTGCCACCATAAAGGATAGAGCAGTTGTCAGCAATTTCCTTACCATACTTTTCAGCAATCAAGGAACGGATGAAAGCGTGGATTTCCTGTGCTTGTTCTGCAGTAGCAGTCTTACCGGTACCGATAGCCCAAACCGGCTCGTAAGCCAAAATAATCTTAGAGAAATCTTCGGCAGACAAAGAGAATACAGAAGCCAGCTGAGCGGCTACCACTTCATTCTGCTTGTTTGCTTCACGTTCTTCCAATACCTCACCGATACAGAAAATCGGAGTCAGACCGTTAGCCAAAGCCAATTTTACTTTTTCTTCCAGAATAGCAACTGTTTCACCATAGTAAGCACGACGTTCAGAGTGACCCAGAATGACATATTTTGCACCAGTAGAAGTAACCATAGCAGCTGATACTTCGCCGGTATATGCGCCTGACTCCTTGTCTGCACAGTTTTCTGCACCTACACCAATCTTGGCAGCGTCTACCAAAGGAGTAACAGATGCCAGGTGGATAAACGGAGTACAGATGATTACATCACAGTTAGGCTTTTCGTTAGCCAATGTTTCATTCAGTTCTTTTGCAAGAGCAATACCCTCTTGGAGGGTTTTGTTCATTTTCCAGTTTCCTGCAACAATGTTTTTTCTCATTTTGTTTTATTATTAAAAGGGTTAATGTATTTACTATTTGACAATTTACTATTTACTATTTGATACTATTGTTGTCTGAGGCGTTGTTTCTCCCGGCGCCTTACGACTAAAATATCGACACAAAGCACCATCATCAGAGGAAGGATGAACCACAGCAACACATAGCCTATTGTTTGTAAGTCACTTTCCTGCTTCTGCTTGCCCAATTCCAACTTGTCCAGGCTATCGGTCAGCACATATTCATCAGGCAGCCGGTTGTCACTCCACTTATTCAAAATTGTTCCGTCCTTTACCAACAGCAAACCGGGATTTGAACGGATAATGGTCTTCAGCGTAATATCATCTGTCTGGCAGAAAGGGTATTCTGCTCCAGTCTTGTCACGCCACAATTCTATCTCGTCTTCCGGAGATGAAGTCAAGGCATAAAAGCCATAACCATGCTCCACACTGTAATCGTATATTTCATTGATAAGGTCGATGTTACTGTCGTCCGCTCCTTCTATCCGATGGGCAACCAGCAGAAACGTATATCCTTTATCCGACAGTACGCTGTCCGTTATATCTTCCCATGTATCCAGACTCATCATGGAAAAATCGTGAATGGGAGGTTCATAACCTTTTTCCTTCAGTATCGTACGCGATTCTACAAACGTCCATGTACTGTCCGGATAGTTATCCAATGTAAATTCCTGACGCTTTCCTCCTTTTTCCAAAATGAACCGGCTTTCAAACACGCTTGGTTTAGCACCTTCCGGAATTTCCATGCCCGCCTTGATATTCGCTCCAATTCCGTAAGGTCGGAAATCAAGTATCGGCAAATTCTCCAGGCAATAGAAGGACAACGCAAACACAAATAGAAACGTATACATGGAAATCATCCACTCCATCTTCGGAGTAATGAAACGTACCAGTAAATCCTGCCACTTGAATACAGATACTGCCGCCACCAACAATACTACGTTCTTGCCGAAAGTCTGCCAATTGGTCAATATCCACGCATCACCGAAGCATCCGCAGTCGGATACCGGATTCGCCAAAGCCAGATAAAGTGTCAGCGGAGTCATTACAACCATCAGCAATAATGCCAATGCAGATGCCACCTTCCGGCGTATACCCAAAAACAAGAAAACACCTACACTGAACTCTATGGCAGACAACACTATCCCTACCAGCAAGGGCGCATAAGAAGGAAACCAGGAAATCATGCCGAAAGCCGTCAGGTAATCCTGAATTTTATAGAAGAAACCCAACGGATCAACAGCTTTCACAAATCCGGAAAATATGAACAAAGCCCCCAGCAGAAAACGGCAGAGGTTCACCCAAACTTTCCCGACAATATGTTTCTTGTCAATCTCCAAATTCAATCTTAATTAAGCCGAATACGGAATAGTTAATCATATCCATATAATTGGCATCAATACCTTCCGAAACCAAAGTCTCCCCGGACAAGCTTTCAATCTGCTTTGTCCGGTAAATCTTCATCAATATTAAATCCGTATACGAACTGATACGCATACTACGCCAAGCCTCATCATAATCATGATTTTTGGCAAGCATCAACTCCAAAGAGGTTTTGGCATATTTGTCATACAGCACCAATGCCTCTTCATTGGTCATATCGGCAGCTTCGGCATAACCAAGTTCCAACTGTATCAGCCCTACAATTCCATAGTTGACAATAGCTATGAATTCAGAACGGATGCCTTCGTCTACCAAAGTCACCCCTTTCGTTTCAATACTTCTGATACGGTTGGCTTTGATGAATATCTGATCTGTTACGGAAGACGGACGAAGAATGCGCCACGCCGGACCGTAATCATGAAGTTTTTTAGAGAACAAGTCACGGCAAACCGCAATGACATGTTCAAATTGTTGCTTGGTATCTTTCATTTCCTTTTTTCACAGTGCGCTGCAAAGATAGGAATAATTAAAGAAAAAGAAAAAGAGGGCACTCTAAAATCTATTAAAGTACCCTCCTCTATAGAGATTGTTTACGTTTTTATGAGCAGCGCAATACTTGTCCCGGCCTCAGGATTGTTTTACGCGTAATTCTGTTCAGTTTGCAAAGCTTGTCAATGGAGGTTCCCTGACGTGCTGCAATCCGTCCCAATGTGTCTCCCTTCTTTACCTTATAGAACAGACCTTCACCCGATGCCATGCTACACGCCGTACCGGAAGAGCCTTTTGTCTTATGGAAAGTATAGGAATCAGCTACGATATCCTGCTTTTCAAAATCAAACATAAGCGCAGGATTGATGGGAATACCCAAGAAACGGGTTTCAAAGTGAAGGTGTGAACCGGTAGAACGTCCGGTATTTCCTCCCAATGCAATCGGTTCGCCGGCTTTTACCAACTGGTTTGTATCAACTAATTGTTTAGACAAGTGTCCGTAAACTGTTTCCAAGCCATTGTCGTGACGAATAACGACGTATTTGCCGTATCCACGACGACCTTGATTCTTGACAACGCGTACTTTTCCATCAAAAGCCGCACGGATTGTATCGCCTACATACACCTTGATATCCAAACCATAATGAGCTCTTCTTCTCCGGGGACGGTAACCGAATACATCTGTGATACGGGTATTGGGAGTAGGCATACAAAAACCGGTCAAATCAAATGTATAGCTCTCAGGCACAATCGCATTGCCATAGGCTTGTACGAATTCGTTATTCCAGTTGGGATACAAATCCAAACCCGGATACAATGATTGTTCCGCACGTATCTGTTTTTGCAAAGCCAGTGAATCTACACTCTTAAGTTTTCTGTCGATGGGGGCCTGGCGGGCAATCAGGTCTTGCGAGAAAGAATTCAAGCTAACCATTGCCGTCGCAGCCAATAAAGCAGTTTTTATCCAATTAAAATTCATCCGTTTCGTCATTCATTTTGATATCCGTTGCAAGCATCTCGGCAAATCAAACACCACTTGTTCTACGCGAATATCCAGATTGATTTTCAAAAATTCTCCCAAAGGTAACATTTCTCTCTGAAAAACGACATCAGTCATTAACTATTTTTTCGAAGAGGAGGAAACTGTAAAGCTCGCAAAGATGTCTTAATCCCCTATAGATAGGAGATTTACAAGCAAACATGTTTTACAACATAAAATGCAATAAAAGTGCATGTTTAACCGTTTTTTCAGCTAATGGCAGCCCAATTAACGTTCGTTTTTCTCAACGCTTTCAGTTGTCGCCACAAGACCTCGTTCTCAGGCAACATGCCATGTGGATCTGCATCCACCACCGTTTGCGCTACTTCACGGACATATTGCAGCAGTTGTCCGTCACGGGCTATATCGGCAATCTTCAGATCGAAAGCAATGCCGCTCTGCTGTGTCCCTTCCAAATCTCCAGGACCACGTAGTTTCAAGTCTGCTTCCGCTATTTCAAAGCCGTCATTAGTCCGCACCATTATCTCCAAACGCTTCCTTGTATCCTCCGCCAACTTGTAGCCGGTAACCAGGATACAATAGGACTGGTCAGCTCCACGTCCTACACGTCCCCGAAGCTGATGAAGCTGGGACAGCCCGAAACGCTCGGCGTTCTCAATCACCATCACCGAAGCATTGGGCACATTTACACCTACCTCAATCACGGTGGTAGCCACCATTATCTGTGCCTCGCCGGATACGAACAATTGCATCTGAGCATCCTTTTCAGCAGGTTTCATCTTTCCATGTACCTTGCAAACCCTACACTCGGGAAACTCTTCACAAACATGCAGATACCCTTCTTCAAGATTCTTCAAGTCAATCTTTTCGCTTTCCTTAATCAGCGGGTAGACAATATAGACCTGCCGGCCTTCGGCAATCTGCTTGTGCATGGACTGATACAAGCTTATCCGACGGCTATCAAACTGATGAAGAGTGACAATCGGTTTACGTCCGGGAGGCAATTCATCGATGACAGACACATCCAAATCGCCATAAAGCGTCATTGCCAATGTACGGGGAATCGGGGTTGCCGTCATCACCAATACATGGGGAGGCTGCACATTCTTTGTCCACAACCGTGCCCGTTGGGCCACACCGAAACGATGCTGCTCGTCAATCACAACCAAACCGAGCGAAGCAAAATTCACCGTATCTTCAATGACGGCATGGGTACCTATCAGTATATGTATGTCTCCCGTCAACAAACCGGCAAGGATAGCTTCGCGCCGCTTGCCCTTAACAGAACCGGTCAACAGTTCCACACGTACCTCCATTCCATACAGCAGCTCACGGATGGTTTCATAGTGCTGGTTTGCCAAAATCTCGGTAGGTGCCATCATGCATGCCTGAAAGCCATTATCGAGCGCCATCAACATACTCATCAGTGCGACAAGCGTCTTTCCACTTCCCACATCCCCTTGCAGCAAGCGGTTCATCTGCTTTCCTGAGCCTACATCCTTACGGATTTCCTTCAATACCCGCTTCTGTGCATTGGTCAGTTCAAAAGGAAGATTACGGGAGTAGAAAGTATTAAACACTTCGCCCACCCTTTCAAAAATATAACCGCGATATTTCCGCTGACGGTCTTTTGCATACCTCAGGATATTCAACTGTACGTAAAAAAGCTCCTCAAACTTCAGGCGATACTGTGCCTTACGCAATAAATCCGGATTAGCGGGAAAGTGTATATTGACCAAAGCTTCCGTCAACGGCATCAGATGATGCTCGGCAAGTATAGCGGGAGAAAGGGTCTCGGGCAACGGCTCACGCAACTGCTGCACCACCGTATTCATCATCTTCTCGATGGCATGCGAATTGAGAGAACTCCGTTTCATCTTTTCAGTCGTATTATAATAAGGTTGTAACCCCATGGACGACAATTTCAAATCCGAAGCAGAGTCTATATCCGGATGAGCCATATTTATTCTACCATTGAAGAAGGTCGGTTTTCCGAACACAATATATTCCTGATGCACTTTATACTTCCCTACCAAATATTTGATGCCCTGGAACCAAACCAGGTCCACTACCCCCGTACCGTCCGAGAAATGAGCTATCAGCCTGCGCTGGCGCCCTTCTCCAGCCGTCTCAAAACTTAGTATTTCACCTTTCAGCTGAATATAGGGCATCGTCCCATCGATCTCCTGAATATAATAAATCCGACTGCGGTCTACATATTTATATGGAAAGTAATATAGCAAATCGTGCAAGGAGTAAATGCCCAATTCCTTATTGAGCACCGAAGCACGCTGCGGCCCGACGCCCGACAAATATTTTATGTCACGCGTGGCTAAATCGAACATGAACCTATCAGAGCTGTGGCTATTTTTAAATCAAAAGGAGTGGTTATTTTAATGTTTTCCCGGTTTCCCGGCGTCAAAAAGACAGATACACCCAATGCCTCCACCACAGAAGCATCATCGGTAAAATGGGGTGTATAGGGCTGCTCGTATGCCGCTTTCAGCAGTTCCGCATCAAAAACCTGGGGAGTCTGCACCAATCTATAATCATCCCTGCCGACAGTCACACTGCCTTTCCCTCCCATACGGCGAACGGTCTCCACCACACCTATTACCGGAACCACAGCCTTTTTCCCGGCAGCCAAGTCATAACAGCGTGCAATCACTTCCCGGGCTACGAATGGACGTACCCCATCGTGCACACCGACCAAAGCAGGTGTCTTGACCAAAGCCAAACCGTTCTTTACGGAGTGGAACCGCGTCTCCCCTCCATCTGCAATGGCATGCGGCAATGAAAAACAGTACTCCCTGCACAGCTGCCTCCAGTAATCCTGCTGGCTGTGGGGAAGCACCAATATTATCCGTATCTCAGCATTGTAGTCATAAAACGCCTCCAGAGTGCGCATCAAAACAGGTTTCCCCCCTATCGGGAGAAACTGTTTGGGGAGTTCGGTCCCCATGCGCAAGCCCTTGCCACCGGCAACAATCAGAGCATACTGAACCATTTATGATTTATGATTTATGATTTATGATTTATGATTTTAAATCATAAATCCGTTACGCACATAGCTTCTTTCAGTTCCTGCACCTTCTCTTTGCCTTGCAACAGCTCCACTACGGCCAATGCAAACTCCATGGCAGCGCCCGGTCCTTTACCAGTGATGATATTGCCGTCTCTTTCTACCGGAGCACCCGTACATTCGGCACCTTCCAAATACTGTTCAAAGCCGGGATAGCAAGTAGCCTTCTTGCCTTTCAGCAATCCCAGCTTACCCAATACCATAGGAGCCGCACAAATAGCAGCAATCGGTTTCTGCTCTTGGGCAAAACGCAGTACCAGATTACGCAGTTCTCCACACTTCTCCAAAGTGGACGCACCCGGCATACCGCCAGGCAATAATACAAGCTCTGCATCAAAGAAGTCGCAGTTCACTACATTCTTATCGCACAAGACCGGAACATCGTGTGCTCCCGTCACTATTTCATCAGGGGTTACCGTCACCATTTCTACGTTCAGTCCGGCGCGTCTCATCACATCCACAGAAGTAAAAGCTTCTATTTCTTCAAATCCGTCGGCAAAAAAAACATAAACTGTACCCATAATTGTTCCTCCTCTTATTTTAGATTAAAATAATACGTTATTGTTCCCGTCTGATTGTTCAAGCCGCTTACCGCATTGAAACGGGCTTTCTTGGCAGCATCCTCTGCCGCTTTCCGCAATGCGGGATTGACGGTATTGGTCTGGCGGTTGATGCTGGTTGCTATCACATGTCCGGCAGGGTTCACTATGATGGTCACCACAACCCTACCTTCATCCTGCACATTATATACCGGCCGCGGCAATCCGCCCTCACCAAGAGAACGTCCGCCCAAATTAAACGAGCCGTAGCCTCCCGTACCCGAAGTGGCTCCGGACGGAGCATTTCCCGTAGGACTTCCTTGAATACCTTCGCCTTCCGTATCGCCTTTACTACCCATTTGGGCACCTTTGCCAAAAGCGCCAGCTACCCGTTTACGGGCAGCTTCCTCGGCTTCCTTACGTTCCCGTTCGGCTTTTGCCGCTGCCAGTTTGCGGGCCTCTTCCGCTTTTTCGGCTTCCGTCTTTTCCGGTTTCTTCACCTCCTCCTTTTTCTTGGGTTCGGCTTTGGGCTTTATGGCAACGGTTTCTTCAGTTTCCTGCGTAATGATGTCCTGCTCCACCGTTTCCTGCACCTGAGGAGCAGTTTCCTCCGGCATGACATCCACCTTTACTAAAGAAGGGTCGGCAGCGCCCAGTGCATCGGGCACCTCTCCCAGCATAACGGGTACACCGCCTTCTTCCGAGGGTTCCGGCAGTGTGAATCCTACCAGTATCAGAAGGGCAATAATGGCAACATGCACCACAAGTGCACCTGCCATACCTATATATTTTCCTTTCTTCTTCTGATTCACCATTGCATTTACAATTTAGCCATGTACAATGTACGATTTAGTTTTCCGGTGGTCGTGTAGCCAGCACCATCTTGAATTTATTCTCGTTTGCAATGTTCAGCACCTTCACGATTTCCCGGTAAGGCACTGTTTCGTCAGCATACAAAGCTATATACATTTCAGGCTCTTTCGCTGCACACGATTGCAGGAAAGGAGTCAGCTCTTCAAGCGTCAACGTCTGTTCCTTGTCATTTCCGAAAGCAGCATAATAATTCAGATTCTTATCTATGATGACTCTCGTCAAAGGCTTTGCAGAAGTCTGTTGCTTTCCCTGCGGCAGCAGTACCTTGATAGCATTGGGCGATACCATGGTAGATGTTATCATAAAGAAAATCAGCAGCAGGAAAATCAGGTCCGTCATGGACGCCATACTGAAATTGGGTGATATTTTAGCTCTACGTTTTAACACGCCTTTAAGTTTTAATTCTTAATTCTTTAATTAATCATTTCGCCGGTTCGTTCAACAAATCCATGAATGCCATTGTCTTGGCTTCCATCTTGTTGACCACGCCATCTATCAATGTCACCAGGTAATTGTAGGCAAACATAGCTATGATACCGACTATCAAACCGCCCACCGTAGTAATCATCGCCTCATAAATACCACCGGAAAGCAACGTTATATCAATATTATTTCCGGCATTTGCCATTTGCCAAAATGCACGTACCATACCCGTCACCGTGCCAAGGAAGCCTAGCATAGGAGCGCCACCGGAAATCGTGGCCATAATCGTCATTCCCTTCTCCAGTTTGGCAACCTCAATATTACCCACATTCTCGATGGCAGCCTGCACATCGTTCACCGGGCGTCCCAAACGGCTGATACCCTTTTCAATCATACGGGCCGAGGGAGTATCCACACTGCGACAATAAGCAATGGCAGCTTTCAATTCCCCACCCAAAATATAATCCTTTATTTTATCCATGAACTGAGGGTCTTCTTTCCCCGCCTTCCGGATAACATAATTACGTTCAAACAAGATGTAGAAACAAAGTACGGACATCAAACCCAAGACAATCATAATCCAGCCACCTTTGATGGCCATGCTCCATAAATTCATTTCGTCGGAAGCGTTTACTTGTGTCAGTACCGGATTGGCACCTGCAATAGAGTCAGTCAGTGCCGGAGCCACTTGGGCCAATAACAACATTACATTCATCAGCGAAGACAGTTTTTATATTCCTTGACCGTACGCTCCAATCCCAGATACAACGCGTCACTAATCAGCGCATGCCCGATGGACACCTCGTCCAGCCACGGAATGTTTTGATAAAAATAATTCAGATTCACCAGGCTCAGGTCATGTCCGGCATTCAGCCCCAGGCCTAAGCTGCGGGCCACCTTGGCAGCCTCGACAAAAGGAGCTACAGCCGCTTCCCGTCCTTTGGGATAAGCCGTAGCATAAGGTTCCGTATATAGCTCCACGCGGTCGGCACCGGCTTTGGCAGCATATTCTATCATTTCGGTATCGGTGGAAACAAATACGGAAGTACGGATACCAGCATTGTTGAACTCATCCAACACTTCGTTCAAGAAGTCAAAATGGGTCTTGGTATCCCAGCCTGCGTTTGAAGTCAGCTGTGTAGGGCTGTCGGGCACCAAAGTTACCTGATGCGGTTTCACCTTCAAGACCAAATCCATAAATTCGGGTGCAGGATACCCCTCGATATTGAACTCTGTCCGCAGCAACGGCCGCAAATCATATACATCCTTACGGCGGATATGCCTCTCGTCAGGACGGGGATGCACCGTAATGCCATCAGCACCAAAGTCTTCACAATCCAGCGCTACCTTCACAACATTCGGGACATCACCTCCACGGGCATTGCGCAGCGTTGCCACCTTATTTATATTAACGCTTAATCTAGTCATAATTCGGTTTATAGTTTGGGACAAAAGTACAAATAATAGTTATATATTGGCAGCATTCTGAGAAAAAAATAGCATCTTTGCACTTCAATCCAACAGAATTGATTATGAAATTTGCCATATTCGGAAATACCTACCAAGCAAAGAAATCCTCGCATGCAGAAAACCTCTTCCGGTTGCTCGGACAGCATAATGCACAGCTCTGCATCTGCCGGGAATTCCATCACTTCCTGACTGCCGATTTACATTTAAACATACCTGACGCCGAATTGTTTGACGGAGATGATTTCTGTGCCGACATGGTTATCAGCATCGGTGGCGACGGCACTTTCCTGAAAGCAGCCAGCCGTGTAGGAAAGAAGAATATCCCCATATTGGGCATCAATACCGGCCGGCTGGGTTTCCTTGCCGACATCTCACCGGAAGAGATGGAAGAGACCTTCGATGAAATCTACAATAATCACTATAAGGTGGAAGAGCGTAGTGTACTGCAACTGAGGTGCGACGATGAACGCTTGATGCAATCCCCTTACGCCCTCAATGAGATAGCCGTATTGAAGCGGGACAGTTCGTCCATGATCAGTATCCACGCCGCCATCAATGGCGCTCCGTTGACCACCTATCAAGCTGACGGCCTGGTTGTCTCCACACCTACCGGTTCCACCGCCTACTCACTCAGCGTCGGCGGTCCGGTCATTGTGCCCCACAGTAAAACCATCGCCATCACCCCGGTGGCTCCACACAGCCTCAACGTCCGTCCCATCGTCATTTGTGACGACTGGGAAATTACACTTGATGTGGAAAGCCGCAGCCACAACTTCTTGGTTGCCATCGACGGCCGTAGCGAGTCCTGCAAAGAAACGACCCAGTTGCACATCTCACGTGCCGACTATAGCATAAAGGTAGTGAAACGGTTCAACCATATTTTCTTTGATACCCTTCGCAATAAACTAATGTGGGGGGCGGACATCAGATAAGCCTATATCACTTCATTCACTCCAGCAGGATAACTTATTTACCTCAGTGGGGAACTCCATTTACCCCAGGATGTAACTACCTTTACCCCGATATGTAACGGCCTTTACCCCGGTGTGTAAAGAGTCTTTCCCCGGCATGTAACGTCTTTTACATAAGGATGTAACAACGCTGTAAATGTAATGTATTGACAATAAGCCCCTAAACCCATCCATCAGTTTACCACTTCTTATACTGCAAATGACTATTTCTGCCATCCTCCTTCATCGTGGAATATAGAATTAAATAATAATCACACAAAGTATATTTTCAGCAAAAAACTTTTAAATAAATAATAAAAACACCACCTTTGTAGTTCATTCTTTCAGAGTCTATGTGGAATAGTACTTTACTATACAAAGACACTACCATTCAGAATGCGTAAATGTAAGATGAATCAATATGCAGAAAGAAAATGATACTTTATTGGTAGCCAAGTTGAGAGAAGGCAATAAATTTGCCTTTGAAGCATTGTACGAAAAATACAGTGCCAGGCTGTACAACACCATCGTCCTTCTCGTATATGACAAATCATTAGCCAAAGACATCACCCAAAGCAGCTTCATGACGATATGGGAAAAACGCAGTAATCTGGATACCGAGAAAAGTTTTCCGGCATATCTATGCACCATCGCACGCAACATGGTATACAAAGAAACCGAACGAAGATTATTACACAACAAATTTGTAGAAAACAAGCTGAAAACAGAAGCAGAGGCTATCGAGGAAGATACGATGGATATGGACGTCTCCATCATTGAAAAACAGATAGAGCAACTTCTGCAAAGCCTGCCAGAAGTTTCACGGGAAGTCTTTCAGCTGAAAAGAGCAGGAAAACTGTCCAACAAGGAAATCGCCTCACAGCTAGATTTGACGGAACGTGCCGTAGAGGCTCATTTCTACCGTACTATGAAACTACTGAAAGAAGAATTACGCAAATTCATCATGCTTTTCCTCTCCTTCTACTTTCTAAATAATTGTTAAAGCACGAAAATCCGTGAGTGTTTTGGCAGGCATACAGATATATACTACAGAACATGGATAAAAAAGACAGTCATATTGAACTTTTGGATCGTTTCTTTCGAGGACTGACCAGCCCTGAAGAAGATGTACAGTTGAAATCATGGATTAAGCAACCGGATTTTCAACAGAAATTTTCCGCATACTATCAGCAATGCTGGGCACTGGCTCCGGACACGATGGACAAAGCCGTACAAAATGAAATGTTCACCGAACTTTTAAGCCAGATAGACGCAAGTTCCACCACGGAAACGAAGGTCCTGAAAACAAGGAACCGTTTCCTGCGTCAGATTGGGCGCTATGCTGCAGTTGCCTGCATCATATTGGCAGTGGGAAGCGGAGCCTATTATGCAGGAGTCAAACGACCGGCCGATGACGCCAATACAGAAGTCACCATGTCCGTATCCAACGGGCAGAAGGCCGACATCATTTTGGCTGACGGCACAAAGGTCTACATCAATTCCGATTCAAGAATTGTATATGACAACACTTACAACAAGAAAACACGTATGGTCTCCCTGGAAGGAGAGGCCTATTTTGAAGTTGCAAAGGACAAGGAAAAGCCTTTCATCGTGAAAGCAAATGGCATCAATGTACAAGCGTTAGGTACAAGCTTCAATATACGTGCACATAAAGACGATAAATCAGTAGCTGTAATCCTGATAAGTGGAAAGGTTAAAGTAGACGACGGCAGACACGAGGCATATATGAAGCCAAACGAAAGGCTCGTTTGCAACCTGACCAATGGACAGTTCGAAAAAAGCGAGCTTCATCCTAATGCAAGCAACTTACTGTGGAGAAGCAACGAACTGGCACTCTATGGTGAATCCTTTGAAGAAATTTGTACCATGCTTACTCGAATGTATAATTGCAAATTTATATTCAAAAACGAGAAAGCCAAACAATATACTTATCATGGCATCATTAAAAACGGCAGTTTAAACAATGTATTGGAATACATCAGCCAAGCTGGCGGCATTAATTACAAGATAGAATCTGACAATACGATTATAATATATTAGTAGTGTAAAATAGCCCTTTATATTAACTAAAACAAAAAGTATATGGAATAGATTTTATAGGATTTTTACCTCAGACACAATGACCTACTTCTGGCAGCGACAATAAAATTTAAACATTCGAGAAATATAGTTTTAATATACTCTAATAGCTTAATTAGGGTTAGCCTTTGTCGTACCTTCCTTAAAGTAAAAAAGTAATTAACCTGATATGATAAGACATGAGACAAAATAAAATAATTACGCGATTTTCAATATTACTGGGAGTGCTGTTCTTCTGGGGAAATAACTTTGCCCAAATCAGTTTATCTATAAACCAGCAGACTATCAAGCAGATTATACCTCAAATTGAAAAGACTAGCGGCTACAATGTATTCTATACCGACAAACTGCCCAATCTTGATACCCGAAAAGATTTGCTGGTATCCAATGCCCCACTTGAAGCCACCCTAAAGGAATTGTTCAAAGGGACCAAAATTACTTTCGAAATAAAACCCAACAAGCAGGTTCTACTATTTCAACAAGCCAACAAGCCCTCAGGCAATAGGAAACAAGTACCCAGCAAGTTATTGGTGGAAGCAGAAAGCTTTGACAGAAAGGGGGGATGGGTAGTAGACCAGCAATTCATGGACCTCATGGGTTCACCTTATCTGATGGCTCATGGAATGGGAGTCCCGGTTGAGGATGCCTCCACTACCATTTCTTTTCCTGAAGACGGTACATATTATGTATTTGTACGCACCTACAACTGGACTTCTCCCTGGTATGATGGTAAAGGACCGGGAAAATTCACTTTAGCCGTCGACAATAAAAAGTTGCCAGTGGTTTTAGGGGACGAGGGCAAACAATGGATGTGGCAACCTGCCGGAACAGTCTCTGTAAAAGCAGGAAGCTCTAGTCTGACATTAAAAGATTTGACCGGTTTTAATGGCCGTTGCGATGCCATTTATTTTACTACGGAAAAAGGGCAGCTCCCTCCCGCTCAGGCCACACAACTGACAGATTTCCGTAAAAAGATGCTGGATATTCCAGCCGAACCGGAGCAATACTCCTATGATGTGATTGTAACTGGTGGCGGTATAGCCGGTATGTGTGCAGCCGCAACCGCTTCCAGATTGGGATGCAAAGTGGCATTAATCAACGACCGCCCAGTACTTGGCGGCAATAATAGCTCTGAAGTCAGGGTTCACTTAGGGGGCAATATCGGAGTAGGCCCCAATTCCGGACTGGGACGTATGATAAGAGAATTCGGACATTCTAAAGAAGGAAATGCCAAACCTGCCGCAAACTATGAAGATGAAAAGAAGGAGCTTTTTATCGCCAATGAAAAGAATATCACCCTTTATGCCAACTACCGGGCCATATCTGTAAAGCCCGATGGCAACAGAATAGAATCTGTCATCATCAAGCATATAGAGAATGGAAAAGAAGTGGAACTGAAAGCACCATTGTTCTCCGACTGTACCGGAGACGGCACCATCGGGTATCTGGCCGGTGCAGACTACAACATGGGACGCGAATCCCGTGCCGAATACGGAGAAGAGCTGGCACCGATTCAACCGGACAAAATGACAATGGGTTCATCCGTACAATGGTACTCTGCAGACAAAGGTAAACCTACCCGTTTCCCTATTTTCTCGTACGGTCTGCAATTCAATGAAAAAAATTGCGAAAAAGTGACGATGGGTGAATGGAAATGGGAAACCGGCATGAACTTCAATCAAATCGACGACTTCGAACGTATACGTGATTATGGCTTAATGGTCATCTATTCTAATTGGAGTTTTCTGAAAAATGAATTAAAGGACAACAAGAAATATAAGAACCGCGCATTGGACTGGGTAGCCTATATTGCCGGAAAACGCGAGTCACGCCGATTGTTGGGCGATTATATTCTAAAGCAAGATGATATAGATAAAAATGTCTATCACGAAGATGCCTCCTTCGTCACAACCTGGAGCATCGACCTGCATTTCCCGGATTCGCTCAATGCATCACACTTTCCTGATGCGCCTTTCAAAGCAGCAACCAAACACATCCATATATATCCTTATGCAGTGCCCTATCGCTGCCTATATTCCAGAAATATCGAGAATCTTTTTATGGCGGGCCGCAATATCAGTGTTACCCATGTGGCACTGGGCACTGTCCGCGTAATGCGTACCACCGGAATGATGGGCGAAGTTGTCGGGATGGCAGCTTCCTTATGTAAAAAGTACAACACCACTCCGAGAGGAGTATATCAGAAACACCTACCGGAATTGAAAGCACTGATGAAAGAGGGAGTAGGAAAAAAAGAAGGGATTCCCGATAATCAGAAGTTCAATGAACAAAAATTATTAAAAAAGCCTCGTATATTTGTCATTGAAAAAAACAAGAAGTAAGAAACACGTTGATACTACAATTTAAGTATTAATAAAACACGCATATCATGAAAAATATTCTAACATTATTATTTGTCCTTTTCGGAGGATATTCGTTACACGCACAAGATACCTGCTACGGCCTTCTGAGAAATGACACTTTAACCATCGGAAACAATTTGGTCGAACGTACCTTTTTGTGGAACGGGGGAAATATCATAACTTACCGCCTGACCGACAAGAGTAATGGAAAATCATGGAAGAACCACAGCCTTACTCCAGATTTCAGAGTAACGAAAAATTTGCCGCAACCATCAAACGGTTCACTCAAAGTAGTTCCCGTAAAAGAGACTAAAATATTTCCCGCTTATCTGAAAGTAGAAGTTTCTTTCAGCCTGGAGAAGCTAGATATAAAACGGGTATATCGTATTTATGATGATTGTCCAGCCATAGCCTGCGACACCTATTTAAGAGGAACAGTAAACAGTATTTTCGGAGGCAGAGAAGTTAGTGCAGCCGACCGGAAGAATATTGAATTCGCCGAAGACATGAAATCTAAAGAAGTAACCGCTGTACTAGACCAGTTCCATTTCCAAGGACAACATTGGCACGCTCGCAGCGTGGAATTTTCCGATGTGACCGACTGGCACAACAACCTGTTTTTCGAGAAAGAGATTATTTCCTATCGCAAACTGGGATATCGCGGCAATCTGCTGTTTGCCTTTAATGGCGAGGACAACTGTGGCATCTTCTTTTTAAAAGAGGCTCCCTGCTCTTCGGTACAATTAGCCTATCAAGGAAAGGATTTTCTGACTGATTTCGGAAAGTTTACAGTAACTGGCCTGGGCATTACCGAGAAAGACGTGACTCCCGACCGTTGGACCCAAACATACGGATGCGTATTGGGAATATACGGAGAAGGTGAACTGAGCCGACTACAAACGCTTCGTTCATATCAGAAGAATATACGTACTTACCGGGCCGACCGCGACGAGATGATTATGATGAACACCTGGGGAGACCGTAGCCAGGACTCAAAAGTAAACGAATCCTTCTGTTTGAAAGAACTGGAACGCGCCGCCCGTCTGGGAATCACCCATTTCCAGATTGATGATGGCTGGCAAATAGGTAAAAGCCCTAATTCAGCTGTAGCCCGCGGTTCATTCAAGAACATTTGGGACAATAAAGACTACTGGAAACCCGACCCGCAAAAGTATCCACGTGGTTTGCATCCCATCGTAAAACGTGGCAAGGAATTAGGTATTGAAATCGGTCTTTGGTTCAATCCCAGCATACAAAATGATTTTGCCGATTGGCAGAAAGATGCGCAAGCACTCATCAGCCTTTATCGCGAATACGGCATCAAAGTATTCAAGATAGACGGGCTCACCATTCCCAGTAAAGAAGCCGAAACAAACCTGCACCGCTTATTCAACAAAGTGCTGGAAGAGACGGACGAGGAAGTGATTTTCAACCTTGATGCGACAGCCAGCCGCCGCGGAGGCTACCACATGTTCAATGAATATGGAAATATCTTTCTGGAAAACCGTTATACCGACTGGCAGAACTACTATCCTTACTGGACTTTGCGTAACCTCTGGATGCTTTCCAAATATGTTCCGGCAGAAAAGCTGCAAATAGAGTTCCTGAACAAATGGAGAAATACGGATAAATATAAAGGAGAAGTCTTCGCTCCGGAAAACTATTCATTTGAATATCTGTTTGCTACGACTTTAGCAGGACAGCCGCTTGCCTGGATGGAAGGTACCAATCTACCCGAGGAAGCATTTACATTACGAGAACATACAGAAGCCTACAAGAAATTTCAGCATGACATGCATTCCGGCACTATCCTACCCATAGGAGATGAACCGTCGGGACGCTCTTGGACCGGCTTCCAGTCTCTAAAGAAAGATAGAGGATACTTGATTGTGTACCGTGAAAATCATCCAGAAGGGACTACAGAAGTCGAAACCTGGCTGCCAGAAAGTGTCACAGTAAGATGTATCCCACTGATGGGACACGGCAAAGCTATGACAGCAGTAACCGGAAAGAAAGGAAGGCTGGAAATCTCTCTGCCATCAATCAATGACTATGTTGTCTACAAGTATGAAATCTTGAGTTCAACTTATAAATGCAACTTTTTGGGTGCGGATAATAAGCAATAAAAACATTTATTTTTCAGAGAGGAA
>NZ_CAXUGK010000031.1:0-57904 GCF_964250605.1 Bacteroides sp. AR20 | reverse complement strand
TGGCGCGGGCCGTTCCCCGACCGATGAGTTTTCTAGAGATAAATAATGCGTGACACAGTTTATTTTACACTACCTAACTGTTTGAATGTACTCCCCATATACCCATCTTGCAGAACAGTGAAAACTTCACCTGAATTTTCACCATCTACAAGAATGATGTTATCTCTGGCATAGACAAATTTTCCTTTCTCTACAATGGTAGCAGATGATTTACCACGTAGGTATTTTGCATCCAGACAGATGCTCTTTCCGTTTCTTTTTTCACCGTCTATCAGTTGGCATATATCTTTCAAACGTAGCACAGACCAATTGTTAGGATATTCAAAAGGAAGCTCAATTTCAACGGTTTGCGCATTTATCCTCTCATAATACTTGTTATCGTCACCTTTGAAGATAATAGAATCGGTTAAGGCAGACTTCTTTAGTTTTCCTTCTTTGACAAGTTGCAATTTTTCTTGCCGTATTTGTTCGAATAATTCTTGGGCGGTACCTTCCTCTGCAATCTGTGGAACTAATTTACCCTGTATTGCCTCTTGAAGAATAGATTTTCTTAGAATAATAGGTAATTCTCCATTTAGTTGCTTCAATTTTTGATACAACTCCCCATATTTTATAATCGGTAATGCTATGTTTTTTACCTTTTCTACGATTCTTACAGTTTCAAAGAGACTAGGTATAGGAACGAGTAGATTTGAAATTTTTTCTGCATTGATATTGCATTGTTGAACACCGATAGTTTTGACCTCATTACAATAATCTCGTGCATACGGAGTATTTAGTAATAAATTTAAGTACTCCGAATTTATAAAAATGGGACGTAATAGTATTAGATACCCTGCAAATATTGCATTCCGTTGTCCCCTAAAAATAGCAGTCTTACCAACTAATTCAGCACTGTTAGTCCGATTAAACAATAAATCACCATATTGCAATAATAGCTTTTTATTATCATCTAAATCATTACTAAAAACGAGTTTGTCAAATACAATTTCCCCGTCTTGAATATTCCCCATCCTAAGAACTGGTAATATACCAGATGGAACCGATTTTTTTGAAGTTCCATATTTGGGAGGATAAATAAGCAACGAAAGTCCGCACCATTCCCATCCATTCGGAATCTCAAACGGAATCTCATCATCTATGCACTTCACCTCTCCCGTAGCAAGAAACTTCTCATAATAGGAATTGTCCTCACCACGATAAATGATTGATTCGTTTTTGTCCTTCTTGATTTTCTTTTCTTTCACCAGCTTTGCTTTTTCTGTTCTGATACGTTCAAGAAGTACAGAAGCTGGTTCGTCATTGGGGTCTTGTGGTACAAGTTTTCCTTGTATCGCCCACTGAAGTATGCTGTTTTTTAATTGTTTTCCGTTCATTGTTCGTAATCTTCGCCTTGTATTCCTAACTCTCCTTTGCTCATGGCATTGGCAATATCTATTTTCAGTTCTTCGTCATAGTCTTTACTCGTCAAAAAGCTATTGACGATGCGCAGCAACAAATCTTGGTCGATGTTTGATACCGCCACGTGATATATGATAGATTCCAATGTACGCATGCATGTACAAGCGTGCCAGTAGTATTTATTCTTATGTAAGAAGTATGTACCCAAAGTCAGTGCAATACGTTTATTCCCATCATTAAAGAAATGCCCGGAACAGAATCTATACATCAGATAGGTTAGTTTGTCGGCAAAGGTCGGATAGTATAAATCATTTTGCACAAAATCCAATGTTGCACGAATACCACCTTCATCACGCACTCCTTCAAAACCACCATCACTGGCATCAATCATTTTGCCATAGATGTTTAAGGTTTCATCGTAATCTATGTAAATAATATCCTTACTCATCTTCTGCCTGCTTTAAGCGTTTGAGCACATCTTTGTTATCCGCTAAGATACGGTCAAAATCAATAGACTGGTCACCGATGAATCGTTCAAACTCTTCAGGAGTAACAGCTTGTAGGTAATCTGCTATATTACCATGATACGCATCCCGGAAACTGAAATCCCTTGAAGCCATTTTAGTCCTGGCATCATTCAGATAAGGTTTTTGCATTGGATGTTCGGCAAGTTCGTTTACAATACGCTCCACTTCTTCAATGGTAAGCAACTTACCACCATTTTCTTTAAATCGTTCACTGATGGCTGCACCCACTCCGTTTTCAAAAGAAGAGATAACCAATAGAACCTCTGAATACAACGTGTGTCGAACATTGTCTTTTGAATCCAACTTTATTACTTCTCGGTATTCTTTAGCATTCTCTTTGAATACAGCCTTGTAGATAAAATCTGTAATCTGAGAATACTTATATGTATGATGTCCATCCACATATTGATTGATGGCAGAAGTAAGATTTTTCCGATAATTTTCTTCTGTGATTGCGGCAGGAAGATAATTCACATCTCTACGATTAATATATTTTGTTCCTCCACCTGTCTTTTCATTGATGGTAGTAATCACAAAATCCAAGATAAGACTACGGACTTTTTTAGCTTTCTCACTCTCTGTAAGCAGCATACCTATATTCAAGAAAGAGCGGAAATTAAATAATCCGAGCTGCGTTGTTTTGCTCGCCTCATTAATAAGGTGAGCAAATTCTAACTTAAACTCTTTCAATTGTTTACCCTTACATAAAATATATCCATTATGTTTCAGCTCATCAGAATTTGATTGCAGATAACGATCTATTGTAGATGTATCAACTTGATAAAAGTCGGCAACCATTTTTTTTGTAAAGCGGTATTCTCCCTCAAAGAGCATTCCTTCTATATCAAGATGCTCCTGTACCTTACTGACCGCAAAACGGTTGTTAAGTACATTTTGTCTTTCTATGTTTGAGATGGTCAAATCTTTCATATCACTTCACAATTATCAATTACACGATTTTATGTCTATACCGAGAATCTTTTGAATCTCAGAAAGGGTTTTGTCTATTTCATGGTCGAGTGCAGCACGTTTCTCAAAATACTGTTTGAGCAATTCTGCCGGAGGGAGTATTTCTTCTTCTTCTTTCGGGAACTTGCATTGGTCAAAGTTGCAATCCAAGTCAATCAGTTGTTGAGCAGTAAACACACGACTCTTTTCTCCCTCTTCGTCACTTATAATTTCTTTCCTATCTTTCCACCATTCCTGAATAGGCAGTGTGTGTTCTACCTTCATTGGTTTGGTCTTTGAGAAGTGTTTGTACCCTTCCGGCATATCCAAACGATAGAACCATGTCTCTTTGGTCTTGAATCCTTCTTCGCAACCTTCGGCTTTTTCATTATTAAAGAAAAGAATGTTGGTTGCAATAGAGGTATATGGGGAGAATATAGAACCCGGCAAACGGATGATAGTATGCAGATTGAACTTGCGGAGTAAATTTTCTTTAAGTGCAAGTTTTGCTCCATCCGTACCAAACAAGAAACCATCTGGGATAATCACACCGCATCTACCACCAGCTTTAAGGCGGTACATGATAAGGGCTATGAATAAATCCGCAGTTTCACTTGAACGGTATTGCACCGGGAAATTGCTTTTTACACTATCTTCTGTGCTACCGCCATACGGAGGATTCATACCGATAACATCCACTTTATCGCTTTCCTTGAAATCAGTGATATTTGTTCCAAGCGAATCACAGTTAGCTATATTGGGAGCTTCAATATCATGGAGTAACAGATTTGTTATACTCAAAAGATAAGGTAGCGGTTTCCATTCTTGTCCCACGACTGCATTTTGCAGTTTTTCTCCATCTTCGGCAGAACCGACGCTCTTACTCATATAATTGAGAGCAGAAGTAAGGAAGCCACCTGTACCACTGGTGAAGTCACCAAAGGTCTCGCCCAATTTCGGGTCAAGCATCATCACGATAAAGTCTGTCAAAGCACGTGGAGTATAGAACTCACCTGCATTGCCTGCTGATTGCAAGTCTTTCAAGATTCCCTCATAAATATCTCCAAATGTGTGGCGGTCATCAGCATCGTCAAATTCGATTTCATTTACGATGTTGACCACTTGACGCAAAAGCGTTCCATTCTTCATATACTGGTTTAAGTCAGCAAATGTTTCTTGAACAATGCTTTTGGCTCTTGGTGTATTGGCATCTATCGGAAGATTCTTTAAAGTAGGAAACAGCTTTTCATTGACGAAAGAGAGCAATGCTTCTCCTGTCAACGCTTCGCCGTCTTTTTCATCTACTGCCCATTTGCGCCAACGCAAATCTTCGGGGATGATGGACTTGTAGTTGTCATCTTTGTATTCCCATGTTTCTTCCTGAGTGTCATAGACTTTCAAGAAAAACATCCAAGTCATTTGTTCAATTCTCTGTGCGTCACCATTGATACCAGCATCTTGGCGCATTATATTTTGGATTCGCTTTATGATGTTGTTTACTGCCATTTTTAAGCTGATTTATATATTTGATATTCAAGTTCTCTGATAGCTTGTTCAAAAGCGACTTTGCCACCGAATAACTTTATGATTTTAGTTGGTTTCCCTATACTGTTGAACGGCGGTATCTCCAAAATATTTGCCTTTTCAAAGTCGAGAATACCATTCTCTGCATATTTGTCAAGAAGAGCCTCCAATACTTCACGAGCTTTACCTTCGTACTTCCCGAAGTAATTACGCTTCTTTACATTGTTTGCTCTCTCTTTCCTTGTTAATGGCGGTTGGTCAAACGCAACGTGGCATATCACATCAAAGATGTCGGCATCCTTCAATGCCGAATTAGCTTCACGTACAGCATCTATCAGAATAGCATATTCCTTCAATTCATCCATAATGGCTTGTTTGCGTTCTGCCTCCGTCCACGTTTGGATAAAATCATCCAAAGTTTGGTAATGGCGTAATAATTGCTTTTTAGCAAACGACTGAACACTTTCCGTTCTCATCGTCTTACCATCTTCTCCTAACACTGAAACGATTTCATGGGCAATGCGAATATTCTTACCGCTGATAAGATATTTCTCACGAGGCTCAGATACTATTGGAGTTTCTGGAGTATCAATGATTTTGTAAGGCTTGGGCTTTTTCCCTCCTCCTTTTGGTGGTTCCGGGTCACCATCAAATGCTGGATCTTTGAATTTTGCGGTAGCATTGCGGAAATCAAGGATTTCCAAATGCCATTTGCCCTTGTCTTTTCTAAGTCGTGTACCTCGTCCAATGATTTGCTTAAATTCAGTCATAGAACCAATTTCTTTGTCTATGACGATTAAACCACAAGTTTTGCAGTCTACTCCTGTAGATAAAAGTTCAGATGTGGTAACAATTACAGGATAAGGCTCATCTACACTAATGAAATTGTCCAGTTGTTTCTTACCTTCTTTATCCTCACCAACAATACGTGTAACATAGTAAGGCGACTTTTTACATAAATCGCTATTCATATTGATAAGCAGCGTCCGCATTTCGGCAGCTTCCTCAATATCAGAACAGAATACGATTGTCTTTGTCATACGACCAATGTCATGTAACATTTGGGTTATCCTATGTGCTACTACTTTACGCCTTAACTTGATGGCAAGATCACGACCTATATTCTGTCTTTGATATAGTTTCTGTTCAATCTCCTTGCCTAATAAATCTATTTCACCTTCTTCTGGAGTCCATCCTTGTAAATCAATATTAATAAAGTCTGCTGTAACCCTGTATGGAGCTAAGAAACCATCTTGAATGCCTTGAAGAAGTGAATAGGTATATACTGGTTCACCGAAATAATCCAAGTTGTTCGCGCCTTCGTCAGCTTTCGGTGTGGCTGTCATACCAATTTGGGTAGCCGCACTAAAATATTCCAATACCTTGCGCCATGCGGAATCGTCTTTTGCACTTCCTCTATGACACTCATCGACAATAATTAAATCAAAGAAATTTGGCTGCACCTCCAAGAATGGATCTGGTTTACCCTCTTTTCCGACTAATTGGTGGTATAAAGCCATATACACCTCAAACGCAGAATTAATCTTAGCTTCTCCTTCTTTAGGTGAGATTATTTTAGTTATTATACCCTGCTTCTTGAAAGGTTTGAAGTCCTGAACCATTGTTTGGTCTATAAGAACATTGCGGTCTGCAAGATAAAGTATCTTTTTCTTTGCTTTACTCTTATGAAGTTTATGGATAATCTGGAATGCAGTAAAAGTCTTACCAGTACCAGTTGCCATTACTACAAGGACACGTTGTTGTCCTCTTGCGATAGCTTCTACTGTACGGTCAACTGCTATACGTTGATAATATCTTGGTTCATGGCTATGAGCATCATAGTAGAAAGGTGTTTCTATTATATTGAGCTCCTCCGATGTGTAGCTTTTGGATGCAAGATAACGGCTATATAGTTCTTCCTCTGTCGGAAAGTCCTCTAACTTAATTTCTGTTTCTTTCCCCGTGATAAAGTCATGTTCCAAGAACGCATCGCCATTACTGGAATACGCAAATTTCAAGTCAAGGATTTGGGCATAATCCATAGCTTGTTGGATGCCGCCTCCAATAGCGTGTTTATTGTCTTTGGCTTCAACTACAGCAATAGGCTTACCTTTATGATATAATAGGTAATCCGCTTTTTTGCCCTCTGCTACTGAATGTTGATTGCCAATAACAAGTACTCGACCATCTGTAAAATAGTACTCTTCACGCATATTTACACTTACAGCCCAACCTTTTCGTTGGAGCGCAGGAGTAATGAACAGAGTGCGTATCTCTTGTTCTTTGAGTTCTTTCTTGTTTACTTTCATGACAATAAATCAGTTATGATTACTGCTGACGATTAGGTCTTTCACGTCAATATTAAGAACATTGGCTATATCGTTGAGCGTTTTGAGGTCTGGTTGAACAGAATTGCTGCACCATTTACTTACAGTACAGTTAGATTTCCCAATCTGTTCTGCAAGCCATTTCCCAGTTTTTTGTTGTTCTGCAAGTACCACTTTTAGTCTGTTTAAATTAGCCATGAGATAAAATGTTTTAATCCAAGAGCAAAATTATATAATTTACCTGATAGTATAAGTAACTTCCGATAATAATTATTATGAGAAAGCTAAAAAAACGGATTAGATACCGTATTTTGATAAGATTTTCTCGTCAATTTCAATCTTATGCCGCCCAGTAGTAGTGCGCAGATTTTTTCTAACAGTGTCAAATGTATAGTTAGCGAACCATTCGGCAAATGTCGCCATCACAAATGATGTAGTCATATCTCTACCTATATTATATTGAAAAGCGATGTTCCAAGCAAAGTTCTTCAAAGAGATTTGTGTGAGGGAGGAACGCTTCTTGATATGAATTTCAGTAACAGAAAGCACTTGACGGTTAGCCACAAAATAGCGGACAGATTCGCTAATTTGGTAAATCTCTGTTTCGTCCAAGTCAAAACGTTTGAATGTATCTCGTGTGTATTTTAGGATAACATTTAATTTTTCGTCTTCTTCTCTTTCTTTTTGCTGCTGATACTGTTGTTGTTCACGCTGGTATTCATAGTGAAATAACTCCATTCGTTTTTTTTGAACTTCTTCGCAGTTTGAGATAGGAAAATAAGCTAAAGGCAATGTCTTTTTACTGACTCTTTTCTTGACTAATACCAAGAATGATGGAGGGATGACTTCTATAATATATCTTACCACGATAATACAAAGATGATATATGAGTTTTAGTATGACATACCCGGTAGCCATAACAAATGGAAGTAAACTCATTCGTATGCCAAATATCTTGCATACTTGAAATGCAATCATCGAAGCCAGCAACACCGCAATGACCTCTATTGCCAAAGAATGAAGTATATATTGTTTTTGCTTCATACCTATTGTTGTTTATTTCGTGTGCAAAGTTAGCGATAAATAGTGAGATACGGAAATATTAGGTAAAACCTTTGATAGATAGACAAAACGGAGAAGTTGAAAAATACTGCCGGAGGCGTTAAAAGCCAGTTGGGAGCCATGTCGTGACTTCGTTACGTTACCTTTCCGTAACCATGCGAAAATCCGGTTTTCCTGCTGTTCGCAGAATGGCGAAATTAACTATTTTATAGTGAGTTACCAACAACTCACGCGAAAATAATCCTCCCTTGACAAAGATTGCGCCGTTCCTCCCCGTTTTGCGTATCGACAGCGAACTCTTCACCAACTAAATTTGAACCAAAAAATTTTAGAACGATGAAGAGTACATTTTCAGTAATCTATTACCTCAAACGGCAGGTAGTGAAAAAGGACGGGACAGTTCCCGTCATGGGGCGTATCACGGTGGACGGAAGCCAGACGCAGTTCAGTTGCAAGTTGAGTGTCGATCCGAAGTTGTGGGACACCAAAGGAGGACGTGTCACGGGCAGAAGCACGGCGGCACTCGAAACGAACCGTATGCTTGACAAGATGCGGGTACGCATCAACAGGCACTATCAGGAAATCATGGAGCGTGACAATTATGTCACCGCTGAAAAGGTAAAGAACGCCTTTCTCGGACTGGAACATCGTTACCACACGCTGATGCAAGTGTTCCGCCAGCACAACGAAGACTACGCGAAACAGGTGGAGGCAGGCATGAAAGCCAAAGGCACGCTTGCCAAATATCGCACCGTTTACAAGCACCTGCAAGAGTTCCTCACCATCCGCTACAATGTGAAGGACATCGCTCTGAAAGAGCTTACTCCCGCTTTCATCTCCGACTTCGAGATGTTCCTGCGCACGGACAAGCACTGCTGCACCAACACTGTCTGGCTGTATATCTGTCCGCTTCGGACAATGGTATTTATCGCCATCAACAATGAGTGGCTGACACGCGACCCGTTCCGCGAGTACGAAATCAAGAAGGAGGAAGCGGTACGCAGTTTCCTAACCAAAGAGGAAATCCGCCTGCTGATGGACGGAAAACTGAAAAACGCCAAACAGGAACTGTATCGTGACCTCTACCTGTTCTGTGCGTTCACAGGCTTGTCATTCGCGGATATGCGCAACCTCACGGAAGAGAATATCCGCACCTACTTCGACGAACACGAGTGGATAAACATCAACCGCCAGAAAACGGGCGTGGTGTCAAACATCCGCCTGCTTGACATCGCCAAGCGAATCATCGACAAGTATCGCGGGCTGTGTGAAGACGGCAGGATATTCCCCGTACCGCATTATAACACATGCCTTGGCGGTATCCGTGCCGTGGCTAAAAGATGTGGCATAACCAAGCATATCACTTGGCACCAAAGCCGTCATACGGCAGCCACGACGGTATTCCTCTCCAACGGCGTACCCATTGAAACCGTCAGTTCCATGCTCGGACACAAGAGCATAAAGACGACGCAAATTTACGCGAAGATCACCAAAGAGAAGCTCAATCAGGACATGGAGAACCTTGCCGCAAGGTTGAACAGTGTCGAGGAATTTGCAGGTTGCACCATCTAAAAAGAAAAGCCATGAAACGTGACATAATCATCATAGATGAAAAGTCGGTCAGCGTAACCGGTAACGACGTGTGGATGACCGCCACCGAAATCGCCGGACTGTTCCATGCGGGAGTTCCGGCAGTGAATGCCGCCATCAAAGCCGTCCGCAAGTCGGACGTGCTGAACGACTACGAGGTGTGCCACTATATGCAGCTTGAAAACGGTCTGCACGCCGATGTGTACACGCTTGAAATCATCATCCCCGTCGCTTTCCGGCTGAACACCTACAACGCCCACCTGTTCCGCACATGGCTGGTAGGCAAGGCTCTCTCCCAAGAGAAGCGGCAGGCATACGTCATGTTCTTCCCAAACGGGAACATCGGGTACAGTTGAATACATATAAAGAAAAATAGGACAAAGGAAAACGGGCGGCACTTCAAAATGGTGTCGCCCGTTTCCTTTTTTCATATCGCCCTATCTGATTGGTCTGCGGTAGTTCGTTTCCAGCACCTCACGCAGACCCGATTCCGGGTAAAGCACCTTACCGCCCAAAAGGATAAAGGGAAGCACGCGGTTGTTCCTGTATTCCTGCAAGGTTCGTCGGCTCACACGGAGCAGTTCGGACACCTCCTTGTCCGTCAGGTAACGCTCCCCGTCCAAAGGCGGGCTGTAACTTTCCAGAAAGGCGGAAAGCCATTTCGAGTTTTTCTGCACGTTCTGCAACAGCATGGTCACGTCTTCCGTGTCCATCGTGATTACATTGTTCTCCTCGTTCATTCTGCATCGGATTTTAAGGTGAATACTCGATTAACGGTCTGCGGGGTAAATCGTGCCGACCAACGGAATGACCCTTTTCACGTCCTCCGGCTTGTAATAAAAGCGGTAGCCGATCTGCGAGTAGCCGATAAAGCCACGGTCGCGCAACTTCGCCAGCGTGCGGGGACTGATTCTCAACTGTCGGCAGACCTCTTCCCCGGTCAGCCATTTTGCAAGCCGCCTTTCATCGCCCTTGCGCTGCAAGGCGGAGACTTTCTCCACGAATGCACCCATCTGTGCCATCATCCCGTCGAAAGTCTGTTTCTCGATAGATACTATTTCCATATTCATGTCATTTAGAATTTGCCGCAAAGGTAACGACACGGCATACAAGGCGTATCGTTTTCCGCTGAAAGGCTGCTTGTTGCGCCGTTTGACCGGGTAACGGAGCCATCTTCCGTAAAAATCTTGCGTGAGTCATGTAGTGAGTTGTTAAAGCCCCTTTTGTTTATTGCCGAATTTTGTCGCAGAAACAAAAAGAAAGGACTGAACATGAAAGTGATAACAATGGAAAGCTCCGCCTACAAGGAGATGATGGCGCAGATTGCGGACATCGCAGGGTACATCCGCGAGGCAAGGGACGAGAAGAAACGGAAGCGGGAAACCGAAGACAAGCTGCTTGACACGGTGCAGGCGGCGAAGATGCTAAACGTGAGCAAGCGCACCATGCAGCGTATGCGCACCGACCACCGCATCGAGTATGTGGTGGTACGCGGAAGCTGCCGATACCGTCTTTCCGAGATACTGCGGCTGCTGGAGGACAACACCGTAAGGAACGAGGAAGGGACAATAGACACCCTTTTCCACAACCATAGGCTGCGCACGGGCGGCAAACCAAAAGGAAGGAGGACATAGGTCATGGAACTGCTCACACGAAACAACTTTGAGGGATGGATGCAGAAGCTGATGGAACGGCTCGACCGTCAGGACGAACTGCTGCTGTCCATGAAAGCGGAGGGGCAACAGCCCACACTCTCGGAAAGCGTCCGCCTTTTCGACAATCAGGACTTGTGTATGCTGCTCCAGATAAGCAAGCGCACGCTTCAACGCTACCGCAGCATCGGCGCATTGCCCTACAAGACACTTGGGAAGAAGACCTATTACAGCGAGGAAGACGTGCTGACCTTCCTTTCCAACCATGTCAAGGAGTTCAAAAATGAAGATATAGCCTTCTACAAGGCTCGTATCCATAATTTCTTTCATAAATAACAAATTAAAAACTTTTTCAGATGGCAAAGAAAAAAGACGAAAAGGACGTGCTGGTTGTCCGTGACGAGAAGACGGGCGAGATCAGCGTGGTAGCCGGGCTGAATGCGGACGGCACACCCAAGCGCATCCCCGCTAAAGCGGAGAACGCGCAGAGTTTCCTGCAACTCGACCGACACGGCGACGCGCTGGACAACTTCTTCACCAACTTCTTCCGGCAGTGCAAGGAACCCAGCCGCTTCGGTTTCTACCGCATCGCGGCAGACCAAGCCGAGAATGTACTGGAGGTAATCAGGCAACTTCTTGAAGACCCCGAAGGCAACAAGGAGATGCTCGCCCCTCACAAGGTGGACACTTCCGAATATGAGAAGAAGGTGCTGGAAGAACAGACTGCACAACAGACAGAGAAACAAGAACCTCAAAAACAGGAGAACATGGAACAACAGCAAGAACAACAACAGCAACAGGAAAGCCCGCAACAGACGCAGGGCAGACAGGGGTACCAGCCCATCGACGAGAGCAAGATCAACTGGCAGGAGCTGGAAGAAAAATGGGGAGTGAAGTATGACGACCTCAAACAGTCGGGCGACCTCGCCAAGATGCTCAACTACGGCAAGTCCGACTTGGTGAAGGTCAAGCCCACCTTCGGCGGCGAATCTTTTGAATTGGACGCCCGCCTCTCCTTCAAGAAGGACGGCGAAGGAAACATCAGCCTCGTGCCGCACTTCATTCGCAAGGAGCAGAAGCTGGACGAGTACAAGGGACACAAGTTCACCGACGAGGAACGGAAAAGTATGCGCGAAACGGGCAACCTCGGCAGGGTCGTGGACCTCGTGGACAAGGAAACGGGTGAAGTCACCCCCTCCTTCATCAGCATCGACCGCAAGACGAATGAAATCACGGACATCGCGGCAAACAGGGTACGCATCCCGGAGCGCATCGGCAAGACGGAAATCACCAAGCAGGAGCAGGATATGCTCCGCGCCGGACTGCCCGTGCGCGACAAACTCATCGAGCGCAACGACGGCAGGAAGTTCGTCACCACCCTGCAAGTGAACGTGGAACAGCGCGGCGTGGAGTTCGTGCCGGGAACGGGCAAGTCGCCCCGTACCGCACAGACGCAGGAAGCCAAGAGCGACACCTCGCAGAGCCAGACGCATGACAGTGGAAACGCCGCCAACACCCAGAAGGAGCAACGCCGCAACACATGGACAAACGAGGACGGCAGTATCCGCCCCATCAGCAAATGGAGCGGAGTGAACTTCACCGAACAGCAGAAAGCCGACTATGTGGCGGGCAAGACCATCAAGCTGGAGAACGTGACCGACAAGCAGGGCTTCCACGCCACCATGTACCTCAAGTTCAACCCGGAGAAAGGTCGCCCGTACCGCTACGACACGAACCCCGACAACGCGCAGCAGGTAGCCCCGTCCAACGAGAGCCGCACACAGGTGGCGGTGAACAACGAGGGCAAGACCAACGAGGCGACAAAGGAACTGAAAGAGCCGTTGCAGAAGGGACAGACCGCCCCGAAGAACGAGAACCAGCAACGGCAGCAGGACAAGCCGAAGAAAAACAACAAGGGCATGAAGATGTAAATCCGTGTCCGCCACTAAATCCAAAAAAATCCAGAGTATCAACTGAAAAAAGAAAGAAAAGATGAAGACAATCATTGCAGAGAAGCCCTCCGTGGCACGCGAGATCGCCCGCATCGTGGGCGCGACAAAGAGAGAGGAAGGATATTTCGAGGGATACGGCTATTTCGTGACATGGGCATTCGGACACCTCGTCCAGCCTGCCATGCCCGACGGCTACGGCGTGCGCGGATTCGTCCGTGACAACCTCCCGATTATCCCCGACACCTTCACGCTCGTCCCCCGTCAGGTCAGGACGGAGAAGGGCTACAAACCCGACAGCGGTGTGGTGTCGCAGATAAAAGTCATCAAAAGACTTTTCAGTATATGCGAACAGATTATCGTGGCGACCGATGCCGGGCGCGAGGGAGAGCTGATTTTCCGATACCTCTACTCCTACATTGGCTGTACCACCCCGTTTGTGCGCCTGTGGATAAGCTCGCTCACCGACAAGGCTATCCGCGAGGGGCTGCGCAACCTCGAAGATGGCAGCAAGTACGACAACCTCTATCTCGCCGCCAAAGCGCGGAGTGAATCCGACTGGCTCGTGGGCATCAACGGCACTCAGGCGTTATCCATCGCCGCCGGACACGGCACATACTCCGTGGGACGGGTGCAGACACCCACATTGGCGATGGTGTGTGAACGCTACTGGGAGAACCGCCGCTTCACGCCCGAAGCCTTCTGGCAGCTCCATATCGCAACGGACGGTTGCGACGGCGAGGTCGTGAAATTCTCATCCTCCGAGAAATGGAAGGAGAAAGAGCCGGCGATGGAACTGTACAATAAGGTAAAGGCGGCAGGCTTCGCCACCGTCACGAAAGCCGAACGCAAGGAGAAGACGGAGGAAACACCGCTCCTGTACGACCTGACCACGCTCCAGAAGGAAGCCAACTCCAAGCACGGCTTCACGGCTGAACAGACGCTTGAAATCGCGCAGAAGCTCTACGAGAAGAAGCTGATAACCTATCCGAGAACGGGAAGCCGCTACATCCCCGAAGACGTGTTCGCCGAAATCCCCAAGCTGCTCGCCTTCATCGGCACACTGCCCGAATGGGAAGGCAAGGTAAAGGCGAAAGCCGTGCCGACACGCCGCAGCGTGGACGGTGGCAAGGTGACGGATCATCATGCCCTGCTCGTCACGGGAGAGAAACCGCTCTTCCTCTCCAAAGAAGACGGTATCATCTATCACATGGTTGCCGGACGCATGGTTGAGGCATTCTCCGGAAAATGCGTCAAGGACGTGACCAACGTCACGGCGGAATGTGCCGGAGTGGAGTTCGCCGTGAAAGGCAGTGTCATCAGGCAAGCCGGATGGCGTGCCGTCTATGGCGAGGAAAACAAGGATGAAACCACCATCCCCGGCTGGCAGGAAGGCGACACGCTGACACTGAAAGGCTCGTCCATCACTGAGGGAAAAACCAAACCCAAGCCGCTGCATACCGAAGCCACCCTGTTGTCGGCGATGGAAACGGCTGGCAAGGAAATCGAGGACGACGTACTGCGGCAGGCGATGAAGGACTGCGGCATCGGCACTCCCGCCACACGCGCCTCCATCATCGAAACACTCTTCAAGCGCGGTTACATGGAACGCTGCAAGAAGTCGCTCGTGCCTACCGAAAAGGGGCTTGCCCTCAACTCCGTCGTCAAGACGATGCGCATCGCCGATGTAGCCATGACGGGCGAATGGGAGAAGGAACTGGCACGCATCGAGCGCGGGGAACTGTCCGCCGACACCTTCCGCAAGGAGATAGAGGCGTACACACGGGAAATCACCTCCGAACTGCTCTCGTGCGACAAACTCTTCGGCAGCCGTGACTCCGGCTGCGCGTGTCCCAAGTGCGGCACGGGCAGGATGCGTTTCTACGGCAAGGTGGTACGCTGCGACAACACGGAGTGCGGACTGCCCGTGTTCCGGCTGAAAGCGGGACGCACCCTGTCCGACGACGAAATCAAGGACCTGCTCACCGACGGGCATACCAAACTGCTCAAAGGCTTCAAGAGCAAACAGGGCAAGAGTTTCGATGCCGTTGTCGCCTTTGACGGAGAATATAACACGACTTTCGTGTTCCCGGAGGCTAAAAAGGGCAAGAAATTTTCAGGACGGAAGAAATAGTATTAACTTTGCCACTTGTTCAGAGTAATGAATTGTTCTTCGATACCGGATTACACTCATACTTTGGATTTAGTGGTGGCACTCGGAGGGATACCGAGTGCCTTTTTCTTCCTTTTTCCATTCAATTATCCCGGTATTTATCAATCCACTAAAATCCAAAGTAATGAACAACAAGAAAAGAAACGAGGGTCAGACCGACTTTTCCTATTACGGTCTGTACCTGCTGGACTATCTCAGCACGAACAGGTTTGAACAGGCAGACGATGCCGCCTTCATACAGGAACGCGCCGACCGTGCCGCCGAAACGTATGAGAAGGCACGGCTGGAAGGCTATGCCGCCCACGGTGCGCACGAGCTGGCGATGGACACGCTGCTGCGTGGACTGCACTATTCCCGGTACGCCATCCTCCGTGAAGTGGTGGAAAACGAGTTCTCCGACGAAGTGCCGGAAGAGAAGCGTGAAGCATTTGTCCTGAAACTCCTGCCGCTTGTCGGCAACGTGTTCTCCGTCTATGACCTCTCGGACGACAACTTCGCCCTGTCTTCCGATTACGACCTGCTCTACACGGAGCTGACGGGGGCAACCGTCCTTTACATCGGGGAATATGGCGTTTAACCGCAAACAGAAACTGCGGGACAACATCGAGGCGATACGGACGGCATTCATCCTTGACAGGGAAAACAGGACAGCGACAACCGAAGAGCGTGCCATACTTCAAAGGTACTGCGGTTTCGGCGGTCTGAAATGTATCCTCAACCCTGCAAAGGAACTGACGGATGCCGTCCGGTGGGCGAAATCCGACCTCGAACTGTTCGCCCCGACAGTGGAGTTGCACAGGCTTATCCGTGAGAACAGCAAGGACGAAACAGAGTACAAGCGGTTTGTGGATTCGCTGAAAGCGTCCGTGCTGACCGCTTTCTACACCCCCAAAGAGATAACCGACACCATCGCGGACGTGCTGGCAGATTACAGCGTCCGCCCCGCCCGTATGCTCGAACCGTCGGCGGGGGTTGGCGTGTTCGTGGATTCCATGCTGCGGCACAACCCCAATGCGGATGTGATGGCTTTCGAGAAGGATCTGCTCACGGGTACAATCCTGAGGCATCTCTATCCCGGCAAGAAAACGCGCACCTGCGGTTTTGAGAAAATCGAAAGACCGTTCAACAATTATTTCGACTTGGCGGTGTCCAACATTCCGTTCGGAGACATAGCCGTGTTCGACCCTGAGTTTCAGCGGAGCGACTCATTCGGCAGACGCTCCGCCCAGAAAGCCATCCACAACTATTTCTTTCTCAAAGGACTGGATGCCGTGCGTGACGGCGGTATCGTGGCGTTCATCACCTCGCAAGGGGTATTGAACAGCACCAAGACCTCCGTGCGTAACGAGCTGTTCAGTAAGGCTGATCTGGTATCCGCGATACGCCTGCCCAACAACCTGTTCACGGACAACGCGGGGACAGAAGTGGGCAGTGACCTGATTGTCCTGCAAAAGAACCTCAGCAAGAAGGAAATGTCGCAGGACGAGCGGCTGATGACCGTAATACAGACGGACACGAAAACCGACCTGACCGACAACGCCTATTTCATCCACCACCCGGAACGCATCGTGCATACGACGGCGAAACTTGACACCGACCCATACGGGAAGCCCGCTATGGTCTATCTGCACGAGGGCAAGGCAGCAGGCATCGCCGGGGATTTGCACCGTATGCTCGACGAGGATTTCCATTACAGGCTCGCCATGCGTCTGTATTCGGGTTCAATCCGGCAGTCGGGAACGGAAGAAAAAGTTACCGTTCAAAAGGAGGTGGAGCGTACTGCCATAAAGATGGAAACAACATCTTCGATGCAGGCGGTGGAAACTCCGACGGAGAAACCGCAACCCACAGAGGAAAAGCCGGAGATAGAGCCACGTCCGAAATATTCTGACGGTGTGCAGCTATCCTTGCTCGATCTCTGGGGGATGACGGAAGAAGTCAGCCAACAACCGAAAACCGCCAAAAAGAAAAAGGAGGCGAAAAAGGAAAGCTCGGCAAGGCGCGTTCTACCCAAGCCACAGGTGCATGTCACACAAAATGTTACGGCTGTGCCGACGGCTACCACCCCTAAGACTGTAACAGAGAACAAGGAGGCTAAAACGGAGAACACCGCCAAGCCTGCCGACCCGGACGACATCTATGCCACGTTGGACTGGGATACCAATCCTCCCATCAACGGCTTCTACGAGATGATGATGGATTTGACGCCGGAACGCAGGAAGGAACTTCGGGAACTGGCAAGGCAGCATAACGAGAAACAAGCGGCGGCGGAAAAGATGGAAGTGAAAGCCGTGCCGGACACTCCCCGTGAGCAACCACGGCAGGAGGAAACACAGCCGGAAGCAGTCACCGCACCTGCCGTTACAGATACCCCACCGGAAGCGGTGGCGACCTCCCTTTTCCCCGACATCGAAGCGGAGAAGCCGAAGGAAGAAGTCGTGGACCTTTCGCCGCGTGCCTACCACCGCACGCCGGAGATGCACCTGCGCGAAGGGTCGCTGGTGGCTGACAGGGGGCGTCATAACATCGGCTACCTGAAGGACATCACGCCATACGGGGCGACATTCCAGCCGCTCGACCTGAAAGGCTACCAGAAGGAGAAGGCGTTACAGTATGTTTTACTCCGTGACGCCTACGAGCGGCTGTACCGCTATGAATCGAACCTGCATGAAGCAAATGTCCCGTGGCGAGAGCATCTAAACACCTGTTACGATGAGTTTGTCATGCGCTACGGCAACCTCAACGCCAAGCAGAACGTGAAGTTAGTGATGATGGACGCGGGCGGGCGTGACATCCTTTCGCTGGAACGGGCGGAGAACGGGAAGTTTGTCAAGGCGGACATCTTCGAGCGTCCCGTTTCCTTCTCCGTGGAGAGCCATGCCAACGTCGGCTCACCCGAAGAAGCACTGTCCGCGTCGCTCAACAAGTTCGGCACTGTCGATCTCGACTATATGCGGGAGATAACCGACAGTACGGCGGAGGATTTGCTCACAGCCCTGCAAGGGCGCATCTATTACAATCCGCTCGTAACCGGTTACGAGATTAAGGACCGCTTTATTGCCGGAAACGTGATAGAGAAAGCGGAACGCATAGAGGCTTGGATGGGCGAAAACCCCGAAAGTGAACGTATGCCGGAGGTGAAGCAGGCGTTGGAGGCTCTGAAAGATGCCGAACCGCCGCGCATCGCTTTTGAAGACCTTGATTTCAATTTCGGGGAACGCTGGATTCCGACGGGTGTCTATGCCGCCTACATGAGCCGGCTGTTCGACACGGAGGTGAAAATCGCCTACTCTGCAAGCATGGACGAGTTTTCGGTGGCGTGCGGCTACCGCACCATGAAAATCACGGACGAGTTTCTGGTGAAGGGGTATTACCGTAACTATGACGGCATGCACCTTCTGAAACACGCCCTGCACAACACCTGTCCCGACATGATGAAGTCCATCGGCAGGGACGAGCATGGCAACGACATCAAGGTGCGCGACAGCGAGGGAATACAGCTCGCCAACGCCAAGATTGACGAGATACGAAACGGCTTCTCCGAATGGCTCGAAGAGCAGTCGCCACAGTTCAAGGAGCGGCTGACGACGATGTATAACCGCAAGTTCAACTGTTTCGTGCGCCCGAAGTATGACGGCTCGCATCAGACTTTTCCCGACCTCAATCTGAAAGGGCTGGCAAGCCGGGGCATCAGGAGCGTCTATCCCTCGCAGATGGATTGCGTCTGGATGCTGAAACAGAACGGCGGCGGAATTTGTGACCACGAGGTTGGAACCGGCAAGACGCTGATAATGTGCATCGCCGCGCATGAAATGAAGCGTCTGAACTTGGCGCACAAGCCGATGATTATCGGGCTGAAAGCCAATGTTGCGGAGATTGCCGCCACCTATCAAGCGGCATATCCCAACGCGAGGATTCTGTACGCTTCGGAGAAAGACTTTTCGACCGCCAACCGCGTGCGTTTCTTCAACAACATCAAGAACAACGACTACGATTGTGTCATTATGTCGCACGACCAGTTCGGCAAGATACCGCAGTCGCCGGAGTTGCAGCAGCGCATCCTGCAAGCGGAGCTTGACACGGTGGAGGAAAACCTCGAAGTGCTGCGCCAGCAGGGAAAGAACGTATCGCGGGCGATGCTGAAAGGTCTGGAGAAGCGCAAGCATAACCTTGAAGCGAAATTGGAGAAGGTGGAACACGCCATAAAGTCACGCACGGACGACGTGGTGGACTTCAAGCAGATGGGCATCGACCACATTTTCATTGATGAATCGCACCAGTTCAAGAATCTGACTTTCAACACGCGCCACGACCGTGTGGCGGGATTGGGGAACAGCGAGGGAAGCCAGAAGGCACTGAACATGCTCTTTGCTATCCGCACCATACAGGAGCGCACGGGCAAGGACTTGGGGGCGACCTTCCTCTCCGGCACGACTATCAGCAACTCGCTGACTGAGCTGTACCTGCTGTTCAAGTACCTGCGCCCGAAGGAGCTGGAACGGCAGGACATTCGATGTTTTGATGCGTGGTCGGCGATATTTGCCAAGAAGACAACGGATTTTGAGTTCAACGTGACGAACAACGTGGTGCAGAAGGAGCGTTTCCGCTACTTCATCAAAGTGCCGGAGCTTGCCGCCTTCTATAATGAAATCACGGACTACCGCACGGCGGAGGATGTGGGCGTGGACCGTCCCAACAAAAACGAGATACTGCACCACATACCGCCCACGCCGGAGCAGGAGGACTTCATACAGAAGCTGATGCAATTCGCCAAGACGGGCGACGCCACCCTGTTGGGCAGACTGCCGCTTTCGGAAACGGAGGAAAAGGCGAAGATGCTTATCGCCACGGACTATGCCCGGAAGATGGCACTCGACATGCGCATGATAGACCCGCATTACGAAGACCACCCCGACAACAAGGCGAGCCACTGTGCCAAAATAATCGCGGAGTATTATCAAAAATACGACGCGCAGAAAGGCACGCAGTTCGTTTTCTCTGACTTGGGGACTTACCAGCCGGGCGATGGGTGGAACGTCTATTCGGAAATCAAGCGCAAACTGACGGAGGACTACGGCATACCGCCAAGCGAGGTGCGCTTCATTCAGGAGTGCAAGACCGACAAGGCTCGGAAGGCGGTGATAGATGCCATGAACGCCGGGACGGTGCGTGTGCTGTTCGGCTCCACCTCCATGCTCGGAACGGGTGTGAACGCACAGAAACGGTGTGTGGCAATTCATCATCTTGATACGCCGTGGCGACCGTCCGACCTGCAACAGCGTGACGGACGGGGAGTTAGAGCAGGCAACGAGATAGCCAAGCATTTCGCCGGGAACAACGTGGACGTAATAATCTACGCGGTGGAAAAATCACTGGACAGTTACAAGTTCAACCTCCTGCACTGCAAGCAGACTTTCATCAGCCAGCTTAAAAGCGGTGCTATGGAAGCGCGTACCATCGACGAGGGGGCAATGGACGAGAAATCGGGCATGAACTTCTCGGAATATATGGCGTTGCTATCCGGCAACACCGACCTGCTGGACAAGGCGAAACTGGAAAAACGTATCGCCTCGCTCGAAGGGGAACGCAAGTCGTTCAACAAGGGCAAGCGTGATTCGGAGTTCAAGCTGGAATCGAAGACCCGCGAGCTGGGCAACAACACAGCTTTCATAGATGCCATGACGGAGGACTGGAACCGCTTCCTCTCTGTGGTGCAGACCGACAAGGAGGGCAATCACCTTAATATAATAAAGGTGGACGGAGTGGATTCCGCCGATGAGAAAGTCATCGGAAAGCGTTTGCAGGAGATAGCCAAGAATGCCACGACCGGAGGGTTGTACACGCAGGTTGGAGAGTTTTACGGTTTCCCGATAAAGGTGGTCAGCGAAAGGATACTCAAAGAGGGATTGGAGTTTACCGACAACCGCTTCGTGGTCGAGGGGAACTACAAGTACACCTACAACAACGGGCATCTGGCGCTGGCTGACCCGTTGGCCGCCGCCCGCAACTTCCTCAACGCGATTGAGAGAATCCCCTCCATCATCGACCAGTATAAAGCGAAGAATGAGGTCTTGGAACGTGAGATACCGCAGTTGCAGGAGATAGCAGGCAAGGTGTGGAAGAAGGAGGAAGAACTGAAACAGTTGAAGTCCGAACTTGCCGCCCTTGACCGCAAGATACAGCTGGAACTTGCGCCGCCTACACCCGAAATCACCGAAAAGGAGCATGAAGGGCAACAGGTCAAACCGGAAGCGAAAGGTGTGCGAAACGGTATCAGGCAATATCCCGAAGATACATCACCGCAAATACGCAATCCATCGGAAAGTATTATCGCCAATCACACCATAACTGGGCATCCGGGGCTGTATGCCAAGGAGGAAACCCGGTCCAAAGGATTGAAAATATAACCTTAGGAATTTTATCTGAAGTATTAATAAGGGCTATCCCAAAAGGTCTAAAAGTAAATTTTATCCTTTCTGCAAGTATCTGTAGGATGGCAACTGCATTTTTTTTCTTTTTGGGCAGCCCTTATTAAAATTTATTCTTATTTTAGGTTATATACATTCATGTCCATTTATGTAAAAAATCCTGCTGACCTTGTTTATGTCTTGTCAGTCACCATTTGCAAAACCATATTTGACCCTCAAAGAGGCTGAATTTGATAAGCAACTTGCTACATACTCATAATAAGGAGCTAAATAGAACACGAATGGGAAATACTCAAATGCCAAACTAAAGAAGATATTGGCCAAAATAAACGTTATACCGAGAGAGAAACTTGATTTTTTTCAACTTCCTAAAACGTTGTTGTTCAAACATTTCTACTTATTTGTACTTACCAGTTGAACCTACGCTTCCCTAATAAAATGTCTATGGTAAAAAGTTAAAAAATCCTCCCACTTTTGTTAGATATATTTTTTTGTGTAATTTTGTAATCGTTATGCGGCAGTAATAATATACATATTAATACGAGTTAGTAATCCTGTAGTTCTCACATGCTACGAGGAGGTATTAAAAGGTGCGTTTCGACAATGCATCTATTGTAGTATATTATTGCTTAATCCAAATGAATATTATAAATTTAGGAATTCTTGCTCACATTGATGCAGGAAAAACTTCCGTAACCGAGAATCTGCTGTTTGCCAGTGGAGCAACGGAAAAGTGCGGCCGTGTGGATAATGGTGACACCATAACAGACTCTATGGATATAGAGAAACGTAGAGGAATTACTGTTCGGGCTTCTACGACATCTATTATCTGGAATGGAGTGAAATGCAATATCATTGACACTCCGGGACACATGGATTTTATTGCGGAAGTGGAGCGGACATTCAAAATGCTTGATGGAGCAGTCCTCATCTTATCCGCAAAGGAAGGCATACAAGCGCAAACAAAGTTGCTGTTCAATACTTTACAAAAACTGCAAATCCCGACAATTATATTTATCAATAAAATTGACCGTGACGGTGTGAATTTAGAGCGTTTGTATCTGGATATAAAAACAAATCTGTCTCAAGATGTCCTGTTTATGCAAACTGTTGTCGATGGATTGGTTTATCCGATTTGCTCCCAAACATATATAAAGGAAGAATACAAAGAATTTGTATGCAACCATGACGACAATATATTAGAACGATATTTGGCGGATAGCGAAATTTCACCGGCTGATTATTGGAATACGATAATCGATCTTGTGGCAAAAGCCAAAGTCTATCCGGTACTACATGGATCAGCAATGTTCAATATCGGTATCAATGAGTTGTTGGACGCCATCTCTTCTTTTATACTTCCTCCAGAATCAGTCTCAAACAGACTTTCAGCTTATCTCTATAAGATAGAGCATGACCCCAAAGGACATAAAAGAAGTTTTCTAAAAATAATTGACGGAAGTCTGAGACTTCGAGACATTGTAAGAATCAACGATTCGGAAAAATTCATCAAGATTAAAAATCTAAAGACTATTTATCAGGGCAGAGAGATAAATGTTGATGAAGTGGGGGCCAATGATATCGCGATTGTAGAAGATATGGAAGATTTTCGAATCGGAGATTATTTAGGTACTAAACCTTGTTTGATTCAAGGGTTATCTCATCAGCATCCCGCTCTCAAATCCTCCGTCCGGCCAGACAGGTCCGAAGAGAGAAGCAAGGTGATATCCGCTCTGAATACATTGTGGATTGAAGACCCGTCTTTGTCCTTTTCCATAAACTCATATAGTGATGAATTGGAAATCTCGTTATATGGTTTGACACAAAAGGAAATCATACAGACATTGCTGGAAGAACGATTTTCCGTAAAGGTCCATTTTGATGAGATCAAGACTATCTACAAAGAACGACCTGTAAAAAAGGTCAATAAGATTATTCAGATCGAAGTGCCACCCAACCCTTACTGGGCCACAATAGGGCTGACGCTTGAACCCTTGCCGTTAGGGACAGGGTTGCAAATCGAAAGTGACATCTCCTATGGTTATCTGAACCATTCTTTTCAAAATGCCGTTTTTGAAGGGATTCGTATGTCTTGCCAATCTGGTTTACATGGATGGGAAGTGACTGATCTGAAAGTAACTTTTACTCAAGCCGAGTATTATAGCCCGGTAAGTACACCTGCTGATTTCAGACAGCTGACCCCTTATGTCTTCAGGCTGGCCTTGCAACAGTCAGGTGTGGACATTCTCGAACCGATGCTCTATTTTGAGTTGCAGATACCCCAAGCGGCAAGTTCCAAAGCTATTACAGATTTGCAAAAAATGATGTCTGAGATTGAAGACATCAGTTGCAATAATGAGTGGTGTCATATTAAAGGGAAAGTTCCATTAAATACAAGTAAAGACTACGCCTCAGAAGTAAGTTCATACACTAAGGGCTTAGGCGTTTTTATGGTCAAGCCATGCGGGTATCAAATAACAAAAGGCGATTATTCTGATAATATCCGCATGAACGAAAAAGATAAACTTTTATTCATGTTCCAAAAATCAATGTCATCAAAATAATGGAGCGGTCAGGAAATTTCTATAAGGCAATACAGTTGGGATATATACTTATCTCCATTCTTATCGGATGTATGGCATATAATAGCCTCTATGAATGGCAGGAGATAGAAGCATTAGAACTTGGCAATAAAAAAATAGACGAGCTCCGAAAAGAAATAAACAATATCAATATTCAAATGATAAAATTTTCTCTATTGGGTGAAACAATACTGGAATGGAACGATAAAGATATCGAGCATTACCATGCACGGCGTATGGCAATGGACAGTATGCTCTGCCGTTTCAAGGCCACCTATCCAGCAGAGCGCATCGATAGTGTGCGCAGTCTTTTAGAGGATAAGGAACGACAGATGTTCCAGATAGTCCGGTTAATGGATGAACAACAATCTATTAACAAGAAGATAGCCAATCAAATTCCGGTTATTGTGCAGAAAAGTGTGCAGGAACAGTCCAAAAAGCCAAAACGAAAAGGTTTCTTGGGCATCTTTGGCAAAAAAGAGGGAACGAAGCCAACGACAACAACGACTACGCTCCGTTCATCCAATAGAAACATGGTCAACGAACAGAAAGCGCAGAGCCGTCGATTGTCAGAACAAGCCGATAGTCTTGCTGCCCGTAATGCAGAACTTAACAGACAACTGCAAGGATTGATTTGCCAAATCGAAAAGAAGGTACAATCTGATTTACAAAATAGAGAAAGCGAGATAACAGCGATGCGTAAAAAATCATTTATGCAGATAGGCGGCTTGATGGGATTTGTTCTTTTGCTGTTGGTCATTTCCTATATCATCATACACCGTGATGCAAAGAACATTAAACGATACAAACGCAAGACAACGGATTTGATCGAGCAATTGGAACAGTCCGTGCAACAAAATGAGGTACTCATAACCTCCCGAAAGAAAGCGGTACATACTATTACCCATGAGTTGCGTACACCACTGACGGCAATAACTGGCTATACCGAACTTTTGCGGAAAGAATGCAATAGCGGTAATAATGGGCAATATATCCGAAATATACTGCAATCCTCCGACCGTATGCGGGATATGCTCAACACTTTGCTTGACTTCTTCCGCCTGGACAACGGCAAGGAACAGCCCCGTCTGTCACCCTGCCGGATTTCTGCAATCACGCACACACTTGAAACGGAGTTCATTCCTGTTGCAGTGAACAAAGGGTTGTCCTTGTCCGTGAAGACTGGACACGATGCCATTGTATTGACCGACAAAGAGCGAATAATACAAATCGGGAATAACCTGCTGTCAAACGCAGTCAAGTTCACAGAAGAAGGCGGTGTTTCTTTGATTACTGAATATGATAATGGAGTTCTGACACTGGTCGTTGAAGATACAGGTACAGGCATGACAGAAGAGGAACAGAAACAAGCGTTCGGTGCGTTTGAACGTCTATCAAATGCCGCCGCAAAGGAGGGTTTCGGGCTTGGGCTTGCCATAATGCGTAATATTGTGTCGATGCTTGGCGGAACAATCCGTTTGGACAGCAAGAAAGGGAAAGGCAGTCGTTTCACAGTTGAAATTTCTATGCAGGAAGCTGAAGAACAGCTTGGATATACAAGCAATACACCTGTTTATCATAACAATAAATTCCATGATGTTGTCGCCATTGACAATGATGAGGTATTACTTCTGATGCTGAAAGAGATGTACTCCCAAGAAGGAATACACTGCGACACTTGCACCGATGCTGCGGAACTGATGGAAATGATACGCCAGAAAGAATACAGCCTGTTGCTGACAGACTTGAATATGCCCGGTATAAACGGTTTCGAATTACTGGAACTGTTGCGTTCGTCCAACGTGGGCAATTCACCAACAATCCCGGTGGTTGTGGCAACCGCTTCGGGCAGTTGTAACAAAGGGGAACTATTGGCAAAAGGCTTTGCCGGATGCCTGTTCAAGCCGTTCTCCATATCGGAGTTGATGGAGGTTTCCGACAGGTGTGCCATAAAAGAAACACCGGACGGGAAACCGGATTTTTCAGCTTTGCTGTCTTACGGCAATGAAGCCGTTATGCTGGAAAAGTTGATGACGGAAACTGAAAAAGAGATGCAGACAATACGGGAAGCGGCAACAGAAAAAGACCTGCAAAAGCTGGATTCCCTGACACACCACCTGCGCAGCTCGTGGGAGGTGCTACGTGCCGACCAACCGCTAAATGTACTTTACAGATTGCTTCATGGCGATGTACTCCCGGATGGTGAAGCGTTAAGCCATGCCGTGACTGCCGTGCTGGATAAGGGAGCGGAAATAATCCGGTTGGCAGAAGAGGAAAGGAGAAAATACGAAGATGGATAAGACAACAATAATTGTGGTAGAAGACAATATCGTGTACTGCGAGTTTGTCTGCAACATGCTGGCGCGGGAGGGCTACCGCACCGTGAAGGCTTACCACCTCTCAACCGCGAAGAAACATCTACAACAGGCGACAGATAATGACATCGTGGTTGCCGACCTGCGCCTGCCTGACGGTAACGGCATTGACCTTTTGCGCTGGATGCGAAAGGAGGGAAAGATGCAGCCCTTCATCATTATGACCGACTACGCCGAAGTTAATACCGCCGTGGAAAGCATGAAACTCGGCTCGATAGACTATATTCCCAAACAGCTTGTGGAGGATAAACTTGTCCCCCTGATCCGTTCCATACTGAAAGAACGTCAGGCAGGACAACGCCGTATGCCTGTGTTCGCCCGTGACGGTTCCGCATTTCAGAAAATCATGCACCGTATAAGGCTGGTAGCCGCTACCGATATGAGCGTGATGATATTCGGAGAGAACGGCACGGGTAAGGAACATATTGCCCACCACCTGCACGACAAGAGCAAGCGGGCAGTCAAGCCATTCGTGGCGGTGGACTGCGGTTCACTCACCAAAGAGCTTGCGCCCTCGGCCTTCTTCGGACACGTCAAGGGAGCGTTTACAGGAGCAGATTGTGCCAAGAAAGGATATTTCCATGAGGCGGAAGGCGGCACGCTGTTTCTGGACGAGGTAGGAAACCTCGCGTTGGAAACCCAACAGATGTTGCTCCGCGCCATACAGGAGAGGCGGTATCGCCCGGTCGGAGACAAGGCAGACAGGAGTTTCAATGTCCGCATCATCGCCGCCACCAACGAGGATCTGGAAGCGGCAGTGAGTGAAAAGCGTTTTCGGCAGGATCTTCTGTACCGCCTGCACGACTTCGGGATAACCGTTCCTCCGTTGCGTGACTGTCAGGAAGACATCATGCCGCTGGCAGAGTTCTTCCGTGATATGGCAAACAGAGAGCTGGAGTGTAGCGTGAGCGGGTTCAGTTCCGAAGCACGTAAAGCGTTGCTGACACACGCATGGCCGGGCAACGTGCGGGAACTTCGGCAGAAAGTTATGGGTGCTGTATTGCAGGCGCAGGAAGGTGTTGTCATGAAAGAGCATCTGGAACTTGCCGTGACGAAACCGACCTCTACTGTCAACTTCGCCCTGCGCAATGACGCGGAGGATAAGGAGCGGATATTGCGTGCGTTGAAACAGGCAAACGGCAACCGGAGTGTCGCCGCCGAACTGCTCGGAATAGGCAGGACAACACTATACAGCAAACTTGAAGAGTATGGACTTAAATATAAATTCAAGCAATCATAGCCTGTAATTCACTGAATTTGGCTATCTTTGCATAACATTTGAGAAAAACGGCGATTGGCAGGAGCTTTTCGCCGCCAACATATAGGATAAGACCGCAAGGCGTTTCAAGCGAAAATCTGGTAAATTGGAACTACGGAGACGATTGCGTGATGCTTATGCTATGCTTACGCATAGCGTGCATTCACGTACTCTCCGTAAAGGCTTTACCAGAGCCATCGCTTGAAGGTAGTGTGAATTGCACGCTACTTTTTTGCCCTTGCCTAATGAAAGGTAACGATTATGGGTAAAGTTCAGATTCTCGCCGTACTGACGATGGACGGATGTCTTTCTTCAGAGTTATATTATAAAGCACATCAGGATTTGTGCCTTGACCGTTGCGGTCTTGATGAAATCAGGAAGAACGCCCTTTACCGCGTGACACCAGACTATTCCATTTCAATGCTGCACGAATGGAGAAAAGACGGCACAAACATCCGTTACCTCGCGGAAGCCACACCGGACACGGCAGACTATATAAACGGACTACTGCGTATGCACGCTGTGGATGAAATCATACTATACACCGTTCCTTTCATATCCGGAAGCGGACGACATTTTTTTAAGTCGGCTCTGCCAGAGCAACACTGGACGCTTTCCTCTTTGAAAAGTTTTCCCAACGGTGTATGCCGCATTATCTACATCCTTGATAAAAAAGCAAGATAGCCAAAATGTGCGGCAAGCATACATTTTTATTTTCAAGAATAGAATAAATGTTCTGATTACAAACAATTTAAGTCGGAGATAATTTGTCCCTGTGAAAAAATATTGAATTTTATACCACTGAAATACAACACTTTGTAAAATTGAGCGTTGGATTTTTTGTTTTCTGCCGCGTTTTTTGCCAATTATATTCATGTGCGCATACCGAAAACAGAGTGTAAAATTTCAAAATTGACAGGACATGAATTATTTTTTATTGGCGGAAACCGAGTTCTTCCGCCGGATAAACGAAGCCGGAGACTGCAATATGGAAAAAGCATACACGGCTTTCGCCACCCAAGTAATAGAACTGTGCAACGGCGGCATGGACATGAACCTTACCGTCATCGCGCTTGCCTACATCGAAATCGAGTTGCAGCACCATCCGGTGCGTAATCTGTCAGAAGAAAGAAGAGAGATTGCCGCCTACGTCAGCAAGGCTCTGTCTTTCGTAAGAAAGATGCAGAAATTCCTTGCCACGCCCCAAGTGCCACCACTAATATCCGCCAACAACGCAACAGAAACCACCGCCAGCCTTCTTTGGACGGGCAACGCCATCGACCTCGTGGAACTTATCTACGGCATAGACGAGATGGGCTGTATCAACAACGGCAATATGCCGCTAAAACAGCTCGCCCCGATTCTCTACAAGATATTCGGTATTGAGTCGAAGGATTGCTACCGCTTCTATACCGACATCAAACGTCGGAAAAACGAAAGCCGTACCTATTTCCTCGACAAGATGCAGGAGAAACTGAACGAGAGAATGCTGCGCGATGAAGAGCTGGAACGCATGAGAAAATGACATCAAAAAAACAAGCGGGACAGGTTTTGAAACTTGTTCCGCTTGTTTCCATTATTGCCAATGGGCTACTTCTGCTGCAACAGATGTTTCAGGTTATCATCGTTGGCGATACGCTCCAGTTCCTCCTGAACAATCTGCTTCACCTCTTCCTTGATGCGTCGGTAATTTTCCTGCACCGTTTCCTTCATGCGGTCGTTGCCGTCCTCGTCCGTGAAATCGGTAATGACGGGGATTTTCTTGTAGGCACTTTCCTCCCGCTTCACCTTCTCTGCATCCACCACAATCTCACAGTGAAAAATCTTCTGCTCGATGCGCTCGTTGAAGTTGTCGGACACCGAACCGACAAACATCCCCTGCGTAAGCCCGGAAATCTTGCTCGGCGGTATGAGCGCGTCCATCTGCGTGTTGATAGAGGTGGAAACGTCCTGCCGGTTGATGGAAATGGACTGCCGTTTCTGCAACACCTTACCGAACCGCTCGGAGAGCGTCTTGGCGGTTTCCCCGACCACCTGACCGGAGAAGATGTTGCCGACAGTGTTCATGACAACACGCGCCTCCTTGTCCCCGTAGTCACGCACCAACTGGCTGAAATCCTGAAATCCCAGACACACGGCAACCTTGTTGCTTCGCGCGGTGGCAATGAGGTTGTCCAGCCCCTTGAAGTATATCGTCGGTAGCTCGTCTATGATAACCGACGACTTCAACATCCCCTTCTTGTTAATGAGTTTCACAATACGGGAGTTATACAGACCAAGAGCCGCCCCGTAGATGTTCTGGCGGTCGGGATTGTTACCCACGCAGAGGATTTTCGGCTCTTCGGGATTGTTGATGTCCAGCGTAAACTCGCTGTCCGACATCACCCAATAGAGCTGCGGGGAAATCATCCTCGAAAGAGGGATTTTCGCCGATGCTATCTGCCCTTGAAGCTGCTCAGCCGCCCCTCCAAGCCATGCATCCATGAACGGGGAAAGGTAGTTTTCCAGTTCGGGATAGGAGGATAAAATCGGAAAAATATCCTCATAGCGGCGGTTGAGTAGTTCAATGGCATGGGGAAACGTGCAATACTTCCCGTTCTTGTAGATTTTGAGATACCAGATAATGCTGGCAAACAAAATAATCGGTGATTCCACAAAGAAGTCGCCCTGCTTCTGCACCCACGTCTTATTGAGGTTGAGCATAATGGTGTAGGCACTCTCGTAAGCGTCCGTAATATCCTCCATGAAATCCGGGTGAATGGGATTGCAACGGTGTGAGCGTCGCGGGTCGTCGAAGTTGATCACATAGAACTTCGGCTTCACCTTGTAGCCGTCAGGATTGTTCATCAAGTGGTTATAGGCGATGGTCGAGAGGTCGGGATATTTGAAATCATAACAATACATCGAAAAGCCCTTCTCAATCTGTTGCTTGATAAAGCTGTTCACAACGGCGTATGACTTGCCGCTGCCCGGTGTACCCAACACGATGGACGCACGGAAGGGATTAACTACATTAATCCAGCCGTTGTTCCAACGCTTCTTGTAATAGAAGCGAGTGGGCAGATTGACCGAATACTCGCTTTCGATGAGCCTCGTTTCCTGCATGAAACTCTCGTTCTCGTTGTTGAAAACATCGTCCATCAGATTATGTTTCAACAGGCGGCTCATCCACAGACCGCCCATCAAAAGGCAGACATATCCCGTGCCGATGGTCAGGATATACAGAGCCGTGACCGCTTCAACCGGAAGCGGCAGAGCCAGTATCCACCAGTTCAGAAAGAACAGTACGAACCCGGCGGCGATTGCCGTCCAGATTTTCCGCCAAGTGACTTTCTCACCCTTGACGCCCTTCGTTCCCAGACATGACAAGGCAAGCAGCAGGACGGCAAACAACTTCGTGTAGAGGATGGAATGGAACAGCCCCGCCGTGCGGTCGAAGTTCATCAGTATCCTGTCCACCACGCCGATGTCCACGCCCCACAGCCGGATGGCTTCATAGCAGAACCAATACACGTTCATTACCACTAAAATAATACTCACGGCACGCAGAAAATCCATGATTTTTGCCAATGCCCTCAAATCGTCTTCTTGTTGTGACATACATTGATTTTTTGATTGTTGATACTCCGATTACATACCCAAGCCCTTGCGCTTTTTCTTCTTTCTGCGCTGCATCGCCCGGATGAAAGCCTCTTCCTCGGCATTGGTCGCCGGACCTTCGGGATTGAGCAAGCCCATACCGCCCGACACGTCTTCACGGTCGTATGCGGTCTGACCGTGTGCCTTGTGCGTGTCGTCCGCTGCATCCACCGGAATGGATAGCGGTATCGGCGGCTGTCCCGCGTATGGCAGAGTGAAGTGTTCCTGCAAGGCATTCGCCGAGAGTTCCTTGCCCATGCGCGAGCCGTTCAACACGCATCCCGTGCGGTGGTCGATGAAGGTAGCCCCATAGATGCGCCCTTCCTCCGTATGACGCAACACGGTGTCGATGCCCTTTTCTTTGAGCCGGGACACAAACTTGTCCTTGTCATAAGTGCCTTGCAGCACGGAAAGGACAGTGCGTTTCGTCATGTCGGCGAGTTTCCTGTCCTTAATCTCCAGCTTGGAACGGGCAAACTTATTCTGCACGGCTTCATAGCCTGCGGACTTCCCGAAAAGCGAGGACTTGAACGGGTTGCCCACCTTGTCGCCCTTGTCGTCCGTGACGGAATAGACCAGCCCGTGATATTCCCGTCCGCGCACGTTGCCCCTCGCTTCCTCCACCGTCAGGTTATAGAGGGAAAGGAGCGCACGGTATTCGCCCATCGTCTGAAAACGGTACTGCCCGTTCAGAGCCTTCAAGGTATTGCCCACCTGCTTCTTCACATCGCCTGCCGAAGCGTCCACCTTGCGCAACGGGTTTTCCAATCTCGGATTTTTACGCTCAGCCGGATGCAAGCCGTACTTCTGTTCCAGTTCCTTGCGGATACGGTCGCTGCGACGGTAAAGGAAATCACGGTTGAGCCGTTTCCCGTTCTCGTCCACATTGACCGTCACGATGTGCAGGTGGTGACGGCCGATGTCCTCGTGCTTGAAAACAAGATAAGGCTGGTTGCCGAAGCCGAGTTTTTCAAGATACTCGCGGGCGATATTCTGCAACTCCATATCGGTCAGCACATCTTCCGGGTGCGGATTTAACGAGATATGCATCACCGGCTTCTCCACCTTCATCTGCGGCGGCAGGAAGGTACGGAAGCCCTCCATCGCCTTGTTGATGTCCACCGTTCCCGAACCGTCATTGTAGATGCGGTTGGTGGTGAGCAACCTCCCTTGCGCCTCGTTAATCTTCTCACCGTTGTAGGCGATTGCGCCATACAAAGAGCTGCCTACACTGATTTTTGCGACCATTTCGCCTCCATTTGAGTTTCACTCTTCTTCAAACGCGACTCGGCAGAGTCCAAACAAGTTTGGCTCTGCTCTCGCTGCTCCTTCAGTTCCCTTGAAAGTTCCACAATCTGACGGCTCAGTTTCACGAGTTCGATGGTGTGCTGCTCCAGTTTGTAGAGCAACGCCATCGCCTTTTTCTCGGAGAAATGCAGCCTCAGTTCCTTCACGACTTGGTTGTAATTTGTACCCACGGCGCGGAACTGCGCGTGAAAATCCGACAACTTGGTGTAGTAGTCCACCAGCGTCTTGTCCACCTTCAGCACCTTGAACGGCTGTCCGAAGAAGTGCGCTTTGAGGAAAACCGACCGTGCATAGACACCCGATTTTCCGAACATGGCGAGGAAACGGTTGTGTTCCTCCTCGTTGAAACGGACGGTGTAGCGGTACACCGCCGGATCAAGTTTGGGATTTCTCCCTGCTTTACTTTTCCTTTTCTCTTTCATATTACTTTGGATTTAGCGGATTGACGGCATAAGCCGCCGCTTCAAGGCACATACACCGTAGGTCTGAAAGGCTGCCCGACTTCGGAGGGGAAGCCCGCCCCCTGCAAGGGCAAGTGCTTTTCGTGGCTGCTCAAAATATTTTGAGCGGCTGAAAAGACATCTTGCTATGTTCAGGTGAACATAAAAATCCGTCAGGGGACGGATGGAAAAGATACCTTTCAGGACTCCGGCTGCGCCACTATCGGCGAACCCTGCTGTCCGGGGGCAAAGTTACACCCTTAACGCGGTATCGGACAGATGCTTGACCCGGTCAATGACTGCCAACCAGCGCAACGTGCTGCCACTTGCCGGAGAAGTGATACAAGTTCCAGAATATACTTGTTTATTTGCAGCATGATTCAAGAAACGAACGATTTGAAGATATGAGAAAAGGAACCTTAAAATACCCGGAAACCCGCTTCTGCGGATACTTGCCGAAGCGGATGTCCGAACCGTCGGAAACCCGGTTCTCCGACAATTCGGTGACGTATGGATTCAATGACTTCATGACGCAATGTCGTCATTCATCACTTGTCCGCCGCACCGCTTCACCACAGAACCGGATACGCGACGACCCGCCTGCGCGTGTAGTCAAGGAAGCGGATGGTGCGACAGCCAAATCCGCATGGAAACAGAAAAACAAATCATCAACAAATAAAATGTATAGAACTATGAGTAAGGAAATCTTCGTTGCATTCGCAACACAGAAAGGTGGTATCGGCAAATCCACCGTCACGGCACTTGCCGCCAGCTACCTGCACAACGTGAAAGGCTACAATGTCGCCGTCGTGGACTGCGACGACCCCCAGCACAGCATCCACGGGCTGCGTGAACACGAAACGGGGCTGATTGACAGCAGCACCTACTTCAAGGCTCTTGCCTGCGACCATTTCCGCAAAATCAAGAAGAACGCCTACACCATCGTCAAGAGCAACGCGGTGGACGCCCTCGACGATGCCGAGAGGATGATCGCCACCGAAGATGTGAAACCCGATGTGGTGTTCTTCGATATGCCCGGCACACTCCGAAGCAACGGCGTGATAAAGACGCTCTCGCAGATGGACTACATCTTCACTCCGCTGAGTGCCGACCGCTTTGTCGTGGAGAGTACCCTGAAATTCGTCACGATGTTCCGCGACAGGCTGATGACGACCGGACAGGCGAAAACAAAGGGGTTTTATCTGTTCTGGACGATGGTGGACGGCAGGGAGAGGAACGACCTGTACGGCATCTACGAGGAAGTGATCGCCGAAATGGGCTTCCCGGTGCTTTCCACCCGTCTGCCCGACAGCAAGAAGTTCCGCCGCGACCTTTCGGAAGAGCGCAGGAGCGTGTTCCGCTCCACCATCTTCCCGATGGACACGGCACTGTTGAAAGGGAGCGGCATCCGTGAGTTTTCCGAAGAGATAAGCGACATCATCAGACCGCAGTGAGCATGGGCAGCAGGAAAGTGAACACGGAAGGCATCGACGAGGAACTGTTGTTAGCCTCCATCGGGCGACGCACTCAGGAGGTGGCACGCCCCACGCAGGAAGTCCCCGCAGCCGTACCGACCGAAGAAAGCACCGCCGCACCGGAACCGCCTCCTGCGCAACCCGCCACACGGGAAAAAGCGCAGAGGGAAGGCAACCGCCGGAAAAGGCAGGACGAGGACTATAACGAGCTGTTCCTGCGCCGCAACGAGATAAAGACCCGCCAGTGTGTCTATATCAGCCGCGATGTCCACGGCAAAATCCTCAGAATCGTGAACGACATCGCCGGAGGTGAAATCTCGGTAGGCGGCTATGTGGATACCGTGCTGCGTCAGCATCTGGAGCAGCACAAGGAGAGAATTAACGAACTGTATAAAAAACAACGGGAAGATTTAATCTGACATGAAAAAGGAAAAGAACAAAAAAAGAAGAGTGCCGCAGCAAGACGGCAAGGGCATGGTTGCCCAAATGCAGACGAGCGTGGAAATCATATCGCTTGCCACGGAAATCTGCAAATGCAGTGAGAAAGACTATGAGCGTCTGTTCATCCGTGAACCCGAAGTGAAGGCGCGAGCGGGAAAGATGGCGTATGTGCGCCCGGAGTACCACGACCGCATCATGCGCATCATCCGCGTAATCGGGCATGACAGGCTCACCCTGTCCGCCTACATCGACCATGTGCTGACCCAGCATTTCGACCAGTGCGAGGATGCCATAAGAAGCCTTTACGCCAAGAATTACAACCCGGTATTTTAACCCAGACAGGAAGCGTATGAATGAAACAATAAGCATAACAGACATTCTGCTGACGGTATCGGTCGGCTGCAACCTGTGGTTCCTGTTCCTGCTCCTTTACGAGCGCATCATGGACACGCGGATTGTCCGCTTCTTCAAGGGCATCGCCGGATTGTGGCGGTCGTCGGGCAGCACGGAGATAAAGCAGGAAACAGCGCAAGAGGAAGCCCCTGCGGAAAATGCGGACATCATCGGCAAGAGCCGTTTCAGGATGGCTTCAACCCGGACAACCGCTGCCATACCGACGCAACAAGCCGCCACTTCGGAAAAAGGCATTGAGTTGTCGGCGGAAGACACTACTTTTGACGACGGAAACACGGAAACCGCCTCACCGACAGCGCAAGTCCCGGAGGAAAAACTCGATGAAACATTCACGAGCATACCGCCGGAGGAACTGGAGTTCGGCGAGGATGAACCGGAGGAGGACGCTTCGGATACACCACAGGCTTCGGGCAACAGCTTTGACGAGATTGACGATGCCTGCAAGACCGCCAAGAACCCGGACGCGACACAGGCGGAACGTGAAAAGGCGGCAAAGGTGTTCACCGACATGGAAGGCACGGAGCTGTACGATAAAATGATGGAAGGCTCTTCGGAGATAGGCATCCGTATCAGGGGGCTTATCGAAATACGGATGAAAAAGCCTAAAAAGGTGTTCGTCGTGCCGGACAACATCGAGGAGTTCGACATCCGCAACTATGTGTGACGACAGAAAAAGGAAAGGACATGAAAGAATGACATCAACCCACGCGGCGAGGAAGCGCAAGGCGCATCCGGTCTGCAACGGACAGCCCAAGTCCGTGGAAACAAACGGGCGACCACTAAACCAAAGTAAAGTAACAGAGTATCAACCGCCCGACAAAGGACCATCCACCCTTTCGACGGCACAAAAAAGAACAGTTTATGAACAAGAACATTTTGAAAAACAGAAAAGCAATCCTCTCTGCGGCACTCATCATCGCCGCAACCGCCTCCGCCTTCGCGCAGGGAAACGGCATCGCGGGCATCAACGAAGCCACCTCTATGGTGAGTTCCTATTTCGACCCCGGCACGAAACTGATATACGCCATCGGCGCGGTCGTCGGGCTTATCGGGGGCGTGAAAGTCTATGGCAAGTTTTCATCGGGCGACCCCGACACCAGCAAGACAGCCGCCTCGTGGTTCGGCGCGTGCATCTTCCTGATTGTTGCCGCCACCATCCTGCGCTCATTCTTCCTTTAATAAACAACGTATGGCTGAATACCCGGTAAACAAGGGTATCGGCCGTCCGGTAGAGTTCAAGGGCTTGAAGGCTCAGTACCTCTTCATCTTCTGCGGAGGTCTGCTTGCTCTCTTCGTCCTGTTCATCATCCTCTATATGGTCGGTATCGACCAATGGATATGTATCGGCTTCGGCGCGGCATCGTCCTCCCTCCTTGTGTGGCAGACCTTCGCGCTGAACGCCCGGTACGGCGAACACGGGCTGATGAAACTGGGAGCGGCACGGAGCCATCCCCGATACCTTATCAACCGGCGGCGGATAACCCGACTGTTCAAACGACAACGAAAGGAAGAAAGACAATGAGGAATACATCGAAAATGACAACACTGGAAAACAAGTTCCCCCTGCTTGCGGTGGAGCATGGCTGCATCATCTCAAAGGACGCCGACATCACGGTGGCTTTCGAGGTGGAACTGCCGGAGCTTTACACCGTGACGGGCGCAGAGTACGAGGCTGTCCACGGCTACTGGTGCAAGGCGATCAAGGTGCTGCCGGACTACTCCGTCGTCCACAAGCAGGACTGGGTGCGACATGATGTCGTGTAAGTGATTGTTTAACAAATAATTTAAGTCATCGAGTATGACATAAAACAAAGATTAAACCTGCTGTTTCGTCAGCAGTAGCCTATGGGCAGATGCACCTTAATTGTATTAAGCTGCCCAGACAAGGTAGCCCGCCCGAAAGGGGCAGTTTGAACCGTGAGGGGAAAACAATCGTCGTCAGTATCAGACGGCGCGGGAGCTTGGCTTGAATGGTATGAATAACACATGTGAACTGTCGCTAAACGTCGTTAGTTTGAATGAGCCAAACGATACTGACAGGCTCAAGCCCGGAAACGGGTGCAGCGAGGATAACCCTCTCCAGTCTGGGGTTACACGAACCACACTGCTGCCGGCGGAATGACAGATTCTAACCCATTCTCTTTGTCACTTACACGGAACATGGAAAACCTGTATCTCTCCTACGAAAACAGGTAAGCCGACCGTAAGGAAGGCCGAACGGGATGCAGGCACAGGAATGCGGAAAAAGCGAATGCCGTCCTGTAATGGGGCGGATAGGGGTTTCAACGTTACCCTACGCGAAAGCGGGCAGACTTCCGCATGGTGACTCTTTACAAGAAACTTTTAGAACTTTTTAAAGTTGAAACGCAAATGAACGAATTAGAAATTTCGTGTGCATCGACTGACCGAAAATCGAACGCTTGGGACAGCATAGACTGGCTCCGGTGCGAAATTGCGGTTAAAAAGCTACAAGCACGTATTGTAAAGGCTCAAAAAGAAGGCAGATACGGTAAAGTGAAAGCTTTACAGTGGATGCTAACGCATTCGTTTTACGCCAAAGCATTGGCCGTAAAGCGGGTGACCTCTAACAAAGGTAAAAAGACAGCAGGGGTTGACCGTGTATTATGGAAAACCCCAAAAGCGAAGTTTCAGGCAATCAGCGAACTGAAACGCAGGGGATACAATCCCCAACCGTTGAAACGGGTCTATATCAGCAAAAAGAACGGCAAACAACGGCCGTTGGGTATTCCTACCATGAAAGACAGGGCTATGCAGGCGCTGTATCTGATGGCATTGGAGCCGGTAGCTGAAACGACAGCCGACAACAACTCCTACGGGTTCCGCAAGGAACGAAGCACGTTCGATGCAAGGGAACAATGCTTCTGTGTACTCGCAAAAGACGTATCGCCCGAATGGATACTTGAAGGGGACATCAAAGGCTGTTTCGACCACATAAGCCACGAATGGCTGCTGAATAATATCCCGATGGATAAAGTGATGCTCCGCAAATGGCTGAACAGTGGTTTTGTTTACAACTCCGAGCTATTCCCGACGGTTGAAGGCACGCCGCAAGGCGGTATCATATCGCCGACCCTTGCCAATATGACCCTTGACGGATTGGAGGCGGTACTGAAAAGACGGTTTAAGACACACTGTAAAAAGGGCGTCTATACCAGCTACAAGGTACACCTTATACGGTACGCCGATGATTTTGTAATCACCGGAGCATCGAAGGAATTGTTGCAAAACGAGATCTTGCCTATTGTTCGTGAGTTTCTCCATGCAAGGGGGCTTACCCTGTCAGAAGAAAAAACGAAGATAACTCACATCGGCAAAGGATTCGATTTTCTCGGATACAACATTCGCAAGTATAACGGAAAACTTCTGATAAAACCGTCAAAAGAGAGTCTGAAAAGGTTTATGGTCAAAATCCGGGAAACCATCGAAGCTCATAAGGGAGCAAAACAGGAATCCCTGATAAGACTACTGAACCCGATCATAACGGGTTGGGCGAATTACTATCGCTACTCCGTATCATCCAAGACTTTCAGGAAAGCTGACAAACTGATCTTCGAAAAGTTATGGCAGTGGGCACAACGCCGACACCCGAAAAAGGGGAAGTATTGGGTTGCTGACAAGTATTTCCACAAGATTAACAACCGTAAATGGACTTTCGCGGTCACTCCCAACAAGAGAAAACCCGAAAGTATAATCGTGCTGAAACGACTGTACGACACCAAAATAAAGCGGTTTGTAAAAATCAAAGGGGATGCAAACCCATACGACCCGCAGTGGAAGGAATATTTTGAACACAGGGAAACCTACAAAATGCTCCAATCGCTCAACGGGTATAAATCACTGCTGCATCTCTGGAAGAGACAACAACGCTGCTGTCCCTACTGTGGTGAGCCGATAGACAACGAACACTCTTGGAGTGTCGTAAAACAGCTGACAAATAACCGAATGGATAGTTTTCTTCTTCATGACGGTTGCCGCAGAAGTTATTACCAGTTAAAAACAGAGGATTATGAGCCGGCTTTTATGTAGAAATAAAAGCATTGAGTTGCTTGAGCCGTATGAGGGGAAACTCTCACGTACGGTTCTTAGGGGGGAAAGGGGCAGTAATGTCCCTGACCTACCCGACTTCATCAAGGAGAAGTACATGCCGGAACTGCAAAAGGACGGCATGAGCTTTTTAAGCCGTTCCTTCGAGCGTCACTTCAACGAGCGTCCGTACCTGAAACACACCTGCTACCTCTATCTGACCAAGACGACGAAGGAGCGTAACCGGATGCAGAGTAACTTCAGCACGCTGTGCCGCGGGCATATCATCCCGAAGGAGCTGGACAAGGAAACCACGACCAAGTTCTTGGAAGCCTGCGAACAGTTCGAGCGCATCATGAACGACAGCGGGCTTGTCCGCCTGCGCCGCCTATCCACCGACGAGATTGTGGGAACGGAAAAGTCCGTCGGACTGATTGAGCGTTACTTCTCGCTCATGCCGGAGGGCGACACCACCTTGCAGGACATCGAACTTTCGGCAAGGGATATGCGCATCGGCGACAACCGCCTGTGCCTGCACACCCTCTCCGATGCGGAAGACCTGCCGGGCAAGGTGGCAACCGATACCCGTTACGAGAAACTCTCCACCGACCGGAGCGACTGCCGCCTGTCATTCGCCTCTCCCGTGGGGCTGCTGCTCTCCTGCAACCACATCTACAACCAGTATGTGCTGATAGACAACAGCGAGGAAGCCTTGCAGAAGTTCGAGAAGTCCGCCCGCAATATGCAGTCGCTGTCCCGCTACTCAAGGAGCAACAGCATCAACCGCGAGTGGATAGACCAATACCTGAACGAAGCCCATTCCTACGGGCTGACCTCAGTACGGGCGCACTTCAATGTCATGGCGTGGAGCGACGACGCGGAAGAGCTGAAGCACATAAGGAACGACGTGGGAAGCCAGCTGGCGAGCATGGAGTGCGTGCCGCGCCACAACACCATCGACTGCCCGACACTCTACTGGGCGGCGATACCCGGCAACGCGGCTGACTTTCCGGCGGAAGAGAGTTTCCACACCTTCATCGAACAGGCGGTGTGCCTGTTCACGGAGGAAACCAACTACCGCAGTTCGCTATCACCCTTCGGCATCAAGATGGTGGACAGGCTCACGGGGAAGCCGCTGCACCTTGACATCAGCGACCTGCCGATGAAGCGGGGTATCACGACCAACCGCAACAAGTTCGTGTTAGGACCGTCAGGCAGCGGCAAATCTTTCTTTATGAATCACTTAGTTCGCCAATACTACGAACAAGGCACGCACGTCGTGTTGGTCGATACAGGAAACTCCTATCAGGGATTGTGCGGGATGATACAGCGCAAGACGGGCGGCGAGGACGGGGTGTATTTCACCTACACGGAAGAAAAGCCCATCAGCTTCAACCCGTTCTACACCGACGATTACGTCTTCGACGTGGAGAAGAAAGACAGCATCAAGACCTTGCTGCTGACGCTCTGGAAGTCGGAGGACGACAAGGTGACGAAGACCGAGAGCGGAGAGCTGGGCAGTGCCGTGAGTGCCTACATCGAGCGCATCAAGACCGACCGTAGCATCGTGCCGTCGTTCAACACCTTCTACGAGTATATGCGTGACGACTACCGCCGTGAGCTGGCTGAGCGTGACATCAAGGTGGAGAAGTCCGACTTCAACATCGACAATATGCTTACCACCATGCGGCAGTATTACCGGGGCGGACGTTACGACTTCCTGCTCAACTCCACGGAGAACATCGACCTGCTGAACAAGCGGTTCATTGTCTTCGAGATTGATTCCATCCGCGATAACAAGGAGTTATTCCCCATCGTGACAATCATCATCATGGAGGCTTTCATCAACAAGATGCGACGGCTGAAAGGGGTGCGGAAACAGCTCATCGTGGAAGAGGCTTGGAAGGCTCTCTCTTCAGCGAACATGGCTGAGTATCTGCGCTATATGTATAAGACCGTCAGGAAGTATTACGGCGAGGCGATCGTGGTGACGCAGGAGGTGGACGACATCATTTCCTCTCCCGTGGTCAAGGAGAGCATCATCAACAACTCCGACTGCAAGATACTTCTCGACCAGCGCAAGTACATGAACAAGTTTGACCAGATACAGGCGTTGCTCGGACTGACGGAAAAGGAGAAGGGGCAGATACTCTCCATCAACATGGCGAACAACCCTTCACGGCTCTACAAGGAGGTGTGGATAGGCTTGGGCGGCACACAGTCGGCGGTCTATGCCACAGAGGTCAGTGCTGAAGAGTATCTGGTGCGCCCGTAAAGGGAATTTGACGAATGTCGCTTTGGCAAGCGACTGGGCAAGTGTTTAAAATGTCCATTAACAACCGCTAACCGGAGGGGAAAACCCCACAAGGGAACATAGCACGTTGGTAAAGCCATAAGTCAGCCAACTGTCAGGCTGCGACCGAATGGCAAGTTAAAATGATAGATATAAGGATAAAGCCTGCATTGGTTGAACGATAGTCCGAGCAGTCTTATCTTGGGCAATGACGGAAGACAGTTGAATAATTCTTCGGAATTATACCGTTATGTTGCGGTACTACACTGATGACAGGTAGCAGGAGTAGCATAAACTTACCGCAAGGCAACTACCATAAGTAGTAAAGGACGAAAGTCGTATCCGACAATCTATCGAGCCAAATAGTCGTCAAATTTCTAAACGGGGATTGCCTAAACCGGAAAGCCAGTTGTAGGGCTATGGGGTCTGCCCCTGAATATCCGGCATGGCAACGGAGCTTCCATAGTAGTCTGAGCAGGGTAACGCCCTGTACATGGCGAAGGGGAGCAGCTAATTAAGTTTAACAATTTAAAGGAAGATGTGAGAGACATGAGAAATCCAGAAAATGTGTTGAACAGTCTGAGTAAACACAGCGGTAACTTGAATTATAAGTTTGAGCGGCTGTATAGAGTGCTGTTTAACGAAGAAATGTTTTATGTAGCCTATCAGAATATTTACAGCAAGACAGGCAACATGACGGCAGGAGCCGATGGTAAAACCATTGATGGAATGAGCATTGACCGAGTTGAACAATTGATTGATAGTCTCAAAAATGAGACTTATCAGCCTAATCCGTCCAAAAGGACGTACATACCTAAGAAAAACGGGAAAAAACGTCCGCTTGGCATACCCTCTTTTGATGATAAACTGGTACAGGAAGTAGTTAGAATGATACTTGAAGCAATCTATGAGGGCAGTTTTGAACATACTTCACATGGATTTCGTCCCAAACGAAGTTGTCATACTGCTCTTATAGATATACAAAAGACATTCACTGCCGTGAAATGGTTCATTGAAGGCGATATTAAAGGATTCTTCGACAATATCAATCATGACGTATTGATTAATATTCTTCGGGAACGTATCGCTGACGAAAGATTTTTGCGGCTTATCCGAAAGTTCCTGAATGCCGGATATGTGGAAGACTGGGTATTTCATAGAACGTACAGTGGAACTCCACAAGGCGGGATTATCAGCCCAATACTGGCTAATATCTACCTTGACAAGTTCGACAAGTACATCAAGGAATACACCAATCGGTTTAATAAAGGGGTAACGAGAAAAGGCGATGCCCGATACAAGCTCTACGAACAGCGGAGATACCGACTGGCAAAGAAACTAAAGAATGAGAAAGATGTAAAGGTAAAGGAACAGATGACCGCTGAAATTAAGCGGCTACGAGAAGAACGGAACAACTATCCGGCACGTAATGAAATGGACAGCAGTATCAAACGGTTAAAATATGTGAGATACGCAGATGATTTTCTGATTGGAATTACCGGTAGTCTGGAAGACTGCAAAACAGTAAAAGAGGATATTAAGAACTATTTGAATGAAGCTCTTAAACTGGAACTGTCAGACGAAAAGACACTGATAACCAATGCGCAAAAACCAGCGAAATTTCTCGGATATGACGTATTTATCCGCAGGTGTAATGATTTACGCAAAGATAAGTTCGGTAGAACGGTTAGAGCATTCGGACACAAGCCTGTCTTGTACCTGAATTTTGAAACGATGCGGAAGAAACTCTTTGATTATAAGGTCGCAAGAATAGCGGTTGTCAATGGCAAAGAGGCTTGGAAGTCCATCGTCAGAACGTACATGCTGAACTTGGATGACTTGGAAATAGTCAGTCAGTTCAATGCCGAAATCCGAGGGTTCTATAATTACTACTCAATAGCCAATAATAGCTATGTCATCAATTCTTTCTATCACATTATGTCATACAGCATGTATAAGGTATTTGCGAACAAATACAAATCATCTGTAAAGAAAATACTTCTGAAATATAAAAAGAACAAGGTTTTCCAAGTGGCATATGAAAATAGCAAGGGTAAGACACTTTACCAATCATTTTATCATGATGGTTTCAAACGCAAAAAGGTTGCAGGGAATATTTACTGTGACACTATTCCACGGACAGTTTCCATAACAGGTGGACGTAACAACCTTATGGAAAGGCTGAAACTCCAAGTCTGCGAATTATGCGGTGCTACCGATAAACTCGAAATGCATCACGTTCGCAAACTTAAAGACCTGAAAGGTAAATCCGACTGGGAAAAGAGAATGATAGCCCGGAGACGAAAAACTTTGGCTGTCTGCTCAAAGTGTCATGCAAAGATAGACCCCGACCGAAGAATCAGACTGAATTAATTAGTGGAGAGCCGGATACAGGGAGACTTGTAAGTCCGGTTCGGAGGCGAGTACTCGGAAACCTATCATAGAAATATGACAAGGCACTGGGTGCTTAGCCTACGCGTACACCACCGAGGAAACGGAGAAAGTGGAGGTTTACCGTCTGGCGGAGAAGTTGGGCGGCGACATCGAAGCCGCCATCCGGCAGCTTGCCGAAAGGCGGAGAAACAACAGTTAATCATTAATCACCAACTAAAAACAAAAATGCGTATGAGTTTATCAAAAGTGAAAATGCTGCAAGTCAGCAAATGTCTGATCGGATTGGCGGTCGTGATGCTGCAATCCTGTGACGTGGAGGAAAACCGCCGCGATATGTTGTGCGGGAACTGGGAGAGCGTGGAGGGGAAGCCCGACGTGCTTATCTACAAGGAGGGCGAAGCCTACAAGGTGACGGTGTTCCGCCGGAGCGGTCTGCGCCGCAAGCTGAAACCGGAAACCTATCTCTTGCAGGAAGAGAACGGCAACCTGTTCATGAACACAGGCTTCCGCATCGACGTATCCTACAACGAGGCTACCGACGTGCTGACCTTCTCGCCCAACGGGGACTATGTACGGGTGAAGCCACAGCCGGAAAACCCGATTGAAGAATAACAACAACCACTAAAATCCAAAGTAACATGAGAACAAGAACAACAATGATTGTCTTCCTGTGCCTGCTTCTCGCAGGCAGGGCAAGCGCACAGTGGGCGGTGATAGACCCGTCCAACATCGCGCAGAGCATCGTGAACACCTCCAAGAACGTGGTGCATACCTCTACGACGGCTCAGAACATGGTGAAGAACTTTCAGGAAACCGTAAAGATTTATGAGCAGGGCAAGAAGTATTACGACGCTCTGAAATCGGTGAACAACCTTGTCCGGGATGCCCGCAAGGTGCAGCAGACCATCCTGATGGTGGGCGACATCACCGACATCTATGTGACCAACTTCCAGCGGATGATGCGTGACGACAACTTCACGGTGGAGGAATTAGGAGCCATCGCCTTCGGCTACACGAAGCTGTTGGAAGAGAGTAACGATGTGCTGACCGAACTGAAAAACGTGGTGAACATCACCACGCTCTCCATGACCGACAAGGAGCGCATGGACGTGGTGGAACGCTGCCACTCGAAGATGCGGCGATACCGAAACTTGGTATCGTACTACACCAACAAGAACATATCGGTGAGCTACCTCCGCGCGAAGAAGAAAAACGACCTCGACCGCATCATGGGGCTGTACGGGAACATGAACGAAAGATACTGGTAGCCTATGGAGTTCGACAACCTTCACCAGATACTCCGCTCGCTCTATGAGCAGATGATGCCGCTGTGCGAGGACATGGCGGGCGTGGCGAAAGGCATCGCCGGGCTGGGCGCGTTGTTCTACGTCGCCTACCGTGTATGGCAGTCGCTGGCGAGAGCCGAACCGATAGACGTGTTCCCGATGCTCCGTCCTTTTGCAATAGGTCTTTGCATCATGTTCTTCCCCACGGTGGTGCTTGGCACGATAAACAGCATCCTCTCGCCCGTGGTGCAAGGCACGGCGAAGATGCTGGAGGCGGAAACGCTCGACATGAACACCTACCGGCAGCAGAAGGACAAACTGGAATACGAGGCGATGATGCGCAACCCCGAAACCGCCTACCTTGTGTCCAACGAGGAGTTTGACAAACAGCTGGAGGAACTCGGCTGGTCGCCCGCCGACATGGTGACGATGGCGGGGATGTATATCGACCGTGGTATGTACAGCATGAAGAAGGGCATCCGCGACTTCTTCCGCGAGATACTGGAGCTGCTGTTCCAAGCCGCCGCCCTCGTGATAGACACCGTCCGCACCTTCTTCCTCGTGGTGCTGGCGATACTCGGTCCGATAGCCTTCGCCATATCGGTGTGGGACGGCTTCCAAAGCACGCTCACGCAGTGGATATGCCGCTACATACAGGTCTATCTGTGGCTTCCGGTATCGGATATGTTCAGCACCATACTGGCTAAGATACAGGTGCTGATGCTGCAAAGCGACATTGAGCGGATGCAGGCTGACCCGAACTTCTCGCTGGATTCGAGCGACGGGGTGTATATCGTGTTCCTCTGCATCGGCATCATCGGCTACTTCACCATCCCCACCGTGGCGGGCTGGATCATCCAAGCCGGAGGCATGGGCAGCTACAACCGCACCATGAACCAGATGGCGGGACGCGCCGGGGGCATGGCGGGCGGAGTCGCCGGGGCAACGGCAGGAAACGCGGTCGGTCGCATCGGCAAGCTGCTGAAATAACCAATGTGTAATCATAAAACGGAAAAAGTAAAATGGAATTCAAATCACTCAGAAACATCGAATCGTCGTTCAGGCAGATACGCCTGTTTGGTATCGTCTTCCTCTCGTTGTGCGCCGTGGTGACGGTGTGGAGCGTATGGAGTTCCTACCGCTTCGCCGAGAAGCAACGGGAGAAGATCTATGTGCTGGACAACGGCAAGTCGCTGATGCTCGCGCTGTCGCAGGACCTGTCGCAGAACCGTCCGGCGGAGGCACGGGAGCATATACGCCGCTTCCACGAGCTGTTCTTCACGCTCTCGCCCGAAAAGAGCGCGATTGAACACAACGTTAAGCGTGCGTTGCTGCTGGCGGACAAGAGCGTGTACCACTATTATTCGGACTTCGCCGAGAAGGGGTACTACAACCGCGTCATCGCCGGGAACATCAACCAAGTGCTGAAGGTGGACAGCGTGGTGTGCGACTTCAACGCCTATCCCTACCGCGCCGTGACCTACGCCACGCAGAAAATCATCCGGCAGAGCAACGTCACCGAGCGCAGCCTCGTGACCACCTGTCGCCTGCTGAACGCCTCACGGTCGGACGACAACCCCAACGGCTTCACCATCGAGGGGTTCACCATCATCGAGAACAAAGATTTACAGACAATCAAAAGGTAACGGATTATGAAACGGAAACTTCAAGACAAGAGAAAACAAATCGTGGCAAAAGTCAAAGGCTATCTTGACGGTTTGCCGCCGGAAACACGCCGCCGCATCGTGCTGGGGATGCTTGCCGCCTTCGCGGTGCTTGCCCTCTACACCTTCGGCAGAGCCGTCTATGACATCGGCAGAAACGACGGCTCACGCATGGAAACGGGACACGCCGGACAGGTGGAACTGCCGACCCCGGCAGAAACAGACAATCACTTAATACCTTATTTATATGGAACAGAAGAAGAATGAACCGACGAAAGAGAACAAAGCCGCTCCCGATGCTGGAAAACCGAAAAAGGAGCGCGAACCGCTGACCGAGGCGCAACGGCTGAAACGGCAGAAGATGATAGTCCTGCCTGCTATGGTGCTGGTGTTCATCGGGGCGATGTGGCTGATATTCGCCCCGTCCACCGGTAAGGAACAGAAACCGGGAACGGACGGCTACAACACCGAGATGCCCGATGCTGACAAGGAGAACAGGCTGATTATCGGCGACAAGCTGAAAGCCTACGAGCATGGGGAGATGGAAGAGCGGTTGGAGAGCCGCAACCGTGCCATCGGGCAGTTGGGCGATATGTTCGACCGTGAGGTGGCGCAGATGGAGGACGGAAAGGACTTCGACCTCGCCAATCCGGGCGGCAAGGAGGAAACGGCACAGCCAGCCACGCCGCAGACCATCCGATCCTCCGCTGCCGCCTACCGTGACCTGAACGCCACACTCGGCAACTTCTATGAACAGCCGAAGGAGGACAACTTCGAGATGGAAGAACTGTTGGAGCGCATCACCTCGCTGGAATCGGAACTTGAGAGCGAGAAAGGCAAGGCAAATGCCGTGGACGACCAAGTGGCACTTATGGAAAAGTCCTACGAACTGGCTGCAAAGTATATGGGCGGTCAGAACGGCAGACAACCATCAGCGGAACAGTCGGCAGAGCCTGCCACCGTACAGAAAGGAAAGAAGAACACGGCAATGCCTATCAAAAAGGTGGAGCATCAAGTGGTTTCCTCACTATCACAGCCCATGAGCAACGCGGAGTTTGTCGCCACCTTCTCGCAGGAGCGCAACCGGAATTTCAACACGGCTGTCGGCACGGCGGAGGTATCGGACAGGAACACCATCCCGGCGTGTGTGCATGGAGCGCAGAGCGTGACGGACGGGCAGACGGTAAGGCTCCGCCTGCTGGAACCGATGGCGGTGGCGGGCAGGACAATCCCCCGCAATGCGGTGGTGGTCGGCACGGGAAAGATACAGGGAGAGCGGCTCGACATCGGGATCACCTCGCTGGAATACGACGGCACGATTATCCCCGTGGAACTTGCGGTCTATGACACAGACGGACAGTCCGGCATCTTCATCCCGAACTCGATGGAGATGAACGCCGTCAGGGAGGTCGCCGCCAACATGGGCGGCTCGTTAGGGAGCAGCATCAACATCTCCACCAACGCCGGGGCGCAACTCGCCTCCGACTTGGGCAAGGGGCTGATACAAGGCACGAGCCAGTATATCGCCAAGAAGATGCGAACCGTCAAGGTGCATCTGAAAGCCGGATACAGGGTCATGCTCTATCAGGAAAAGGACTGAAAACAACAATCAATCAAAAAATATTTACCACTAAAATCCAAAAGTAATGAGAAAAGTAATCATCATGTTTGCCCTCGCTATGGGCATCGCATCTGCCAACGCGCAGGAGAATGTAACCGTTGAACAGAACAACGGAAGTAATGAACAGCCGACCTTGACAAAAGAGGTCTATCCGCAGAAGGAGGCGGACGGCGACCTGTATCACGGTCTGTCGCGCAAGCTGACCTTCGACCGCATGATACCGCCGCACGGTCTGGAAGTGACCTACGACAAGACCGTCCACGTCATTTTTCCGGCGGAGGTGCGCTACGTCGATTTAGGCTCGCCCGACCTGATTGCCGGAAAAGCCGATGGAGCCGAGAACATCATTCGCGTGAAGGCTACCGTGCGGAATTTCCCCAACGAAACCAATATGTCCGTAATCACCGAGGACGGAAGTTTCTACACCTTCAACGTGAAGTATGCCGCCGAACCGCTGTTGCTCAACGTGGAGATGTGCGACTTCATCCATGACGGCAGCACGGTGAACCGTCCGAACAACGCGCAGGAAATCTATCTGAAAGAATTAGGCAGCGAAAGCCCGATGCTGGTACGCCTTATCATGAAGTCCATCCACAAGCAGAACAAGCGCGAGGTGAAGCATATCGGCTGCAAGCGTTTCGGCATCCAGTACCTTTTGAAAGGCATCTACACGCACAACGACTTGCTCTACTTCCACACGGAGATAAAGAACCAGAGTAACGTGCCTTTCGATGTGGACTACATCACTTGGAAAATCGTGGACAAGAAGGTGGCGAAGCGTATCGCCGTGCAGGAGCAGATCATCCTGCCGCTCCGTGCGCAGAACTACGCCACACTCGTGCCGGGCAAGAAGAGTGAGCGCACGGTCTTCACGATGGCGAAGTTCACCATCCCCGACGACAAGTGCCTCGTGGTGGAGTTGAACGAGAAGAACGGCGGCCGTCACCAATCCTTCGTGATTGAGAACGAGGATTTGGTACGCGCCAATACCATCAACGAACTTCAAGTGCGCTGACCATGAGAAAGTACATCGCAACAATCATCGCGTCGCTTGCCCTTTTCACGGGGCAGGCGCACGCCCAGCGATGCCTGCCGAAGATGCAGGGCATCGAGGTAAGGGCGAACATGGCGGACGGCTTCAATCCCGGTGGCAAGAACGGCGGGTACAGCTTCGGGGCGGCACTCTCCACCTACACAAAGAAAGGGAACAAGTGGGTGTTCGGTGGCGAATACCTACTGAAGAACAACCCCTACAAGGACACCAAGATACCCGTGGCGCAGTTCACGGCGGAGGGCGGCTATTACTTCAAGATACTGTCGGATGCCCGAAAAATCGTGTTTGTCTATGCCGGGGCTTCGGCTCTCGCCGGATATGAATCGGTGAATTGGGGTAAAAAAGTGCTGCATGACGGCTCCACGCTGCACGACCGGGACGCCTTCATCTACGGCGGTGCGCTGACGCTCGATGTGGAGTGCTATGTGGCAGACCGTATATCCTTGCTTGCCAACCTGCGTGAGCGTTGCCTGTGGGGTGGCGACACGAGGAAGTTCCACACGCAGTTAGGGTTCGGTGTAAAATTCATAATCGGATGAGCCTATGGGACTGACTGTGATTGACCTTGACATCAAAAATCTTTCCCTTGAAGATTTTATGAGGGCTATGGGCTATGAGCCTGTCGATAGAAACGCCAACCTGCTGATATACGAGTCGCCGTATTCGACAAAAGGCAATATCATCGTGGATACCGGCATAAACTGCTGGTATGACAAGGAGAAACCCGATAAGACCTATGGAGGGATTTACGACCTCGCCCATGAAATTACCGGAAGTGCCAACCGCTCGGAACTCAACCTGTTCATCGCATCCGAAATGAAAAAGGTGCGTGAGGTGAAGATGTACGGCGTCACTGCAAACGGCAAGGAGGCTGACGGAAACATTGTCGTGGCTTCACCCGTAAGGAACGCCAACCAGCCGAAGCCGGAACCACCCAAAAGGAAACGGGGGATGCGCCTATGAACATTGACGAACTCCGAAAAATCCCGCTGGCGGACTTCCTTGCACGGTTGGGGCATGAGCCAGTCAGAAGGAGCGGAAACGAGTTGTGGTATCTCGCCCCGTACAGGGGCGAGCGCACACCCTCTTTCCGTGTGAACGTGGCGAAACAGCTCTGGTACGACTTCGGGCTTGGCAAGGGCGGCGACATATTCACGCTTGCCTGTGAGTTTCTGCAAAGCGATGACTTTATGGCGCAGGCGAGGTTCATAGCGGAAGCCGCCAATATGACGGTTGCCGGATGGGAAAAGCCCACCTATCTCCCTAAGCCGGCCGAACCCGTCTTTGAGGATGTGGAGGTCGCCCCGTTGCTCAGCTCTCCGCTGACGGAGTATCTTGCGGAACGGTGCATCCCTTACGCCACCGCATCCCGCCACTGCTGCCGCCTAAATTACGGTGTGCGTGGGAAACGGTATTTTGCCATCGGTTTCCCGAACATGGCAGGGGGCTATGAAGCCCGAAGCCGCTTTTTCAAAGGGTGCATCCCGCCAAAAGATGTGTCTTTGGTAAAGGCGAGGGAAATCCCGGCTGGCGAGTGCCTCGTGTTCGAGGGCTTCATGGACTTCCTTTCGGCTGAAACGCTCCAAGTAACCGGTAACGCGGACTGCCTTGTGCTGAACTCCGTCGCCAACGTGAAGAAGGCGGTGGAACTGCTGGACGGCTACGGGCGTATCGGCTGCTTCCTCGACCGTGACGAAGCTGGACAGCGGACGCTTGCCACACTAACCGGACAATACGGGGAACGTGTCACCGACCGTTCCGTCCTCTATGACGGTTGCAAGGACTTGAACGAGTATCTGCAACAGACAACAAAAAAAGAAAAAACAACCATCTAAAAATCGAAGAATATGAATATACTGAATAACAGAAACAAGAGAACATCAATCTTCAAGGCGGTGGCGTTGTGCCTGATAGCCGCCGTGTCATTCACTCTCGTGTCGTGCGACGACGACATGGACATCCAACAGTCTTATCCCTTTACGGTGGAGGTGATGCCCGTGCCTAACAAGGTGACGAAGGGGCAGACGGTGGAAATCCGCTGTGAACTGAAAAAGGAGGGCGACTTCGCCAATACGCTCTACACCATCCGCTATTTTCAGTTCGAGGGGGAAGGCAAACTGAAAATGGACAACGGTATCACTTTCCTGCCCAACGACCGCTACCTGCTGGAGAACGGGAAGTTCCGCCTGTACTACACGGCGGCAGGCGAAGAGGCGCACAACTTCATCGTGGTGGTGGAGGACAACTTCGGCAACTCCTTCGAGCTGGAGTTTGACTTCAACAACCGGAACATCAAGGATGACGGCTTCACCATCGTTCCCATCGGAAACTTCAAACCACTGCCGAAATGATGCGTGTGTGGTTGATGATACTCTGTTCGCTTCTGGCGGTCTGTTCTGCGTCCGCGCAGATCAGCCGCCAAGAGGGAACGGACGGGCAGGCGGCAATCTGCCGACTGCCGCTTTTCGAGAGGGCTGTGCGCTGCACGAAGTATTTTGAGGGCTGGCACTCGGAGAAACACCACCCGTATGTAGGATACGGACACCGCTTGCTGCCGGGCGAAAGGTATTCGGCACGAACCATGACGAAACGGCAGGCTGACGCGCTCCTGCGGAAAGACATGCGGAAGTTCTGCGCGATGTTCAGGCAGTTCGGAAAGGACAGCCTTCTGCTCGCCACGCTTGCCTACAATGTCGGACCATATAGGCTTTTAGGCAGCAAGACAATTCCCAAAAGTACCCTAATCAAGAAGTTGGAGGCTGGCGACAGGAACATCTACCGTGAGTATATAGCCTTCTGCAACTACAAAGGGAAACGCCACGCCATGCTGCTCAAACGGAGAAAGGCGGAGTTTGAGCTACTGTATATCAAGTAAAAAATAAGAAAGAGGATAAATCTATACTTAATAGAATATCCTCTTTCTTCTAATTTGTGGACGGAGAGGGAGTCGAACCCTCATGGCGAAACTATTGAGTTCAGAGTATGTCTTCACTGTACATTCATTCCTTGCAGCGCAAACCGCCCAGTACGCCAAATGCCCACCATACAAAAAAGTTACCTAATGTAATCATATTCTTCAGAGATTTAATGAAATTAAACGTGCTAATACATCCAACCGCAAACTGGTAAAAAGAGGGCGGCAGACACCCGAAGAAATGAACAGATATTAAACATACTCCTACGTTCAATCTTAATTGAATACAAAAGTACACAAAAATTCGCTCATTAGCGAAAAAACAAAGGTTTCTTTGCTACTTTCTTTGTCCGCCATCCTGCTCACTGAAAGAAAGTAGGGCGGCTTTCGCCGCCCACCACTCAAAAGCGTGTGTAAAGTCCTGTCACCATCGTGAACATTTCCTCCAGCATATCAAAATAGATACCCTCGTGTACGGCAATGTCCTTTTCCTTGCAGTCAAATGTCTTCTTGCTGAACGTCCTGCGATAGAAACGCATATTGTAGAGGTCTGCCCCTCCGTCATAGATGATGTCAAGGCGGTTTGCGCTTGTCTTGTTCCTCGCAAGGCTCATCCGTAAGCCGTTGCCCATATCTATAAAATTACGGCTTCCTGTCATAGTGGCGAAGCGTTTTCCGCCTATCTGCTGTAATATAGTCTTTGCTATCATATCCGTTGTTCTTAGGGTTTTAAGTGTTGGCGGTGCGTACACCGCCAACCCGTTCAAAATTCTATCATCTCGGCAATGGGTGTCTGCCGTTTTAGCCACTCCTTCACGCACTCCATATTATACTCGCTCGTGATGACTGCCGTATGGCTGTCGGTAGCGGTGAAGCGTGTGCTTTCGTAATCATCTATCCACCCTTTGAGGGTGTCAGTTCCCCACATTTGGGCATCGTCAAATATGCCGTCCAATGCCGTAATCGGCTCTTTGAACTTGACAATCAGCGTTTGATAGGTTGCGTTCATCGTCTGTCCTCCTTTCCTGCTTTTTCGTTCAGCCACTTGTCCCTTGCTTCCCGACACTCGTCCAATGTGGATTTTACACAAGCGAACAATTCTCCGTCCGTGTGGCGGTAGTCGTATTGCACAAGTGTCCGCCTGCGTCTGCCGATACCCGATTGGAAACGCTCGTATTTCTCCGTACCTACTTCCGTACAGGTACTTACTCCATTGATGGTCATTCGTGTTGCCATAATCATCGCTCTTTTAGATGTTAAAAATGTACTGATAAAAGTCTGTTCTTCATCACCATTTCGGGATTGCTCGTGTAGCGTTGGTGCAGGTAGAAATGGTGTGAACCGAAGCCGTAATGGAAAAACTTGTCAAGTTCGTGTTTCTCGGCAAACTCCTTTACGCCTTTTCTCAATCCCTCCTCACTCGTTGCAAGAGTGAGGAGGTTTACAAATTCAAGGAACATCGTGGGGATTGCATCGTCCCACACACAAATCATACTTTCAATTCTTACTTCCATATCAATATCGTTTTAGGGTTTATGCTATGCCACTTTCATCCGCTCACGGATAAGGTTGGCGTTGCGGTTCACAAGGTCTATGATGCGCTCGTGGTATTCGGTGTCTTGGTTGTGCTTGCCGTGACACTGCACCACTTCGAGGGTTCGCAAGTCCACCTCAACGGTTTCAATAATCTCATCGCCAATCCTTGCCGAGAGTATGAGGGTGTCGGGTTTCTTGTAGTATTCACTGCCGAACACGCAGATGTGCTGCGCCTTGCCCTCGTTGTAATATTCGTCTATGCTTTCAAGCACCTTGACGATTAGTTCCTCGTCCGTGATTACCAAGCCGAAGAATTTGGATTTAAGGTTGATGAAATCTTCCTCGTTCTTCTTCTCTTGGAGCAACCGCTTTTGCTCACGCTCACGCCTTTCAATCTCCCAACGGCGGTGTTGCTCGGCTCGTTCCTTCTCGTGTATGGCATCAATCTTTCGGCTTGCCTTGTCGTGCGCCACTATGAAATCTTCGGGGCAGATGTTCTTGGGGTTACGGAGGTCTTGACCGAGTTTTTTGAGCATATACAGATAGTCGCACCACATTGGGAAGTTGTATATCTGGTATTTGTGACGCTTGGCAATCAGATATGACGCCCAACATTCATCGGCATTGCGGACATTGAAAAGAAAATGCTTCATTACCTCAATCTCACCGCCTTTCATAAGGGTTTCAATTCTTGGATTGGTAAGGAGAGCCGTGAAAAGACGCACGGGGGAAATGCCGTGGAAATCGCCCTTGAAGCCGTTGCGTTTGAGTTGTGGCAATATCCTCATCTTGGGATATGGATAGCTCCTTGCCACCACATCATCGTATAGGCTGTTGTGCGGTCTTACCTCCATATCGCTGCCCAATGCCCACACATCGCAATAGCTGAAAAGGAAGCCTCGGAGCAACGCCATATCCGTAACCTTGCCGTTGGGTGCAATCCAACGCTGCACAACCTCGTGGCAATAGAAGTGCATCGGTTCGCCTTTCCTGCTTTCGCATCTGACCTGCGCCACACGGATAACCTGATAGCCTTTGCAGGTGGTTATCACGCTGAAATACTGCGTTTCCTTGTAGGTGCGCTTTCGGGTGTCCTGCACTTTGAGTTCGGTATGGCATCTTGGGCAGGTGCAACCTACAAGGGTGTCGCATAGTTCGCTCCTGCTGTGCCACTCGTGACCGCAGTCGGAGCAGGTTATGTTCCCTTTTTTGGTGCGGTAGCCGATATGCTCAACGCAATGGCGGTATGCCCAATCTATTTGTGTCGCGGATATGGGGCGGAGGTTGGCGGAAAGTCTTGCCACCTCTTTCTGTATCTTGGTCTTGGGTTTCATAAGCCTAAATCAAATAATGAGGGTTGTGGTTGGTTTTCTTTTCTCACTGACGGTCTGTTGCGGTTCTGCAATTTGCGGAGTTCCTCCTCTTGGTATCTGCGGACTGCGTTCTGCCGTGCCTCCGCCTTTTCCTCTGCCGTGAGTTCTACAACGTGGTTCACTACCACTTGGCAGTTCATCGGTTTGCCCACCTCTATCTCGTTTTCCTCATAGTAGTGGATGGCTTGCCCGAAAATCTCTCCGTCAGTGAAGCCGTTGCAACCGCTTTTCTGCACATAGTTCAGAATGTGGGTCACGCAATCGTCCATGTTCTTGGCAGGGTTGCGGTACTTCTTCGCAAAGAGCGTATCTTCCTCCGCACGCTGTTCCAAATACATCTTTATCGTTCTCTTGAAATGGTCTGTCCCTTTCATATCGCTGTTGTTTTTAGATTGTCTGTTTCAGTATCTCTCTCCAATAGGTCGGCTCTACCTCGCTGAGAAGGAAATCTATAAAGTCCCTCCGTGCGTCCTTGTTCAGTTCGTGGTATAGTTCACGGAATGTGCTGAAATTGCCGTTGATGTACGTTTCCACCATATACTCGAAGATGTTGTCCACCTCGTAATATCTGCACTGCTGCGCTGCCGTCTTGCTGTTTCTCTTTGCCATATCGGTAAGGGTTAAAGGGTGAATAACCAAAGGATGAAGCCGAAGAAGGCAATGGTGGAAAGGATAGCCACGATTACACCTATCGCCACTCGGAACACTCCGTTTACAATCTCTCTTATGATGCCCCAAAGGATGCCGGACACCCCGAAGGCGGTGCGCATTATCAAACCGCATATAGCAAGCCCGATGTATTGCGCCGTTTGTTTGAAATCTGCCGTTGCTGTCATATCTTCGCTGTTTTTGATTTTTTGTTTTTTATGCGGATTCAAGAGCTGAGGGAGTTGGTTTCTAACTATCTTATCTGCCTCTCGTTTATCCGACATTTTTTTTATGCGTCTTTCTTTCGCGTCGGTCGTTTTCGTTTCGGGTGCTTTTTGAATGTAGGGATTAGGGAATGCAAGGTTTTTCGGCCAAAATACTACCCGAAGGGCTGGAGATTTTTGCCGAAAACAGGAGGCCTGACCTTGCTTTCCCGTCCAATCCCGGAATTACCTTTGCGCCCAGAACGAAAATGACTGCCTGATGCGATTCTACTGAAAGGCGCAAGATGGAGGTAAACGAAAACAGAGGCAGATTGGAATACAAAAACTTCAGGGAAAATCCGTAAAAAAGAAGAACCGACTGAAAGAAAAAGACATCACCGGAAGCGTGAAAAGGGCAAACCATCAACAAGGAAGTATGACAGTTTCCGATCCGACTGTACTTGTCCAGTCGGGTGGAAACAGTCTTTCTTCCCGGTTTGTCCGGCTGTGTGTGGCCGCTTGCTTCATTCATGGGGCAAGCTGACACACTCGGCATCCTTTCCGCTTCCGGCACAAATGGACAGCTAAAAAGAAAATCATCTGAAAACTCGTAAAAGCACCTCTTGGCATAGCCACAAAAGAAAGGGGCATTGCATCATCAGTCTAAACTTCGTTTAGGCGTGAGGCAATGCCCTTTTCTCCGGCTATGCGATAGTCGGCACATATTCGTTAGGACTTGTCCGCTGCGATTATGTAACGACGGATAAAACCGCTTTTACGGAAAACCTTATGAATGAGAGAATAAAAAATCCGGGAGTTTATTTCAAAATCTCGGATTAAATAGCTACTTTTGCATACGAAGAGTTCTTTGAAGGTTACGCAACGCACAGAGGAATAATGCAGTAGATAACTAACTAATTCGTAACCTATTACTATCAAGAGCGACTAACCTACGCTCATTTCCAATAAATTACACTCTTTTCGTAACTTCATTATGCAAATATACAACACATTTTCATAGAAAACGAAAGATAAAAACAGATACCTTTTTGCAAATCAGTGGCTTATGAAAAGAAAAGCTAAACAAGAGCAAATATCCAAAGCAAAATGAAAACATCTGCAAACAAAAGAAAATACTTAAATAAAGTTAAAGTTTTATTTACGTGATTTTGGGACGCAATAACTACCCTGTAAACCTCCATCTTGATATAAAATAATCATATTTGTACCAAGCGTTATATAAATTATTGATATTCATCTGTAATTATATTCGAGGAAGTCAAATGATTCCGATAAGGATACAGATAATAAACAATAAGCAAAAGCGTGCAGCTCAATGAGTTGCACGCTTTTTGCGTTTA
>NZ_CAXUGK010000030.1:0-58339 GCF_964250605.1 Bacteroides sp. AR20 | reverse complement strand
TTTAACTCCATAAGCTATGAATTTGGAGACAAAGATAATAATTTATAAATTTACCCCTCAGGTTTTTACATTGACCCCGGAAAGCCTCTTCAGTCCCTTCAATACAGATTTATCTTTCACCTCCATGATGCTGATGGCATAGCCGCCACCGGAAGCAGCTTTCAGTTTCAAGACCGTTTTGGGAGAAACGATACCTTCACGGATAACATAAGCTTGCGGATTTGTCTTATAATCGGCATCTTTTGCATCGGCATAGACGGTTGCAATATACTGCTTGTCTGCATCCAGGAAGTCCAGTTTCAGAGTTGAAGCATGTCCGTGCTCACTGCTGGTGCAACCGATAAACCAGTCATTCGTACCTTTTGCCTTACGGGCAACAGTGATGTAACGTCCCGGCTCAGCTTCCAGATAGCGGCTGTCGTCCCAATCCACAGCCACATCTTTGATGAACTGGAAAGCATCCATGAAACGCTCATAATTCTCAGGAAGGTCGGCAGCCATTTGTAGAGGGCTGTACATAGTGACATAAAGTGCCAGCTGACGCGCCAAGGTAGTATTGGCATGCGTATGGCTGTTCGGATTCAACTTATTGATGTCCATTTCAAAGATACCGGGCGTATAGTCCATCGGACCACCCTGCAAACGGGTAAACGGAAGTACCGTTGTGTGGAAGGGCTTGTTACCGGCAAAAGCCTCGTACTCCGTGCCTCGGGCAGATTCATTGCCTATCAGATTGGGATAGGTACGGCATAAACCGGTCGGACGTACCGCTTCATGGGCATTGACCATTATCTTGTGTTTGGCAGCTTCGGTCACGGCGTATAGGTAATGGTTGTTCATCCATTGTCCATAGTGATGCTCGCCACGGGGAATCATATTGCCTACGTAGCCACTCTTTACCGAATTATATCCATATTTATTCATCAGACGGTAGGCGGCCTCCATGTGCCGCTCATAGTTACGAACGGAAGCCGATGTTTCATGGTGCATCATCAGACGGACGCCCTTGGAATGGGCATATTCATTCAGATACTTGATGTCAAAATCGGGATAAGGAGTCACGAAATCGAAAACATAATCCTTGGAATTACCGAACCAGTCTTCCCAACCCGTATTCCAACCCTCCACCAATACCTGGTCAAAACCGTGTTCGGCAGCAAAGTCTATGTACTTCTTCACATTAGCCGTGTTGGCCGGATGAATGCCGTTCGGTTTCATCTTGGAATAGTCCATATCATCCAGTTTCACAGAAGGGAGGTCAAAAGTATATGCCCAGGGCTTTCCCCCTGCAATCATTTCCCACCATACGCCGACATATTTCACCGGCTTAATCCAGGAGGTATCATCATACTTGCAAGGCTCATTCAGATTGAGAATCAAATTGGAGGCCAGTATCTCGCGGGCATCATCACTGACTATGACCGTACGCCAGGGAGTATGGCAGGGAGACTGCATATACCCTTTATTTCCTTGGGCATCCGGAGTCAGCCAGGATTCAAAAACGAGGTTCTTGTCATCCAGGTTGAGATGCATGCAAGAGTAGTCTACCAAGGCTGCCTCGTGCAGGTTAAGGTACACTCCATCAGCTGTTTTAAGCTGTATGGAAGTCTGGACACCCGTCGGCGAAAAGACAGTTTGTGACGCATTGTCACTCACAGCTCCCTGCAGCAGTCCACGGATTTCAGAGAGTTTGGACTCCGTGTAATCATATTCCTGGGTATCATAATCTCCCGGAATCCACCAGGCAGTATGGTCGCCGGTCATGGCAAACCGGGAATGCTCTTCCTTTATCACAAAATAAACCAGATTCTTCTGTTGCGGAAACTCATAACGGAATCCCACGCCGTCATCATATACCCGAAAACGGATATTCATAAAACGAGTGGTAGACGGTTGTTCAAGTTCTACCAGCAATTCGTTGTAGTGGTTGCGGATATCTTTTGTTTCCCCCCACACCGGTTGCCAGGTTTCATCGAAAGTGGAAGTAGAAGTCCTTACTACTTTGAAACCATCCATCAGGCTGGTAGCTCCTTTCAGTTCCAATCCCAACGTACTGGGATTGATGACAGGAGCCCCTTTATAATCCACCTGATAGGCTGGTCTCCCGTCTTTTGTCAGTTCAAAATCCAGCTTCACCATGCCCGAAGGGGATGAAATGCCTTCAGCATTCCCCGCCAGGGCAGAAAAAAGCAAAGCCGCGCTAAGTACAAATTTCTTCATAATAATGATATGTTTTTTGTGTTAATAGATAAACTCAATGATATGTTCCTTTCCATCATCCGGCAACCTCAGCAGGCAAGTCCCCAGCTTCTTGTCAGGACACCAGGCAGTTATCGTAAACTCTGTCTCCCGATTTTCTTCCAGCTTTCCGACATTCGTTTTCTTGATTTTCTGACCGTCCAGCAAAGCTGTTTTCGGCATCTGTTCCGTATAGATGCAGAACATCAGGTTTCGTTGGCCGGGTAAGCTATATTTCTCACCGGTCCGTGTACCTACTTTCAGCGTATAGCCTTTGTCGGTAGTCTGGCAAGTAATAGGAGTGCGCATGAACTCTCCACGCAAATATCCTAAATCAGTTCCTGCATCTTCATAAAGCGAGAAGGTAGTTTCACTGCCCGCTGCAGCAGGAAATATCTCAAACGTAACCGGATAGACCGGTTTCTCATCCGTATAGTTCATGACCGGCATTTGAGGTATGATACTTCCCTGCTTTACAAACATAGGAATAGTATTGAGGGGAGCATCCACCGTCATCCATTGCTCACCGCTATATGCTGTGTGTTTGTTGTTGTAGTCAATCCAAGTTCCTTCAGGAAGATACACATTCTTGTTTCGCGCTCCTTTCTTCACCACCGGAGCAACCAGCAGTTCGCTGCCAAACATGAACTGGGCATCCGTAGAGAACGTTTCCATATCTGCCGGATATTCCAGAAACATCGGTCGCATGAGAGGCAACCCCGTTTCGTGTGCTTCGCGGGCATACGTATAGATATAAGGCAAAAGACGATACTTCAATTCGATGGCTGCCTTGGCATTCTTCTCGGCCTCTTCGCCGAACAGCCACGGCTCCACAGCCACGTTGCCCTCATGATGAATGCGGCTCAGGGGATTGAAAGCGCCCATCTGTATCCACCGCGTATAAAGTTCAGCCATCGCAGGATAATCCTCTATATCTCCGCAATAACCGGTAATGTCACAAGTAGTAAAAGGAATAATTCCCAAACCGGCAGACAACAGTACCGGAATCTGATTGGCCATCTGTCCCCAACCCTGCGTCACGTCATCACCGTTTCCACAGTCACCGGTCCAGCCGAAAGTATAGCGTTGCAAGCCCGCAAAAGCGGCACGTGTCATCTGGAATACGCGACGGTCAGGATTCCTTTTCTCAAACTGCTCCTTCACCACTTTATCCCACGTAAGGCCATAAACATTGTGAATCTCATCATGCATGCCCAAATGGTGTTTCATCACCAGGCGTTCCGTCTGCTCCTCATTGCTCCAGGCAGGTTCACCCATATCAGTCCAGAAACCGGCAATACCATCATCAATGGGCTTCTGCTGATAAGCTCCCCACCAGTCTGCCACAGCAGGAAGGGTGAAGTCCACTACGCCACAATTACCGCCCCAGGGCCAGGGCATGTCATAACTCCTGCCGTTGGTGGAGTCCTTTACCAGATACCCTAACCTATCGGCTTCCTCCCATTGCCGCTTATTGGCTTGTGAAATGACCGGATCTTGCGAAACCACCACCTTGAAGCCCATATCCTTGAGGTCTGCAAGCATCTTTTTCGGATTCTCGTAGTTCCCTTTCCGCCACTCAAAATCCTGCAAATACTGTGTCCAGCCTATGTCCTGGTAAATAACATCACAAGGAATTCCGCGCTTACGATAGCCTTCAGCTATTTCATAAGACAATTTCTCGCTCGTCAGCAGTCCCCGGCATTGTGCAAAGCCCAATGCCCATTTAGGAGGCATTATGGGTTTTCCCGTCAGGTCGACATATTGTTTCATGATTTCCTTATAATCCTTCCCGAAGATGAAATAATAAATCATCTCTCCCCCAGGAGCCTCGAAACTGTAGTAATCGCGGCTTTCCGTACCAAACTTAAATTCGGTCTTATACGTATTGTCCAGGAAAATACCATAACGATAACTGCTCATAAAGAACGGAATACTCTTGTAGAGCGGGTCCTCAACGGTACTATAACAAGGCTTGTCACTGTTCCACATCTTGTAGGCTTCGCCGCGACGGTCCAGCTTGCCGGTCTTTTCTCCCAAGCCGAAGAAGTGTTCGTCACGACGGAGGGTCTTGTATTCCAATTTGCGCTGCCCGTTACTGATATGCCCCTTATCGGCATAATCACTGAACAGCAGTTTCTGATACTTGTCGAATATCTGTAAGTTAAACGGAGACTTGTTTACCCGGATACGGAGTTTAGGGGTAAAAATCTCGTAGCAGGCATTCTGTTCGTCCACATGGACGGTACCGACATCCTCCAGGTCCTCATTGACGACGGCAAAGGAAGGATTATTCCGCTGGAAACTACCGTCGGGAGAAAACCATATACGTACCGTAGACTGACTACACAGACGTAATTGTATGGCAGAACTGTCATTTAAATAGAAGGTCACACTCCGGTCGTCACTGGTATAGGAAGTGCAGTCTCCGGTGCGGTTCTGTGCATTCGCATATACTGAAAATGCACAGACGGCAAAAAATAAAAATATATATTTCTTCATTACTATAATTTGTTTGTTCCTTTATTGGATATTCTTATTCCATCACAAGCATGCTCCAGTACTTCAGCAAGGGCAAGGTAAAGGTAACCGTGCCGTCCTTCTGTTCGAATGCCAGTTCCTGCGAAGCACCGGCATGGAAATCGGGCGATGCAACCCATATCTTGTTCACTTTACCGGAAACATTCATCTTCAACGGCACGTCGGACACCAGACGCGGTTCGGGCATTGTTCCGTTCAGATCCCTCCAGCTTAAGTTATCCGCATTGAGGAAGTTGAGCAGATGAATGACTTGCCTGCCATTTACATTCTTGGCATATACAGTGATGGCAGACTTCTGCGGCGGCCATGCATTCAGAGAAAGATTCCGCGCAGCATCCGTACAGTTCAGAGAAACGGAAATCTCCGCCTCCGTATCTTTATCACGAAGCAGGTTCTGATAAGCCGTCATAAAGTCATAATAACGAATCATGGCTATTTTCAGTACATCGTTCATCTGCAAAGCCGTGCTTGGAAAGTACTCGCGGCATAGCATGTGGTCACCCAATTCCAAATGAGAGCCTCCCAAAGCAAATATCACAGCATCCGTCAGCAGCACACCCGGTGTATTGAACTCACCGGTACTGCTACCTGCCTTGTCATAGTTCATATATGCGGCAAACACCGTTTTCAAGGCATGGTTGCCATACTGGTCGTTCGCTTTGATAATGGTGTGCAGATCCTTGAAGCCTGCCTCATCGCCCCATACTTCATTATAAAGGAAATCCACTTTACCCGTACCAGCTATCTGGGAAGCTCCATAGCTGGAGACGGCATTCATCACCAAACGCTTGTCCGGATGCTTCTGTTTCATGGCTTCGATGAACGAAGCATATCCCTTAGGCAGATTTACCTTATTGCCATCATAGTCATAGCGGTCACCCCGGTTTCCCAGTTGGTCTATCTGATAACCGTCAAAGTCCAGATTGGCATAAACATCATCGTTTCTCTGGGCAATATATGCCTGCCATTCCGTATTGGCGGGATTGAGCAGGAAGATATTACTTTTCCAACTGGAGGGCAAGTCATGCGAATCCTTATCCATGCGTCCCGTGTTCTTGAATATGTACCATTCTTCCTTTACTCCGTCGGAAACGGCATCGTCCAAAGCTCCGAAACATAGATTGTAAAACATGGACTTCATGCCCAGGCTGTGTTGTGTAGAGATATACTTCTTCACTACCTCGGTATAGACCTCCCGGTTGGCAATGTCCTTATAGACCTCGTCCAGATGCTCACGCGTACCGCCCAACGGCCAATGATGCTTGTTGTGCCAATCCTGAAACTGTACCCCGTTAATGTGGCAACGGTTCAGGAAAGCCATCTCCTTCTCTATCACTCCATCCACCTTTTTCGAAGCATCAAAAGTGGCAACGAAACCATAACGTGGAAAACGTGTCCAGTCACTGGATACATCTACGGCAATAGTACCAAGAATAACCTCTGTTCCATTCTCTTTCGTACGGTACACATCCACCAGATAACCGGTATAATCGGTTGCCGGAGCAGTCCAAGTCCAAGTAGTACCGGCAGCAGCCTGCTCCGATACAACCTTGTCCATTGTCCGGTAGCGGATTTTAGCTCCGGCAGGAAGGGCGTCAGCTGTAAAAGAAACACTCTCGCCCGGCCGGTAACATGCCTTGTCGGTAGTGAGGTTGACCGTCAAGTCCGAGGTGACTGGGGTTACTTCCGTAACCCCTCCACTCTCTCCGCCTCCACCGGTACCGCTGCCGGTATCATCCTTGCTGCATGCAACCAGCAGCAAGGCTACCAGTGTTGTATAAACTATCTTCTTCATCTATTGTAGATACCTATTGTTTCACGATTGAAATTGTCTCTTCCAGCTGATTTAAAGTAATCAGATAGGAACCTGCTGTTGCAATCTTCCACTTCTGGTCGATGCCGCCTACCATCACGTCCAGATATTGCGCTTTGAACGCTTCGTCTGATTTATCAAGGAAAAGCATCGGTTCTGTTTCTCCTGCAGGCTGTTTGTCTGCTACAGCCGGCATGAACCAGGCTCCATTCCAATCTTCCTGCTTATCACAAGTAAATTTCAACTCACCGGCATTCAGCGTACCTTTCCAAGTAAACACATACGGATTATCCGTTGTCTGCATCGGCGTAGCATCACCAATCGTCCAACCGGCCGGAGTAGCATCACCTACCATATAAATCATCTCATACGGAGTAAATTCGCTCATCATCATGCGTTCCTTACCACTACGGATATCCATGCAAATCTTGTAGGCCTTGCCGCATTCCCCGTCTTTCAGCACCCATTTATTGTCCGGGTCGAACCCTTTCACAAACACCACTTCTGTATCGGTATAAGCAGCATCGGCATTCTTGGCCTTATACATGTTCTCCCAACTTCCATCGGAGGTTCCGAACTTGAATTCCCCTCCTTTGCCCACTTCAAAGAACTTGCCGAAGCGGAACAAGTATGGATCGAGCACATCTTGTTTCATCTTCACGAATCCCCAATCCGTAGCGTTACCCACAAAATAAAGCTGGTCGTAGGCAGGTGCCAACGTCTCTGTCTGGGTCAATGTAAGAACACCGGTAAACAGATTGGCCTCGACGATGTAATTATGGTCTTCTTCGACAACAAAAGGTTCATCCGGCTGGTCGTCACTGCTACGAAGAACCAGCAAGCCGTCTGTTCCTTTGTTGTAAGAGGGCAGGAATGAACCCAAGGTGGTGATGAACTTAAATTCACCGGCCACAAGCCGCCCCGTCCATGTAAAGATGCCGTTGTCCTTTCGGGTCATCTCCGTAGCATTATCGGCACTCCATCCACCCGGAGTGGCACTACCGATGAGATAAAGGGTGGATGTGAGCGGTTCATAGGCAGTAACACTGAAAGCAGTGGTAGACACCTGTTTTTCGTCCCGTTCTGTTACAGTAGCTGTCAAGCGCGCTTCCAACGAAATGTTCTCCCCGGCAGTTGCCCCAAAATGGTTGCGCAGGATGTCATTCAATTCCTCCACGCTCTTTTTCCATGAGTATTCTTGTACGGCATTCTCCACAGCTACATAAGAATCTGCAAAATCACTGCCGGTCTTGGTCAATTCCAGCGTATAGGAAATTTTATTACCCGTCCCATAATTGGTTCCCGTAGTCCAGGAAAGCTCCAGGGCATCATCGGCATGTGCCTGCTCATTCAAAACAACTTCCGTCTTGCTGGCCGTCAGTACAAGTTCATTCTGTCCTTTATCCAATTCCATGTAATCATCATCTACACAAGCAGATAAGGCTGCACAGCCCAGTAAGGCAAATACAAGGTGTGAAATATATTTCTTCATATTCTTCTGATTAAATTAATTAATAACCCGGGTTCTGCACCATTAAGGTATTAGCATCCATCTCCGTCTGCGGAATAGGGAACAGCAAGCGGTTCTTGTTCACGTTGCTCTTTCCAATGGAATGCAGGAATTTAATGGCATACTCTCCATTGTTGACACGAATCATGTCGAACCAGCGATGCCCTTCGAAAGCTAGTTCCATGCGGCGCTCATGGATAATCTTTTCACGCATGGTTTCCTGTGACAAGCCCGAAACCTCCGGCAGTCCGGCACGCTTACGTACAATATTCAAAGGCACGGCAGCCTGGTCAGGGCGTCCCATTTCATTCAAAGCTTCGGCCTTCTTCAGCAGGACGTCCGCATAACGATAAATCACGAAGTTGGCAGGATTGGTATTGTATTCCGGAGAAACCGTTTTCGACACCAGAAACTTGCGTACATTGTATCCCGTATTGGAATAAGAGCTTTTGTAAGCCTTACCGTCAAAATCTGGACATCCGGCATAAAGCACGGTCAAATCCTTACGTTTGTCACCGCTCTCATATTGACCCACAAATTCTTTTGTAGGCTGGTTCCAGCCATAACTGCCGGCAACAAAGTCCGAATTACGGGGACCCATGAAAGTAGAAAGCCAGGAAGACTGCGGATTGTTTCCCCAAAAATCATATTCCGTATTGCCCGAATACTGGACCTCGAACAAAGATTCCGGCCCGTTATTGACCAATGCATCGAAATTATCCTCATACTTGCAGGAAGAAAGGTCATACCCCAAATTTGTTATCTCATCACACAAATCAGACACCTCCTGATAATATTCCGTATGATTAGGAGCCAGCGTCAGATAAATATCTGCCAACATGGCTAAAGCTGCATCTTTGCAGGCACGTCCCACGTTCTCGTCGTCGTAAGAAGACTTGGCAGGAAGCAGGTCAACCGCATTCTTACAATCGGAAATTATCTGGGCATAAGTCTCTTCGACTGTAGCGCGTGCAATGTCTGTCGGTTCTCCCGGATTATAAGGAGCCAAACGCAGTGGAACACCACCGTACAGACGTACCAATACATAGTAATAATGTGCACGGAGAAAATAAGCCTCTCCCAGACAGCGGTTCTTGATTCTCTCTGACACGGCTTCAGCCTCCAGAAGACTATTCAACACAATGTTGCATTGTCCTATCCCCACCCAGGGAGAACGCCACATGTACAATGCCATGCCATTGTCGCTCTGCGTTATGAAGTTAGAAGCTTGTATCGTTTCAAGGCCGTCGGTACCGCCACCGGCACCCACCAAACTGTTACCCGCCACAATATCCAGTGTCCAGATACGCTGGTTGTACATATTGGAAGACTGAAGGGTGCGATAGCAGGCATTGGTCAGAGCAATGGCCACATCATCGGTCACCGTCGTTTCCGGGTCAACCGTATTTTTAGGAGACTTGTCCAGAAAGTCGTTGCAGGAAGCCAGCAGCAATACTGCCAGCATATATAGTAAATTTGTTATCTTTTTCATATCCGAGTCAATCATTAAAAGTTAAAGTTTAATCCTAAGCTGAACGTACGGGAAATGGGGTAACGGTTCTGGTCTATTCCGTTAATACCCACTTCAGGGTCGAAACCGGAATATCCGGTGATGGTAGCCACATTCTCACAAGATAGGGAAAGGCGTGCATTCTCAATCTGGGCTTTCTGTAACCACTGCTTCGGGAAAGTGTATGAGAGTGTGATATTCTTCAAACGCAGATAAGAACCATTCTCCACAAAGCGGTCTGACACGCGTGTATTCTGATTGGGGTCGCCGAACACGGCACGCGGCATCGAATTGCTGGTCCCCTCTCCTTGCCAACGCTTCAGTACGTCGGTAGTCTGGTTATAGGCAGCTGCCATACCGGTATTGTCGATATTGTTGGCATTGTATATCTTATTTCCGGCTATACCTTGTAAGAAAACAGAAAGTTCGAAACCCTTATAGGAAAGGCTATTGTTCATGGAGAACAGCCAACTTGGGTTCGGGTTACCGATGACGGTACGGTCACTATCATTGATGACACCATCGTTGTTCAAATCCCTGAAACGGATATCACCCGGCTCAGCTCCCGGCTGCACGGCATGTGTATTCACTTCAGACTGGTTCTGGAAGATTCCGTCCGTAACATAGCCGTAGAAGACATTAATGGGATAGTCCTTTGCCAGCATCGTTACATAGGAGTTATTGATTTGGTTAATGTAATAAGGAACGTCGCTGTTCAAATCCTTGATTTTATTCTTGTTGTAAGTGGCGGTCAGATTCGTTTCCCATCCCAGTTCACCGGTCAGGTTGATGGTATGCAGGCTCATTTCAATACCCTGATTACGTACTTTTCCGGCATTGGTGTATGTGGTTGTCGTGTCTTCAAATCCCGATGTGATGGGGATAGAAGCCTTCACCAACATGTCTCTCGTCTCCTTCAGATAAGCATCGAACGAGAACATGACGCGTGAATTGAACAGTGAGGCGTCAAAACCGATGTTGGTTTGTGCCACTTCTTCCCAATGGATATATGGGTTGGCAAGGGTAGAAGAAACCAGCGCTGTCTGATTGCCGTTTGAAATACCGAAAGGATATACGCTGGTATTGTAGGATGCCAGATAACTGTAGTTCCCGACGCTTGCCTGGCTACCGGTCACACCGTATCCGGCACGTACTTTCAGGTCATTGACATAGTCGTTCTTGGGGAACCACTTTTCCTGAGAGGCACGCCATGCCACCGATACGGAAGGGAAAGTACCCCAGCGATGTTTCTTGCCGAAACGGCTGGAACCGTCACGACGGATGGTTGCCGTCAGCAAATAGCGGTCTTCGTAGGAGTAGTTGACACGTGCCATGTAAGAGAGCAACGCCCACTCCGTCTCGTTTCCGCCGATGGCATACATTTCCTCGCCATTATCCATTTCGTGCACATTGTCGAACATGAACACGTTCTTCTGCGCATTCAGGTAGTCGTGGGTGTTCCACTGGGCAGACATACCGGCCATCAGTCCCACGCGATGCTTTTCTGCAAAAGTGTGGTCGAATAGGAAATAGTTGTCCCACAGATAGGTGAACGACTTGTTGTCGCTCTTATAACGTGAAGTCTCTTCTGTCGGAGTGGGCTTCCAGTCATACTTGGGGGTAAAGTTGTCCATGAACCAGAATTTGGCATCGTAACCGAAGGTACTTTTAAATTTAAGCCATTTGGTAAAGGCAAGTTCCGCCGTCAGGTTGGCAAGGAAGTTGTATCCGTTGGTCTGCCCCTGGTTCAATTCCGTCGGTCCGATAGGATTGCGCGTACTCCCATACCATTCCGAATTGCCCTCAGGGCCACTCCAGCTGCCATCTTCATTCTTCACCGGATAGATGGGGAGCGCTTTCAACGCATCACCTATGCTATAACTGCCGGACTTCTTCGTATCGGCACTAAAGGTTATGTTATTGGAGAACTTCAACCATTTCAGGACTTGTGCGTCACTGTTGGACTGGAACGTGAAACGACGGTAGTTCACACTCTTCACGATGCCCGACTGATCCAGAAAACCACCGGAGACATAATAATGGGATTTCTCGTTACCGCCGGAATAACTTACCGTATAGTTCTGCATCACACCCGTACGGAGCAATTCATCCATCCAGTCGGTACCTGCACCCAATTCAGAAGGATTGGCCCATTCCGGATTAGGATTGCGTCCACTGTTCACCATCATGTCATTACTCAACTCGGCATACTGCGCCGCGTTCAATAAAGAAGGTACGTTCGTAGCATTCTGGAAAGAGTAATTGGCAGATACAGCAAGTTTTCCTTTTCCTTCCGTACCGCGTTTGGTGGTAATCATCACAACTCCATTAGCTCCCCGGGAACCGTAGATGGCTGTGGCCGAAGCATCCTTCAATACATCCAAACGTTCCACATCGGCCATATTTAAGGAAGACAAGCCCAAGTCGGTAGGCACTCCGTCAATCACGACCAGCGGGTCGCAGTTGTTGATAGAACCCAAACCACGAATCTTGATGGATACATTGTCTCCCGGTTTACCGGCATCTACAATCTGCACACCTGAGATTTTTCCCTGGATGGCTTGTCCCAAATTGGATACGGGGGAATCCTTGATATCCTTGTTACCGATGGAGGACACTGCTCCTGTAAGGTCGCTTTTCTTCATGGTGCCATACCCTATCACCACCACTTCATCCAGCATTTCGGCATCTTCAGACAAAACTACCTGAAGCTGTTTCTGTCCCTTCACCTGCACCTCTTGAGTCTTATAGCCTACAAATGAAACGACAAGAGTACCGTTCGGAGACATGTTCAAAGAGAAATCACCGTCAATACCGGTTATTGTCCCATTTGTGGTTCCTTTTTCCATTACACTGGCGCCAATAACCGTTTCACCGGTCTGGTCTTTCACTACACCTTGTACTGTAATTTGCTGTGCGAACATGCACATCGGAAGTAACATTCCTATCAGACAAACCATCATCCGTAGCCTGCTGATTGGCATTTTGTACTTTTGCATAATATAAGAATTTAAAGTTAATAATAAAAACATAAATCACATGTGTCACTCTTTCCGAAGAGGAACAATGCAAATGTATCAGATAAGAGAAGCCAATAGTGGAGGAAAGAGTAAAAAAGTAGTGGTTTACATCATTCAAAAAGGCTTAAACCACTATATACCAATAATATATAAAATTATTACCCAACTAAAAAAGTAGTGAAAATATAAGCGTAAAAGAGACACTTCCAAGCTTCAAAACCCCTATTCTCAGTTCTTCGACTTGCCAATTGTCATCACTTCCTGTTCCAACAAGTCGCGGTCACCGGCAGCCTTGTTGCGAACCTTCGTACGATAGTTATAAATGGTGGTAACAGAATACCGAAGGAACTGGGCTATCTTCACGCTGTCAGTAATACCCAAACGTATCAATGCAAAGATGCGCAACTCTGTATTCATCCGTTCGCCGGCTTTCAAGGATATTTGCTCATCATCGGCAAGCAGGGCATTGAAGTCTTCTACAAAAGTAGGAAACAGCTGCAGGAAGGTATTATCAAAGTTGGTATAGAATTCCTTTAATTCCCCCTCTATGAATTTAGAAGACTTGATGTTCTTGTAGAGTTCCTCCACATTTCCGGTAGCGGCAATCTTTCCCAGCGACCGGCGGTAATTGTCCATCTTTTCCAAATAGACCGAGCACTGGTCCATATAACGGCCGATATACTCCTCCTTCAGATAGGAGTTTTCGGCAATGCTGTGGTTGGCCTCCTTGAGTTGTGCATTGGAAAGGTGAAGCTCATCATTCAGCTCCTTCAACCGTTTGTTGGCGTCAATCACTTCCCTGCGGGCGGCAGCCACTTTCTTCATCTGCTTGTATACATAAAATATGGCAAGCAACAGAAAAAGTGAAAGCAGGCTGATAGATACCAGTGCCCATTTCATCTGCTCCTGCTGCTTCTCCGTCTTTTGCTGGTAAGCATCATTAATGATAGGAAAGATTTCCAGAATCTCCAGCTTGCGTAACCGGGCATTGCAGGCGGCTGCATCTTCCATACATATCTTTACATAAGAATAGGCACGCTCGATGTCTCCTTCCTGGTAAAGCAGTACGGCGAGCTTGCGTAAAGAGATATATTCACGGACAGCGGTTTTCATATCCGCCATAGCAGAAACAATCAGGTATTCCTTTTCCTTCTCTTTGTCCCCTTTCAGCCGGTAAGACTCTGATAAAGTATAGGCACAAATCGCAACGTCGTGTTCATAGTCCTTCTGCAGCGCCAGATAATCCGTCAGCAAACGGATGGCCTTGTCATATTCATTGCGTACATTATACTGGTCGGACTGAATCAAGGTATGTATCAGAAGATTATCTTTATTGACCAACAGCAACGAATCACGATATTTGTCCGTAAGCTCCGTATAAAGCTTCTTTTCATATGCCGTCACGGCATAATCGGCCATAAGGCCATAGACCGTACGGTAGATATGGTAATAATATGGATGGATATCCACCGGTAACCGGTCTATATGGATATTCCGCATCAAATCCATAACTTCCTTATACATACCGGTCATTCCCAAAACATCTGCTTTATTCATGCGGGCATTGTCTATGTATTCCCGGTTTCCAAGACGTATGGCTATCTGTTCCCTTTCCTCGGCCATGTGCAATGCAGAATCCGTATTGAACGAACGGTACTCATCCAGCAATGTGCCAAGAATGGCAAAACGTTCTTCATCCGGTATCTGCCGATGCAACTGTCTTTTCAATTCCACCAGTTTCAGCTCCTTCTGCTCCATATATATGGGACGCTCCTTTATCGCCTGGTCCAGTTTCAGCAGCAAAGAATCCGCCCGGCTGCTGTCTGCAGCATGAAGGCGGCACATACAGATGGTACAAAGACACAAGAATATGATTATATTTTTCATCCGGCTTTCCGATTAGTTAAAGGCAATACTTTTTGAGAATCCTCATGCAAAAGTAATTAAAATACCATAAAAACCTATTCTACTATCATTAAAAGCTCGAAAGCAGAGTGATAAAAAGGCATACTGCAAGCAAAAGAATCAAAATATTGAATTACCTTTACGGAAAATCCAAAGAAAGACCATATCATAAATATCATCCGAGCATCATGGATATACACACATTTATTGCCAATTATCAGGAAGCTTTCGGCCAACACGCCGAACTCCCCATCGCCTTTTGGTATTCAGACCGAATGGGGGCATCTACAGAGAAAGTAACCGGTTGTCTCTTCAAATGCATGAAACAAGTCAGAGACGGCAAAATCGTCAGTCTCAGCAACGAAACAATTACCTGCGGAGGAGGCAAGTTCTATACCGGATTTACTGAAATGCCCGAGCGCGTCCCGGGGTTTGTCTCCTTGAAAGAGAAATACAAGAAGACTCCCGAAATGGTGGTAGATTTTGTCAATGAGCTACAGATTTCCAGAACTGACAAAGCCTATCTGCATTTTGCCCGCATAGACAAGATACCTTCCTTTGATGAAGTGGAAGGACTGCTGTTCCTGCCAACTCCCGACATTCTATCCGGACTGGCGACATGGACCTTCTTCGACAACAATGCATCGGATGCCGTGGCAGCCCCATTCGGCTCCGGCTGTTGCTCCGTCATTACCCAAACCATCATTGAAAACCGGAAACAAGGGAAACGTACTTTCCTGGGATTCTTCGACCCCTCCGTCCGCCCATACTTCGAAGCGGACTTATTGAGCTTCACTATCCCCATGTCCCGGTTCAAGGAGATGTATCACACCATGCGCGAAAGCTGTCTGTTCGATACACATGCCTGGGGAAAAATCAAGGAAAGGATACAGCTGTCCCAATCAGGAGACGTACATATCCTCCCCTCTCCCATTTCCTTCCCCATCCTTCCGGACATTTATCTGCAGGAAATCAGAATAGAAGATGCCGCAGCCATCTACCATGCCATCGACACACACCGGGACTACTTAAGAACATGGCTGCCATTTGTGGATAATATGCGCACAATAGCTGATGAAGAAGCTTTTTTACGTCAGGTACTATCTGCTCCTGCCGAACGAAATGAACCTATATTCGGTATTTGGAACCAGCAGCATGAAATCTGCGGACTGATAGGTTTCCATTTCTCCGATTTCGACAACCACCGTACAGAACTCGGCTATTGGCTACTGCCGGAATACCAGCACCGGGGCATCATTACTGAAAGTGTCCGCAAGCTGTGTCTGTGGGCCGTACAAGAAAAAGAGATAAAGCGGATACAAATTCGCTGTGCCGTGGGCAATGCAGCCAGCAACGCAGTACCGGTTCGCCTCGGTTTCATCCATGAGGGAACAGAACGTTGCGGAGAACTGCTGGCTTCTGGAGAATATACAGACATACATATATACAGCATCTTGAAAGAAGAAGTGCTGGCCAACCTCAAACGATAAAATATCAAATTATATATCAACTATTGAAATTATACATGGAACAACAACCTCATCTCAATGACCACAACAAGCAGGAGTACCCTCCTATGCATACAACGGAGCACATCATCAACCAAACCATGGTAAGGTTATTCGGTTGCGGCCGCTCCATATCAGCACACATAGAACGAAAGAAGAGCAAGCTGGACTATCGTCTTGCCGCCTGCCCCACGGAAGAAGAAATAAAGAAGCTGGAAGAGGCCGTAAACGAGGTAATCGCCCGACAGCTGCCCGTCACAACAGAATTCATTACGCAAGAGGAAGCGCAAGGACGTTTCGACTTGGAACGCCTGCCCGATGGTGCTTCGGAAACGGTACGTGTCGTGAAAGTAGGCGATTACGACGAATGCCTCTGCATCGGAGTACATGTGGAGAATACATCAGAAATCGGAACCTTCAAAATCATCAGTCACGATTGGGACGAAGAAGCCAAGCGTTGGAGAATGCGTTTTAAATTAGTCTGAAAATCTATCAATTTTAAATAAATAAGATAGCAAAATGGCATTAAACAAGCAAATAAGTCAGTTTTTCAATGACAAATAGTCAATAAAGTCAGTAAAAACTGGTTGGCATAAGGTTTGCAATATTGTTAGCGAACGACGGTTCAAGAAACGGATGGTGAAAACCCAAAAGGCAGACACCCGAAGACAAAGAACCGGAGTTCAAAACTAAACAGCATGTTTAACTTAAACAATAGGAGACTATAACTATGATGCCTGTAAGAAGAAACCAAAATTGGTTACCGAGTATTTTTAATGATTTCTTTGACAATGATTGGATGGTAAAAGCAAATGCCACCGCCCCTGCCATCAACGTATTCGAAACAGCAAAAGAGTACAAAGTTGAATTGGCTGCTCCCGGTATGACAAAAGAAGACTTCAACGTTCACATCGATGAAGAAAACAATCTGGTCATCAGCATGGAAAAGAAAACAGAAAGCAAGGAAGAGAACAACAAGGACGAAAAGAAGGAAGGCCGCTACTTGCGCCGCGAATTCTCATACACCAAGTTCCAGCAAACCATGATTCTTCCGGACGATGTCGATAAGGAAAAGATTGGCGCCCATGTAGAAAACGGCGTGTTGAACATTACATTGCCTAAGTTTACAGAAGCAGAAAAAGAAAAGGCCAAGAAATTCATCGACGTAAAATAACGCCCGGCCATTAAAAAGAAAATCTCCCGCTGCACAAGATAATGCAACGGGAGATTTTTTATATCCATAGCCATACGGAACTATTTCTTCTTCCCTTTCAGAAAACGGTCTGTCAGCCACTTGCGCACCGGTTCGTCGTATAGTTTCAAACAAGCATAAGCAAGGACAACAGCTCCCACGAAAGTAAGTATCATATAAGGGATACCTTCTGCCATTGTAGCGTTATTGTTGCATACCCAAGCCGTATAAGTGTATACCAGCGGATAATGGGTGATATAAATCGGATAGGAAATATCCCCCAGGAACTTGCATACGGCAGTAGAGCGCTTACCGGTCACCTTGCCGCCGGCTCCCATCGAAACAATGACCGGGAAGATGCAGATAATACAGAAAGCCTCGTAAAGCCCGTTCATCCAGTAACCATCCTCACCTCCGATACGGGGAATGGAAAGAACCACCACAATCAGCAGGCTGCACCACCAGAAAGCACGCTTTTCAAGCCGTATCAGCCAGCCGAGGCGTGACAGAAGCAATCCGCCGAAGAACGGATACATCAGCCGGACCATACCCACATACTGCTGTTCCCAGTTCAAGGCCCAACCACCCACAATATCGCCGGCAGGAGCAGTCAGACAACGGTATACCGTAAAACACCCTGCCACAAATACCAGCACCGACAGGGCCACCTTATTGAACTTGCGTACAAACAACGCATACAGGATATTACCGATATATTCATAATAGAGCGACCATGCCGGGCCATTCAACGGATGCATTTCCGTCCAGCCGCGAATGTCGAACTTCAGCGGAAGAGGAAGCAAGGTACAGCCCAGCAACATCACCAGCAGCATTGTTCCGATGGACGTATTCTCGATAGGTGGAAAACAAGGCGACTCCTGAAAATAGAAAAAGGCAGCGCCCACAATGCTTCCCATAATCACCATAGGATGCAGGCGGATGATACGGCGTTTGAAGAAAGTGCCCACGGTCATCCGGTTCCAACGGTCATCATAAGCATAGCCGATAACAAAACCGGAAAGCATGAAGAAGAAATCCACTGCCAGATAACCATGATTGATAATTTGAGTAAGATGGCTGCCACCTGCATGTGCTTCAAAAAGATGGAAGATAATAACCATGACAGCCGCCACGCCACGAAGTCCGTCAAGAATCTCATAATGCGGTTTCGAGGCAAGATAAGTAGTCTGTGTATTCATTTTGGTATAAGATATTTATTTATTCGCGTGCAAAGATAAGAGTTTTTTCCAATAAGGGAACTGATAAATATCATATAAACTCTATCAATCAATTACTAAGCAAAACAGATATTTTTCATCATTAGATACATATCACTACTTGCACCCTTTTTTCCGCACAAAAAACAGCTTTTATTATCCATAATAAAAGGGCTACACCTTTTCCTCCTCATGGTGTAGCCTTAAACACAAAAGGGTGTAGCTATCCAAGGCAAATGGTGTAGCCCTTCTTCAAAAAAGAGAGCCAAATAGGATAATAATAAAGAAAAATCAGTTAACTACTTTTCTTATAACTTTTTACCGCCCACAGATTGAAGACCAATGCAAAGACCAACACGGCTCCCAGTTGCGGAAGCAGTTCGGCAAATCCGCCACCACGGAGATAGATGGTACGCATCACCTCCACAAAATAGCGTAGCGGATTGATGCACGTAATCCATTGCGCCCACTCAGGCATACTGTGGATAGGGGTGAAAAGACCACTCATCAGAATAAGGATAAGCATGAAGAACCACATGACAAACATGGCCTGCTGCAACGTGGTCGAATGATTGGATATGACCAGCCCGAACCCCGACACCACCGGTAGAAAAAACAGCGCCATGCCGTAGATAGTGAGGAAATGTCCCGCCGGCAGAATGCCGTAAAGTACCCATGCCAGAACGAAACAGATGGTCAGCACCACAAAACCTATCAGCCAGTAAGGTATCAGCTTGGCGGCAATGAAAGTGAACTTGCCGACGGGGGTGACATTTATCTGCTCGATGGTGCCCGCCTCCTTCTCGCCCACCACATTGAGGGCAGGGAGAAAACCGCAAATCAGCGTCAGCAGCATTACCATGAGGGCAGGAATCATGAAAAGCTTGTAGTTCAGCGTGGGGTTGTAAAGGTTCTGCGTAGTGATGTCCACCCGGGGAAGCGGCTTCCCGGCAAGCCCTTGCGAAGACGACTCCGAACCCAGTTCACGGGTATAGTCACTGATGATGGAAGACAAGTAGGATCCTCCCAGACTGCCCTTCGTGCCGTTCACGGCATTGGCCGCCACCAGCAGACGAGGCGCCTCTCCCTTCACCCAATCCTTTTCGAAATCACGGGGAATCTCCAGCACGACATCTGCCGAACCTGCTTCAATGGCCAGCAAAGCCTCATCGTATGTATCGGGAAGCGCTGTCAGGCAGAAATAAGTGGATGCACCGATTTTATCTACCAGACGGCGAGACAAGACGCTGTGGTCATTGTCCACTATATTCAGATTGATGTTCTTTATCTCCAGATTGGCGGCCCAGGGCATCAGTATCATAATCATGCACGGGAAAATGAAAATCAGCTTGGGCAGGAAGGAGTTGCGGAACAACTGCTTGAATTCCTTTTCAATGAGAAACTTTATCATAAGACGATATTTTAAAGATTTTAGACATAAGAACAAAAGAACAGATTTCCCGTATCCTTTTGTCCTTATGTTCTTCTGCCTGAATAATTAATATAAAATTCATATCCGCTCTTTACTCAAGCCGATGCTTGAATTTCTTGAAACTCACCGTTATCAGCAATACCGCCATCGTGGCAAGTATGCCGACCTCCATCAGCACAAGCGAAACATCCACTCCCTCAATCATCAGCTTACGCACCGCCTGGATATACCAGCGTGCAGGAAGCACAGCTGAAATGGCCTGCAGGATAACGGGCATACTCTCAATGGGGAATATCATGCCCGAAAGCAACATGGTGGGCATCATCAGCATCAGTCCGGACACCAGCATAGCGGCAACCTGCGTCCGGGTGACCGTGGAAATCAGCAGCCCCAGCGCCAGGGAGACAAAGATGAATAGCAGCGACACCACCACCAGCCAGAACAAGCTGCCCGCCACGGGAACATCGAGCACATAGACCGAAAGCAGAAGAATGGTGGTCAAGTTGACAAACGACAGCACAAAATAGGGCACCGCCTTTGCCAGAATGATGAAAAGCGGTTTGACGGGAGAAACCAGCAGGACCTCCATCGTCCCCGTCTCCTTCTCGCGCACAATGGAGATGGAGGTCATCATGGCGCAAATCAGCATCAGAATAAGCCCCATGACACCCGGCACGAAGTTGTAGGCACTCTTCATCTGCGGATTGTACAGCAACTTGAGCTGGGGTACGATGGCAGCGGCATGCACTCCCGGCGGAAGCATCTCCTGCCCGGCAGAGGAAATGATGTTTGCGGCATAGCCTGCCTGCATAGTCGCCATATTGGGGTCTGTGGCGTCGGAGACAAGCTGCACGCGCGCCTCGCCGGTATAAAGCTTGTCCGAGAAACGCTCGCTGAAAACAAGCGCCATGTCAATCTCCCCTCTTCCGAAAGAAGCCTCCATATCGGCGGGAGAATACAGGCGGCGGATGACGGTGAAGTATTCGCTTGCATCCATGCGGTCGATGATACGGCGGGTAACTACGTCATTCGACGGGTCGAGCACCGCCACACGCACGTTCTTCACCTCGGTGGTGATGGCAAAACCGAAAAGGATTATCTGCACGATGGGCATGCCCAGCAGAATCAGCATCGTGCGCCGGTCGCGGAAGATATGGAAGAACTCTTTTCGGATGAAAGATATGAATTGTTTCATTGTCTATATTTATATTTAGGCTCGGATAATGCGGATTTCACGGATTTTCAGTCGGCGGTTCGCACAGCTTGACGAGCCAGTTGTTGGAATACATCGTCCATCGTAGTGGCATTGAACTGCCGTTTCAGCTCCCCGGGAGTGTCGAGTGCACGGATGACGCCGTCTACCATGATGGAGATGCGGTCGCAATACTCCGCCTCGTCCATAAAGTGGGTGGTGACAAAGACGGTGATGCCCTCGTCGGCAGCCTGGTAAATCAGCTCCCAGAACTGGCGGCGCGTGGCAGGGTCCACCCCACCCGTAGGCTCATCCAGAAAGACAATCTTGGGACGGTGGAAGATGGAGACGGAGAAGGCTAGCTTCTGCTTCCAGCCCAGCGGAAGGCTTTTCACCAGTGTATCCCGTTCCTTTTCCAGCCCGAGGCGGAGGAGCAGCTCATCCGTCTTGGGGGCAATCTCCGCTTCGGGGATGCCGTAGATACCGGCAAAGAGGCGGATATTCTCCCACACCTTGAGGTCTTCGTAAAGGGAAAATTTCTGGCTCATGTAGCCGATGTTCTTCTTCACTTCTTCGGGTTGGGAAGCCACATCGAAACCTGCCACACATGCCTTGCCGCCGGTGGGGCGGCTAAGTCCCGTAAGCATGCGCATGGCGGTGGTCTTGCCTGCCCCGTTGGCTCCCAGGAAACCGAAAATCTCGCCCCGATGGACTTGGAAGGAGATGTGGTCTACAGCGGTGAAATTACCGAACCGCTTGGTCAACCCTTCCACTTCAATCACCTTGTTTTCGTGGTTTTCCACCCGTTCGTGCTGCAAGCCCGGAGGGCAGAGGATGCCCGCAAAGCGTGTCAGGATACGGTCGGGGGTATCGATGCCTTTTATCTCTCCTTCGTTGATGAAGGCGATGCGGTCGCATTGGCGCGCTTCGTCGATGATGGGGGTGGAAGCAATGATGGTGATACCCTGCTCCTTCAGTCGGCGAAGCATTCCCCAGAATTCCTTGCGGGACACGGGGTCGACGCCCGTAGTGGGTTCGTCCAGAAAGAGGACATCCGGTTTATGGATAAGGGCACAGCTAAGGGCGAGTTTCTGCTTCATGCCGCCGGACAACGCTCCGGCGCGGCGCTTGCGGAAAGGTTCTATCTGCCGGTAAATGTCGCGCACCAAATCATAATTCTCCTCGATGGTGGTGTGGAAGACGGTGGCGAAGAAATTGAGATTCTCCTCCACCGTCAAGTCCGGATAGAGGGAGAAGCGTCCGGGCATATACCCCACCCGCCTGCGGATGGCTTTGTAGTCCTTCACCACATCCAGACCGCAGACCGAAGCCGAGCCTCCGTCGGCAAGCAGCAAAGTGGTGAGGATGCGGAAAAGCGATGTCTTGCCCGCACCGTCCGGCCCGATGATGCCGAAAAGCTCACCGGGAGCCACTGACAGAGAGACACCCCGCAGGGCTTCCACGCCGCCGTAACGTTTGGAGATATTAGTTAAAGTTACAGCCTCCATACATTCCTATTTTCAGCATCCCGTCATTCTTCACGGCAATCTTTACAGCATAGACCAGATTGGCGCGCTCGTCTTTCGTCAGGATAGTTTTTGGAGTGAATTCGGACGTATCGGAAATCCAGGTGACGATGCCGGGGTATTCTTTCCGCACTTCCTTTCCATAATCCGCATAAACCTTCACTTGCTGCCCCAGCTTGATTTCGGCAAGCTGCTCGGAGGTGATGTAGGCACGGAGGTAAATCTGCTCCATATCCGCCACTTTGAAAAGAGGGGTGCCGGGAGCAGCCAGTTCTCCGGCTTCGGCATATTGGGCAAGGACGGTTCCCGTCAGCGGAGAGGTGATGTGGCATTTGCGCAACTGGTCTTCTATCTGCGCCACCTGGATGCCGACAGAGGAACTTTGCCACGTCAGGCTCCGGTCACTGTTGCGCAGGGTGGAGTTCTGTGCGTCGAGCTGCTTGCGGAGGACTTCGAGAAGGGACTCGGCATCATCCAGTTGCTTCTGGTTGGCGGCACCCACACGGAGCAGATTGGACACACGGTCGCGTTCGCGTCGAGCCTGCACAATCTGTTCCTGAGTGGCGGCTACTTGTTTCAGGATATCAGGCCGCTGGCCTTCCACGGACTTGACACTGGCCTCCAACTGGAGTTTCTTCAGATAGAGTTGGACGGTATCTATAATGCCTACTTCCTGCCCGTCTATCAGTGTCGTGCCTTCCTCGATGTCGAAACTCAGCAGTTTTCCGGACGCCTCGGCAGAAACGATAACTTCGGTAGCCTCGAACGTTCCCGTCGCATCATATTTCGGAGTACCGCCGGTACAGGCGGCAAGGAGAAATAAAAAAGGAAATAATTTCAATGATTTCATACTATTTCAAGTTATAAATTACGGATTATAGTCATTAATTGTTCAGCGTATATTTCAGCTGCCAGATGTTCATCAGCAACTGCACCTCATGCAATGCCTTGGTCTGTCGTGCCATACTTTCGTTGGTAATCTCCCGCAGCATATCGGTCACGGTCATTGTCCCGTTCTGCACCTTGGCCTCGGCTGCACGGCGGATATTCCCACGCAGACGGATAATCTCGTCATCATCCGCCATCTGGCGGCGCATGGATACAATGCCCGCATCCTGCTGCGTAGCCTGCAGGCGAATGTTGAAAAGGAACACATCCCGGCCGGTCTCTATCTGTTGGCGGGTATTGTCTATCCTGCGGCGGTCGTTCTTCAACGTATACAGACTGCCGAAATTCCAGGACATGCGCACCCCCGCCATGTAATAGGCGTTGAATTCATCTTTCAGCATATTCAATCCCGGATTGCCGTATGCCCCTTGTACAAAAAGGCCGAAACGCGGCATCAACCGGGTGTTCAAGGCTGCCTCCTGCTGGCGGAGTTGCTCTCCCTGCGCATCGTACCAACGAAGTTCGGGACGGTTGTTCATCTGCCGGTCTATGTTTTCTTCGGCAGCCGGTTTCAATAAAACCGTTTCGGAAGAGAGATCCTTGCCCGTAAAGGCAGCAAGCATGCTGAGGTATGCACGGCGGGTGGTCTCCAATTCCACACGGTGCTGCCTGGTGTTCAGTTGCTCTACGCTGACTGCATCCAGGTCGCTCGGGGTGGCGATGCCATTGGCTATATAGTCGGCTACCTGCTTGTGGGTTCTTCCTAAATCTTCTTGCAAGAGGCTGTTCTGTTTCAGCTGTTCGTCCAACAGCAGGATGCCGAAAAAGAGCTGGTTCACCCGGTCAGTCAAGGCATACATGTCTACATGCTGTTTTTCCAGTTCCACTTCCGAGGCGGCACGCGTCAATCGTTTTCTGGAACGTATATCCCCACCATCCCAGAGGGTCTGCTGCACTTCGAGCATCACCTGGTACTGGTCTTTCGAAGCAGTCTTGATGTCGAGATTAGGGATTTCGACCGGTAGCCGGGTGATGTCACTCTGGTACGTGGCCTTGCCGGATAGGGAAAACTGGGGCAAGTAACCTTTTCCGGCATTGGAGAGGTCGTACCCGCGTGCCTTTTCTATCAGTCCGTATTGCCTGACCAACGGATAATTGTCTTGCGCCCGGCGCTGGCACTCTTCCAACGTGAGCTGGGCATGTGCCAGCATGACGGCAAGAGAAAGGGTAAAAAAGAAAACGGTTCGTTTCATATCCATTCTGTTTCTTGTTTATTCTACATGGTTTTGTTCTATACACATGCAAAGATAAAGGCATAACCCTATAACCTTACAATCCATTTGTGCGCAAAGATGTTCTAATAGTACGACATTTCGTATAAAAAGACAAATAATAGGAACACTTTATTATCTTTGCGGTGGAAATATACATTATTCATAAAGGGAAAGATATGGAAAAGAACAAACCGATAAGCGTCGCATTCGAGGACATCCGCAACAATCCGGATTTTATAGAACATTCCGAATACAGATTTATAAACGACGATTTGGGAATGGTCATCAGTTTTCAAGCAATGGGATTCAGGCTATTCCGCACCCAGCAACCTTATCGTGCCAAAGAAGGAAGGATTGTACGCATCATGCAAGGTAAGGGCCGAATCTCCATCAATCTTATCGAATATGAAGCTACAGCCCACGATATTATTATCATCCCTGACAATTCGCTGATAGAAATATCGGAAGTCAGTCCCGCCTACGAATTCCAAGTCATCATGCCCACTACCAATTTTCTGCCCGTGCTACAGAATTCCATTCTTTCGGAAGCTTATACACGAAACGGAATCCGCCTTTCATGCAACAACGAGGAATGGGCACACATCAGCAGCTTCTTCTCTTTATTGTGGAATATACTACATTGTTTGCCCTACCGCCGCGGAGCTGTACAGCACTTGATTGTCTCACTTCTCTATAACCTTAAGTATATCCACGAGCACACATGCAAGTCAACTCCGGCACGCCTTTCACGCCAGGAAGAGCTATTCCGCCGCTTCATCGCTTTGGTGAACCAACACAGCAAGCACGAACGCAACGTCAACTTCTATGCCGACAAGCTATGCCTGACACCGCACTATCTGAGTTCGGTGATACGTGAAACAAGCGGACAAACCGTGATGCAATGGATTAATCAAGCAGTTATCCTCGAAGCCAAAGTATTGCTGAAACACAGTAATCTACTGGTGTTTCAAATATCAGACGAACTGAACTTTCCCAATCCGTCGTTCTTCTCGAAGTTCTTCAAACGTATGACGGGGATGACACCGGCGGAATACCAGAAACAAACCTGACCTCAAAACAGCTGTCCTATACGGGAGCCTGACGGTCCGTCGCAAGAGTCCGCTTCCAATGCCAGCATCCCTTGTTTGGCTGCCAGACCACCGGCATAGCCTATCAGCGTATGGTTGCTGCCCACCACACGATGGCAGGGGATGAGTATGGAGAGGGCATTTGCCCCATTGGCAGCCGCCACCGCACGTACGGCTTTCGGATTGCCCAGCTTTCGTGAAAGCTCGCCGTAGGACACTGTTTTTCCGTAAGGGATGTTCTGCAACTCCTGCCACACCGTCCGCTGGAATTCTGTTCCGACTGCAAGCAGTGGAACATCGAATATGGTCCGCTTACAGGCAAAATACTCATCCAACTGAATGATTGCCCTTGCAATCACTTCCGAAGTGCCTTCCTCATAATCGGCATGCAGCGCCTGCCGTATGCGCTTATCAACGGTTACTCTACGTTTCTCGTTCAGCATCCAGTCGCATAGGCAGAGTTTATCGCCGAAAGAGCCGAGGAGCAACTCGCCATAAGGAGATTGATAGTATTGGGTCAAAATTGTTTCCATCGAACTTAGTTTTCAGCAAAGATAGCAAATTAAATCATCATTTGTACTCCGCCCACGACTTGATAGCCAAATCATCCGGCGTCATCGTGCAGAATGCATTGATGAACGCACTTGCCAGACGGGCATTCGTTATCAACGGAATATTGAGGTCGATGGCGGCACGGCGTATCTTGTAGCCGTTATCCAACTCGCCTGCGGTGAGGTTCTTCGGAATATTGACAACCATGTCTATCTCCTTGCGGTGCAGCATGTCGAGTGCCTGTGGCTGGCGTTCGGGTTCGCTGGGCCAGTAGACGCGCGTATTCTCCACACCGTTCTCCGTAAGGAAGTTGCTGGAACCACCCGTGGCAAATATCTTATACCCCTTCTTCTGAAGCATACGCGCGGCAGAAAGCATGTCCACTTTCTGCTTCGGAGTACCGGTAGAAAGCAGGATATTTTTCTCTGGAATACGATATCCCACGGAGAGCATCGCCTTGAGAATGGCGCAGGAAGTATCGCTGCCGATGCAACCCACCTCGCCCGTGCTTGCCATATCCACACCCAGTACCGGGTCGGCCTTCTGCAGACGGTTGAAGGAGAACTGGCTCGCCTTGATGCCTACGTAATCCAAATCGAACAGATTCTTGTCCGGCTTCTGTACCGGAATGCCGAGCATCACCTTCGTGGCAAGTTCAATAAGGTTTATCTTCAGCACCTTGCTGACAAACGGGAACGAACGGCTGGCACGGAGGTTGCACTCAATCACCTTGATGTCGTTCTCGCGTGCCAGATACTGGATATTGAACGGACCGGAGATGTTCAGCTCACGGGCAATCTCGCGGCTGATACGCTTGATGCGGCGCACCGTCTCCACATACAACTTTTGTGGCGGGAACTGGATAGTGGCGTCACCGGAATGCACTCCGGCAAACTCGATATGCTCACTGATGGCGTACGCGATAATCTCTCCATCTTGCGCCACAGCATCCATCTCCACCTCCTTGGCATGCTCAATGAACTGGCTCACCACTACGGGATGTTTCTTGCTGACATTCGCCGCCAGCTTCAGGAAGCGTTCCAGCTCCTCCCGGTTGGAACAGACGTTCATCGCAGCGCCGGACAATACGTAGGAAGGACGGACCAATACCGGGAAGCCCACCTTATCCACAAAGGCGTTGATGTCCTCCAGGGAGGTCAGCGCCCGCCATTCGGGTTGGTCTACACCAATGCGGTCGAGCATGGCGGAGAACTTGTCACGGTCTTCGGCATTGTCGATGCTCCTGGCGCTTGTGCCGAGAATAGGTACCTTCTGCGCATCGAGGCGCAGGGCAAGGTTATTCGGTATCTGACCACCGGTAGAGACAATCACCCCGTGGGGATTCTCCAGTTCGAGAATATCCATCACGCGCTCGAAGGTGAGCTCGTCGAAGTAAAGACGGTCGCACATGTCATAGTCCGTAGACACGGTTTCGGGGTTGTAGTTTATCATGACACTGCGGTAGCCTTCCTGGCGGATGGTGTTCAGGGCCTGCACGCCGCACCAGTCGAACTCTACGGAAGAACCGATGCGGTAGGCGCCGGAGCCCAATACGACGATGGACTTGTGGTCGCCGAGGTAACGGACATCATTTGCCGTGCCGCTATACGTTAGGTAGAGATAGTTGGTCTGTGCGGGATATTCGGCGGCAAGGGTATCTATCTGCTTCACTACGGGCAGAATGCCTGCACTCTTGCGGAAATTGCGGACGGCAAGGATGGCTTCTTCGCCGTCCATTGCTTGTTCCAAGCCGAGGGCACGGGCTATCTGGAAATCAGAGAAGCCTTGTACTTTGGCTTTACGCAACAAGTCCACGGGAATCATTGGCAACTCTCCATCAGCCATAAAAGAGTGCAGTTCCCTGCTGGTATCCATGATGTTCATCAACTTCTCCAGGAACCAACGGTCTATCTTGGTCAATTCGTGCACCTGGTCCACCGTATACCCGGCACGGAAGGCTTTGGAGATGACAAAGATACGTTTGTCGGTAGGTTCGCGCAGAGCCTTGTCCAAATCGGCAATCACCAGTTCCTTGTTCTCTACGAAGCCGTGCATGCCCTGGCCTATCATGCGAAGCCCCTTCTGGATGGCTTCCTCGAAAGTACGGCCGATAGCCATCACCTCGCCTACCGACTTCATGCTTGAACCCAGCTCTTTGTCCACCCCGTGGAACTTGCCCAAATCCCAACGCGGTATCTTGCAGACCACATAGTCCAGGGCGGGTTCGAAGAAAGCGCTTGTAGTCTTTGTCACAGAGTTGTTCAAGTCGAACAAGCCATAGCCCAAGCCGAGTTTTGCCGCTACAAACGCCAACGGATAACCCGTTGCTTTAGAGGCAAGTGCAGACGAACGGCTCAAGCGTGCATTTACCTCGATTACCCGGTAGTCCTCGCTCATCGGGTCGTAGGCATACTGCACGTTACACTCTCCCACAATGCCGATGTGACGGATAATGCGGATAGCAAGTTCACGCAATTTATGATAGTCCGTATTGCTCAACGTCTGTGACGGGGCAATAACGATGGACTCACCTGTATGGATGCCCAGGGGGTCGAAGTTCTCCATGTTGCAGACCGTGATGCAGTTGTCGAAGCGGTCGCGCACCACCTCGTATTCCACTTCCTTCCATCCCTTCAGCGATTTCTCCACCAGCACCTGTGGGGAGAAGGAGAAGGCTTTCTCCACCAGCACATTCAGCTCTTCTTCATTGTCGCAAAAACCCGAACCCAGTCCGCCAAGCGCATATGCAGCACGGACAATGACCGGGTATCCCAGTTCCCGGGCTGCGCGACGGGCATCCGCCGCATTCTCCACGGCTTCGCTCTTGATGGTCTTCACATCAATCTCATTCAGTTTCTGCACAAAGATTTCACGGTCCTCCGTGTCAATGATGGCCTGCACGGGAGTGCCGAGAACCGTCACGCCGTACTTCTCGAAAATCTTGTCTTTATAGAGGGAGACACCGCAGTTCAGTGCCGTCTGTCCGCCAAAAGCAAGCATGATGCCGTCCGGGCGCTCCTTCTCTATCACCTTCTCCACGAAGTAAGGAGTGACGGGCAGGAAGTAAATCTGGTCGGCAACTCCTTCCGAGGTCTGTACCGTGGCAATGTTCGGATTGATGAGAACCGTGTAGATGCCTTCCTCCTTCAATGCCTTGAGCGCCTGCGAACCGGAGTAGTCAAATTCTCCTGCCTCACCGATTTTCAGTGCGCCGGAACCGAGCAGCAGGACTTTCTTTATATTGTTTTCTTTCATTTGCATATCTGTTTATTAAAAATGTAATAGTAGTAATAAAACCTTATCTTTCTCTTACCTTACACAATCAGTCACTAATTGAATGGCATTCAGTATAGGACTGAAAGGTATTCACTCTGGGACTGAATGACATTCAGTATGGGACTCATTATACCGTCTTTTACATACTGATTATCAAGAGATTATGAACGCAATCATTCTTGATAAAATTCTCTTACTAAAGCAACTTCACAAAGTCATCAAAAAGAAACTCCGTATCCGTCGGCCCGCTGGCAGCTTCGGGATGAAACTGTGCGGAGAACCAGGGATTGCGTTTGTGGCGGATTCCTTCATTAGAACCATCGTTCATATTGATGAAAAGCGGTTCCCAGTCTTCTGTCAGCGTGTTGTTGTCTACGGCATACCCATGATTCTGTGAGGTGATGAAGCAACGTTCCGTACCCACCATACGCACCGGTTGGTTATGGCTGCGGTGGCCGTATTTCAATTTGTATATCTTGGCGCCCCCAGCTTTGGAAAGCAACTGGTTTCCCATACAGATGCCGAAGATGGGCAGTTTCTCGTTCTGCATTGTCTTGCGGATATGCTGCACGGCAGCATCGCAGGTATCGGGGTCGCCAGGGCCGTTGGAGATGAACAACCCGTCGAACTCCATCCCAGTATAATCATAGTCCCAGGGAACGCGAATCACTTCCACGTCACGTTTCAGCAGGCAGCGGATGATGTTATGCTTGACGCCGCAATCCACAAGGAGCACTTTCTTCTTACCGGTTCCTTCGTTGTAACGGATAACCTCCTTGCAGCTAACTTTATCCACATAATTCACATCGGCATAAGAGGCCTCAGGCATTTCATCCGATTCATCATCAAAGGCGATACGTCCCATCATCACCCCATGCTCGCGAAGCACCTTTGTCAGTTCGCGGGTATCGATGCCCGTGATGCCCGGAATCTGTTCGCGTTTCAGCCAGTCACCGAGGCTTTCCACCGCATTCCAATGGCTATAATTTTCGCTATAATCGCTTACAATAATGGCTTCGGCATGGATATGCTCGCTCTCCATAAAAGTGGCAAGCCCATTCGGTTCGAGAGTAAAAGGCGGCACACCGTAATTGCCCACCAACGGATAGGTGAGCGTCATCAGCTGTCCGGCATACGAAGGGTCGGTCAGGCTTTCGGGATAACCCGTCATGGCTGTGTTGAAGACCACCTCTCCCGCTACCGGTTTTTCAAAGCCGAACGACTTGCCGTGGAAGCGGCTCCCGTCGTCGAGGATTAGAGTTACATTTCTCATTGATTCAATTAAAATTGATAAACTTGTTCTATATAATCAATAAATGCCTTGTTCAGCATCTTCACACCGCCCGGCGTAGGATAATCGCCGCTGAAGTACCAGTCACCCGGATGCTTGGGGCAGGCCTCATGCAGCCCTTCGAGAGGCTGGTAGACAATCTGCACTTTGGCTTTCGTCCCTTTGGGAGTGAGCAGTTCCACCATCTTGGCAGAGATTTCCTCGTCGGTAAAGGGAGCGTATATCTCCTTCACGTAATTCACCATCTGCTCTTTGGGCAGGCCTACCTGCTCTTTGGACTTGCGGTAGGCGGCGGCAATCACATCGCGCATCTCGCGCTCCTTCAGCAGTTCCACAGCAGCCTTGAAGGCGATGAATTCGCTCATCTTAGCCATATCGATGCCGTAGTAGTCGGGATAGCGTACCTGCGGTGAAGAGCTTACAATGACTATCTTCTTTGGCTCCAGACGGTCAAGGATGCCGATGATGCTCTGCTTCAGGGTGGTTCCACGCACTATCGAGTCGTCGATGATGACCAGATTATCCACTCCCGGGACAAGGCTTCCGTAAGTGATGTCGTACACATGGGCGGCAAGGTCGTTCCGGCTGTTTCCTTCGGCAATGAAGGTACGCAGCTTGATGTCCTTGATGGCCACTTTCTCGCTCCGTATGCGCCGCGACAAGATATGCTCCAGTTCGTCGTGGCTGGGACTATGCCCCAAGGCGGCAATCTGCTGCACCTTCTCCTCGTTGAGGTAGTCGTCCAATCCCTGCAACATACCGTAGAAGGCGACTTCCGCCGTATTGGGGATGAAGGAGAAGACGGTATGGTCCACATCGTTGTCGATGGCTTTCAATATGTTGGGTACAAGTTTCTCACCCAGCAGTTTACGTTCCCGGTAAATGTCCACATCACTGCCCCGGCTGAAGTAGATGCGCTCGAAGGAACAAGGTTTCACCTCGCGCGGCTTGTTGATTTGCACGGTGCGCACCTTGCCGGCCTTGTTGATAAACATGGCTTGTCCGGGTTGCAGCTCCTTGATGGATTCGACAGGAACATTAAGGGCTGTCTGTATCACGGGACGTTCGCTGGCAAGCACCGCTATCTCGTCGTCCTGATACCAGAAGGCTGTACGGATGCCCCATGGGTCGCGTACGGCAAAAGTCTCTCCGCTTCCGGTAAGTCCGCACATCACGTATCCCCCGTCCCACTCCTTGCTCGAAGTGCGCAGTACGTTGGCAAGGTCGATGTGGTTTTCTATATAACGGGTGATGTCCATGCCTGCCAGCCCTTCCGCTTCGGCAAGGTTGAAGAGGCGCTCCACTTCGCGGTCGAGGCGATGTCCCAACTGCTCCAGCATGATGTAGGTATCGGCATATTTGCGCGGATGCTGGCCGATGGCGGTAATGCGTGCGAAGATTTCATCCACATTCGTCATGTTGAAGTTGCCGCAGAGGGCAAGATTCTTGGCACGCCAGTTGTTTCTCCGGAGGAACGGGTGCACGTACGAGATGCCGGACTTTCCGGTAGTGGAGTAACGCAGGTGTCCCATATAGACCTCCCCTGCAAAGGGCAGCACACGCTTGGCATAGTCCGCATCATGCAGCTGTTCCTTGGTCAAGTCCTTGAAGTGACCCTGCACCGTACCGAAAATTTCGGTAATGGCGCCCGAGCCGAGAGCACGCTCACGGAACATATATTCCTCGCCGGGACTGGCTTCCAGTTTCACGCAGGCCAGTCCGGCACCTTCCTGCCCACGGTTGTGTTGTTTCTCCATCAGGAGATAGAGCTTGTTGAGTCCGTACATCCATGTTCCGTACTTCTCTTCATAGTACTCCAGCGGTTTCAGCAGGCGTATCATGGCGACGCCGCATTCATGCTTCAGTTGTTCCATCTATCTATTTACAATTTACCATTTACAATGTACAATTTTAAGTGTACAATTTTCTTTTCCTTATTATAGCATACAATTACCATTTACATTTACCCCTCCCAAGCGCAGCCCCATTGTACATTGTAAATGGTAAATTGTACATGTCCTCATTCTACAGTCACCGACTTCGCAAGATTCCTCGGCTGGTCCACATCCATTCCCTTGCACACGGCAATGTGATAGGCAAGTAATTGCAGAGGTACCGTAGTTATTAACGGATCAAGGCACTCCATTGTTTCGGGAAGCTCGATGCAAGTGTCGGCTATTTTACTGATGACCGTATCTCCCTTTGTCACAATGGCGATAACCCTGCCTTTACGCGCCTTTATTTCCTGGATATTGCTCAGCACCTTTTCATAAAGCCCATTCCGGGTGGCAATGACCACTACCGGCATTTCGGCATCCACCAGGGCAATGGGGCCGTGCTTCATTTCGGCGGCAGGATAGCCCTCGGCATGGATATACGAAATCTCCTTCAACTTCAAGGCGCCTTCCAAGGCTACGGGATAACTGTATCCGCGTCCCAGATAGATAAAGTTGTGTGCATAGGTGAATATCTTGGAAAGTTCCGCTATACGGTCGTTCAGTTTCAAGACCTCCTTCATCTTGTCGGGGATATGTCCCAATTCCTTGACAATTGCCAGGTATTGCCCTTCGTCCATCGTCTTTTTCTCTTTGGCAAGTGTCAGGGCCAGCATGGTAAGCACCGTTACCTGCCCGGTGAAGGCTTTGGTGGATGCCACCCCTATTTCCGGTCCCACGTGGATATAGGAACCCGTGTGCGTGGCACGGGGAATGCTGGAACCGACGGCATTGCAGATGCCGTATATAAATGCCCCACGGTTTCTGGCAAGCTCCACGGCAGCCAGCGTATCGGCCGTTTCACCGCTTTGCGAGATGGCAATCACCACATCGTTGCTGTCAATCACCGGGTCGCGGTAACGGAACTCACTGGCATACTCCACCTCCACCGGAATACGGCAGAAGCTTTCAATCAAATGCTTGCCGATGAGGGCGGCATGCCATGACGTACCGCATGCCACGATGACGAAGCGTTTGGCCGCCAGCAGACGTTCCTTATAATCAATCACTGCAGAAAGAACCACGTTCGTACCCTCCACATTGATACGCCCGCGCATGCAGTCGTGAATGCAGCCGGGCTGTTCGAAGATTTCCTTCAGCATGAAGTGCGGATAACCGCCCTTCTCCAGCTGGCCGAGATTGAGCGCTACCGTCTTTACCTCGTGCGGACATTCCACATTCTTCAGGTTAACAACCTTCAGCTTCTCTCCCCGACGGATGAGGGCAATCTCTTCGTCTTCCAGATACACCACCTTATCCGTGTATTCCACAATCGGCGTGGCATCCGAAGCCAGGAAAAACTCTCCTTCACCGATGCCCACCACCAGCGGACTGCTCTTGCGTGCAGCGATTATCCCATCCGGATTGTCCTTGTCGAGCACCGCAATGGCATACGCCCCAATCACTTCCTGCAAGGCAAGTTGCACCGCCGTCAGCAGGTCAATATGGTTTGTCACCTGAATGTATTCAATGAGCTGTACCAGCACCTCGGTATCAGTGCTGCTTTTAAATACATAACCTTTGGCTTGAAGTTTTTCTTTAAGGACGGCGTAGTTTTCAATAATGCCGTTATGGATGAGGGCGAGGCGTTCGGAAGAGGAATAATGGGGATGGGCATTGACGGAACAAGGTTCTCCATGAGTGGCCCAACGTGTATGTGCAATACCAATGCTACCGGAAATATCTTTTTGAGCAACGAAAGTTTCAAGTTCCGAAACCTTACCTTTCGCTTTGTACACGTTCAACTGTCGGTTATCACTGATTAATGCTACCCCCGCACTATCATATCCACGGTACTCCAACCGCTTCAGACCCTTGATAAGAATGGGGTAGGCTTTCCTTTGACCTATATAGCCTACTATTCCACACATAATGTATCAGTATTTGATTTTGCGCTGCAAATATACATATTCTTAAGAACATAAAGTTAATCTTTCCACTATTTATTTATCAAAAGAATAGAAAAAAGTTGTTTTTACATCAAAAAGTTAAAGAAAGTGTTATTTTAAAAGCAAAAGGCTTAATTTACAAATCCAAATCAAACCGTCTGATTTTGATTTAGGATTAAAAGAAAACAGAGGGTGTTTTCTATCAATTCATAACTTCATCTTCTATCGCAGGAATTTTGCAAGAAAGAAGGCAGGAATACATATTAGCATTTTGCAATTAACACCATATATTTGCCGAACATTTTGAAACCACAAACAATATTATACAGAAATAAAGAAAGCTTATAATCATGAAACAAGAACTTTTTAACAACAAAACAAAAGCAGAGGATTACCAGCGACAGCCCAAACAGTTGGGCTTGTATGAGGCATCCCATGAGCACGATGCCTGCGGAGTAGGCATGCTGGTCAATATCCAGGGAGGAAAATCACATGAACTGGTAGAATCGGCATTGAAGGTACTGGAAAACATGCGCCACCGTGGAGCGGAAGGGGCGGACAACAAAACCGGAGACGGCGCCGGCATCATGCTGCAGATACCGCACGAATTCATTCTGTTGCAGGGCATTCCCGTTCCCGAGAAGGGAAAATACGGCACCGGCCTGCTTTTCCTTCCCAAAGACGGAAAAGACCAGGCTGTCATCTTGAGCGTCATTATCGAAGAGATTGAAAAGGAGGGATTGACCCTGATGCATCTGCGCAACGTGCCCACTTGCCCCGAAATATTGGGAGAAGCGGCTCTTGCCAACGAACCGGACATCAAGCAAATTTTCATCACCGGATTTACGGAAAGCGAAACCGCCGACCGCAAACTCTATATAATAAGGAAAAGGATAGAGAACAGAATACGCAAGTCGGACATCCCCACCCGCGAGGATTTCTACATCGTCTCGCTCTCTACGAAGAACATCGTCTACAAGGGCATGCTCTCTTCCTTGCAGTTGCGCAACTACTTCCCCGACCTCACCAACAGCTACTTCACCAGCGGACTGGCATTGGTGCACTCCCGTTTCAGCACCAACACTTTCCCCACCTGGGGACTGGCACAGCCTTTCCGCCTGCTGGCACACAACGGCGAAATCAATACCATCCGCGGCAACCGCGGCTGGATGGAAGCCCGTGAGAGTGTACTCTCCTCTCCCGCCCTGGGAGACATCCGGGAGATACGCCCCATCGTGCAACCGGGCATGAGCGACAGTGCCTCGCTGGACAATGTGCTCGAGTTTCTCATCATGTCGGGCCTGAGCCTGCCGCACGCCATGGCCATGCTCGTGCCGGAATCTTTCAACGAAAAGAATCCCATCAGCGAAGACCTGAAAGCTTTCTATGAATACCACTCCATCCTGATGGAGCCGTGGGACGGACCGGCGGCACTGCTTTTCAGCGACGGGCGCTATGCAGGCGGCATGCTCGACAGGAACGGACTGCGCCCTGCACGCTACCTGATTACGCAGGGCGGCATGATGGTAGTGGCCAGCGAAGTCGGCGTGATGGATTTCGAGCCGGGAGACATCAAGGAAAAAGGACGCCTGCAACCGGGCAAGATACTGCTTATAGACACCGAGAAAGGCGAAATATATTATGACGGCGAACTGAAGAAACAACTTGCCGAAGCCAAACCATACCGCACTTGGCTGGCCGGCAACCGCATCGAGCTGGACGAACTGAAAAGCGGTCGCAAAGTCTCCCATAGCGTGGAGAACTACGACAGCATGCTGCGCATCTTCGGCTACTCCAAAGAAGACGTGGAACGGCTGATTGTCCCGATGTGTACCACCGGTGCCGAACCCATCAACTCCATGGGCAATGACACCCCGCTGGCAGTACTCTCGGACAAGGCGCAACTACTGTACAACTATTTCCGCCAGCAGTTTGCCCAAGTCACCAACCCTCCTATCGACCCGATACGCGAAGAACTGGTAATGTCGCTGACCGAATACATCGGAGCCGTAGGCATGAACATACTGACACCCAGCGAAAACCATTGCAAGATGGTGAGGTTGAACCATCCCATCCTGAACAACGCCCAGCTGGATATTCTCTGCAACATCCGGTACAAAGGCTTCAAGACCGTGAAACTGCCCCTGCTCTTCGAAGTGGCAAAAGGGTGCCAGGGATTGCAGCAAGCATTGGCAACCCTCTGCAAGCAGGCGGAAGAATCCGTCAACGAAGGAGTGAACTACATCGTGCTTTCCGACCGCGACGTAGACGCCGCCCATGCCGCCATTCCGTCACTGCTTGCCGTGTCGGCGGTACACCACCATCTTATCTCCGTGGGCAAACGGGTGCAGACGGCACTGATTGTAGAAAGCGGCGAAATCCGCGAAGTGATGCACGCCGCACTACTGCTGGGCTTCGGAGCCAGCGCACTGAATCCGTATATGGCTTTTGCCGTCATCGACAAACTGGTGAACGAAAAGGAAATACAGCTCGATTACGCCACTGCCGAAAAGAAATATATCAAGTCCGTCTGCAAAGGCTTGTTCAAGATTATGAGCAAGATGGGCATCAGCACCATCCGTTCTTACCGGGGCGCGAAAATTTTCGAGGCCGTAGGACTGAGCGAGGAGTTGAGCAATGCCTACTTTGGCGGACTGAGTTCACGCATCGGAGGCATACGCCTGGATGAAGTGGCACGCGACGCCATCGCCTTCCACAAGGAAGGGATGGAGGTTCTTAAAAAGAAGGGGGAAGCGGAGCTATTGCCGAACCGCGGACTGTATGCCTTCCGCAAGGATGGTGAGAAGCACGCCTGGAACCCGGAAACCATCAGCACACTGCAACTTGCCACACGCCTGGGAAGCTATAAGAAATTCAAGGAGTTCACTGCCATGGTAGACAGCAAGGAATCTCCCATCTTCCTGCGCGATTTCCTCGACTTCCGCCGCGCTCCTATCAGCATAGACCGGGTGGAACCGGTAGAGAACATCGTACAGCGCTTTGTCACCGGCGCCATGTCCTACGGCTCCATCAGCCGCGAAGCCCACGAAGCCATGGCTATTGCCATGAACAAGCTGCATGGCCGGAGCAATACGGGCGAAGGAGGCGAAGACCGGGCACGCTTCATGCCGCGCGAAGACGGCACCAGTCTGCGCAGCGCCATCAAGCAGGTGGCCTCAGGACGTTTCGGTGTCACCGCAGAATATCTGGTGAATGCGGACGAAATACAGATAAAGATTGCCCAAGGCGCCAAGCCGGGCGAAGGTGGGCAGCTGCCGGGCTTCAAAGTGGATGAAGTGATTGCCAAGACACGCCACTCCATTCCGGGCATCTCGCTGATTTCCCCCCCGCCCCACCACGACATTTACTCCATCGAAGACCTGGCACAGCTCATCTTCGACCTGAAGAACGTGAACCCACGGGCAAAAATCAGCGTGAAGCTGGTGGCAGAAAGCGGTGTGGGCACCATTGCCGCCGGTGTGGCAAAGGCAAAGGCCGATTTAATAGTCATCTCGGGTGCAGAGGGCGGTACGGGAGCCTCTCCTGCATCATCCATCCGCTATGCCGGCATCTCGCCCGAACTCGGTTTGAGCGAAACGCAGCAGACACTGGTGCTGAACGGCCTGCGCGGACAAGTGATGCTGCAAGTGGACGGACAGCTCAAAACAGGCCGCGACATCATACTGATGGCAATGCTCGGAGCCGAGGAATTCGGTTTCGCCACCAGCGCCCTGATTGTACTGGGTTGCGTAATGATGCGCAAATGTCACCAGAACACCTGCCCCGTAGGGGTGGCGACACAGAACGAAGAACTGCGCAAGCGCTTCCGCGGACGCAGCGAGTATCTGGTGAACTTCTTCACTTTCCTGGCCCAAGAGGTACGCGAATACCTGGCGGAAATCGGGGTGGAACGCCTGGACGACATCATTGGACGTACAGACCTTATCGTCCGCAAGCCGGATGACGGAATCAGGAAACATCAGTTGATAAGCTTCGACAAACTACTGGCACGCGTAGACAATGAAGCCGCCATCCGCCACGTCACCGACCAACAGCATGGTATCGACCATGTGAAAGATGTAGAGATGCTACATGCCGCCGCCGAAGCCGTAGAGAACCAGAAGGAAATCTCGCTGGAGTACACCATCGCCAATACCGACCGTGCCTGCGGCGCCATGCTCTCTGGTGTCATTGCCGCAAAATACGGAGAAAAAGGGCTGCCCGAACATACGCTGAACGTGAAGTTCAAAGGCTCCGCCGGGCAGAGTTTCGGGGCATTCCTTGTCCCGGGTGTCAACTTCAAGTTGGAAGGCGAGGCCAACGATTATCTGGGCAAAGGTCTGAGTGGCGGACGCATCGCCGTCCTGCCCCCGGTACGGAGCAACTTCGAGGCGGAGAAAAACACGATTGCAGGCAACACCCTGCTTTATGGCGCCACAAGCGGTGAAGTTTACATCAACGGCCGTGCAGGCGAGCGCTTTGCCGTCCGCAACTCCGGTGCCACAGCCGTAGTGGAGGGTGTAGGCGACCACTGCTGCGAGTATATGACCGGCGGGCGCGTGGTAGTACTCGGACAGACGGGACGCAACTTTGCCGCAGGCATGTCCGGCGGTGTAGCCTACGTATGGAACCGGGACGGCAACTTCGACTATTTCTGCAACATGGAAATGGTAGAACTGAGCCTCATCGAAGAGGCCTCCTACCGCAAGGAACTGCACGAGCTCATCCGCCAGCACTACCTGTACACCGGTTCCAAACTGGCACGCACCATGCTCGATGACTGGCCACGCTATGCCGACCAGTTCATCCAGGTAGTCCCTATCGAATACAAAAAAGTGCTGCAAGAGGAGCAGATGCAGAAATTGCAACAGAAGATTGCAGAAATGCAACGCGATTATTGAATCGCGAATTAATAATGAAATAATGAAAGACTGAGGAAATTCCCCTTTCATTCTTTTACTTTTTAACTTTTTAATTTGTTCATCATGGGAGATCCAAAAGCATTCCTCAATATCCCCCGCCAAGAGGCGGGTTACCGTCCGATACACGAACGTATCACAGACTTCAGCCAAGTGGAACAGACACTGAACAGCCACGACCGCAAACTCCAGGCCTCGCGCTGTATGGACTGCGGCGTACCCTTCTGCCACTGGGCATGTCCGCTGGGCAATAAAGACCCGGAATTCCAAGACGCGCTCTACCGGGGCAAATGGCGCGAAGCCTATCAAATACTGAACAGTACGAATGATTTTCCGGAATTTACGGGACGCATCTGCCCTGCCCTTTGCGAGAAGTCGTGCGTACTGAAACTCTCGTGCAACGAACCGGTCACTATCCGCGAGAACGAAGCCGCCATCGCCGAGGCTGCTTTTCGCGAGGGCTACATCACCCCCCTCCAGCCCGAACGCAACGGAAAGAAAGTAGCCGTCATCGGCGCCGGCCCTGCCGGATTGAGCGTTGCCGTACGGCTGAACGCCAAAGGTTACGAAGTTACCCTATTCGATAGCAAACCGATGCCGGGAGGACTGTTGCGTTACGGCATCCCCAACTTCAAACTGGACAAAGCCGTCATCGACCGCCGCATGAAAATCCTCAAGGCCGAAGGAATCTTGTTCAAGATGGGAGTCCATGTCGATGTACAGAAACTGCCTGCCGGATTTGATGCCTACGCCATTTGTACCGGTACGCCCACCGCCCGCGACCTCTCCATTCCGGGCAGGGAGCTGAAAGGCATCTACTTTGCCCTCGACATGCTGGCACAGCAGAACCATATTCTGGATGGAGATACCTTCCCGAAAGACCAGCTCGTCAACGCCCGCGGCAAACGGGTACTCGTCATCGGCGGCGGCGATACCGGGTCTGACTGTATAGGCACCAGCATTCGCCAGGGAGCCGTCAGCGTAACCCAGATTGAAATTATGCCCCAACCGCCCATAGGACACAACCCGGATACTCCCTGGCCGCAATGGCCCGTCGTACTGAAAACCACCAGCAGCCACGAAGAAGGCTGTACCCGTCGATGGTCCCTCGCCTCTACCCGGTTCATCGGGAAGAATGGCAAGGTATGCGGTGTGGAAGTGGAAGAAGTGGAGTGGCTTCCGGCAACAGACGGTAACCGCCCTACCATGAAATCTACGGGTAAGAAAGAGGTCATCGAAGCCGATATGGTGCTTCTTGCCATGGGTTTCCTCAAGCCCGAGCAACCGAAGTTTGCAGAGAACGTATTCGTGGCAGGCGATGCCGCCCACGGCGCCAGCCTCGTGGTACGTGCCTTGGCCGACGGACGACGAGTGGCAACAGAGATAGACCGTTACCTCGAACCTCTAAAAGAAAACAAGAAATGATTTCCCTTTCTTTAATTTTTAACCTTTAATTTTTAATTCTCATGTGTGGAATAGCAGGAATCTTCAACATACAGTCTCAAACTCCTGAGTTGAGAAACAAAGCGCTACGGATGGCGCAGAAAATCCGTCATCGCGGACCGGACTGGAGTGGTATCTACGTAGGCGGCTCCGCCATCCTCGCCCACGAACGCCTCTCCATTGTCGACCCGGAATCCGGTGGACAACCCTTATATTCACCCGACCGCAAACAGGTGCTTGCCGTCAATGGCGAGATTTACAACCATCGCGACATCCGTGCCCGCTATGCCGGAAAATACGCCTTCCAGACCGGTTCCGACTGCGAAGTCATCCTTGCCCTTTACAAAGACAAAGGCATCCGCTTCCTCGAAGAGCTGAACGGCATCTTCGCCTTCGCCCTCTATGATGAAGAAACGGACGATTACCTCATCGCTCGCGACCCCATCGGCGTAATCCCCCTTTATATAGGACGCGACAAGGATGGACACATCTACTTCGGCAGTGAGCTGAAAGCCCTTGAGGGTTTCTGCGACGAGTATGAGCCTTTCCTTCCCGGCCACTACTACCGTGGCCGCGAGGGCAAGATGCACCGCTGGTACACCCGCGACTGGATGGACTATGCCGCTGTGAAGGACAACTACACCCCTGCCGCCGAACGCAATGCCGCGCCGGCTTCGATAGGCCAGACAGCCTACAGCACACAAGTCACGGCTGTGCACGACGCCCTTGAAGCCGCCGTACAGCGCCAGTTGATGTCCGACGTCCCCTACGGTGTCCTGCTCAGTGGCGGACTCGATTCTTCCGTCATCTCTGCCATCGCCAAGAAATATGCCGCCAAACGCATCGAGACAGACAACAAGGCAGATGCCTGGTGGCCGCAGCTCCATTCCTTCGCCGTCGGCTTGAAGGGTGCTCCCGACTTGATTAAAGCCCGCGAAGTGGCCCGTCATATCGGTACCGTGCATCACGAGATAAACTATACCGTTCAGGAAGGCCTCGATGCTGTCCGCGACGTCATCTATTTCATTGAGACTTACGACATAACCACTGTCCGCGCCTCCACCCCCATGTATCTGCTGGCACGTGTCATCAAAAGCATGGGCATCAAGATGGTACTCAGCGGCGAAGGTGCGGACGAGGTGTTCGGCGGTTACCTTTACTTCCACAAGGCGCCCACCCCGCAAGCCTTTCACGAAGAAACCGTGCGCAAGCTCTCCAAACTGCATCTGTACGACTGCCTCCGTGCCAACAAAAGCCTTGCAGCCTGGGGAGTGGAAGGACGTGTCCCCTTCCTCGACAAAGAATTCCTGGATGTTGCCATGCGCATCAATCCGGCAGTCAAGATGTGCCCCGGCAAGGAGATAGAAAAGAAAGTAGTCCGCGAAGCCTTTGCCGACATGCTCCCTCAGAGCGTTGCCTGGCGGCAGAAAGAACAGTTCTCCGACGGTGTGGGCTACAGTTGGATTGATACGCTGAAAGCCATCACTGCCGCTGCCGTCAGCGACGAACAGATGGCACATGCCGCCGAACGCTTCCCGATACATACCCCACAAAACAAGGAAGAGTATTACTACCGCACCATCTTCGAAGAGCATTTCCCCAGTGAAAGCGCAGCCCGGAGTGTTCCCAGCGTACCCAGTGTGGCATGCTCCACCGCCGAAGCGCTGGCATGGGACGCCTCTTTCCAAGGAAAGAACGACCCCAGCGGACGAGCAGTAGCGGGGGTACACGAAGAAGCATACAAGGATTAAAAAAAGAGCTGCCGACAGATTTCCTGCCAGCAGCTCTTCTCATTTTTTATTTATCAAATCCTATCGGACTAAAACATCATTGTCTGTCCGCCAATCACACCTGCCACAGCACTCGCTACGGCAATAATAAGTTTCAAAATCACATTCCACGTTTTCTTCATAAAGATTATCCATTATCTGATTAATAATTCATAGCTACCGTTATCCCAGTGGATTCTCGCCTTGGTCTCCATCCGAATCCGAGCCTCCTCCTTCCGAACCGGAGCCACCATCTATAGAAGTCTTCCCCTTAAGATAATCATCCAAACTCACCAAATCCAGCCTTTCTCCAGCACGGGTAGCAGCCTTCGATATCTTCAGTTCCCTATTCGCCTGAAAACAGATACGGACGCTCTCCACACTCTTGGCTGTCACGTCATCAGCCTTTTCCTCACCTTTCGATTTGGCTGCCAGTATAAAGACACCCAGCCCGGCTATATTAACCGTCTTTCCTTCCAGCAACTGCTCTTTCAGCTTTTCCACAAAGTTCTGCATCGTACTCTTGATGTCACCGATAGACAGAGAAGAGCGGTCCTGCATCTTCTGTGCAATAAACGCCAAATCCACGCTTTGCCCCAATGTCACCAACTGCGGATAATACTTCTTGGGAGAGTTTTCAACCCTGGGGTCCGACGGTCTCTCCACCGTCCTGAAAATTACACTCATACTTTTTTTCTTTAGAGATTTAAATTCGTTTTACTATTCACACGTTTCGTTGATCAACGATGCAAAGGTGAGGATTAAAAACTATGTAGCCAAAGAAAAAAGACGTTTGGGAGTAGTTTTTCTGAGAAAAGTGATAAAGTATTATAAATCAACAAAGAGCATCTCTACAATATACACTTCTTCATTTCATCTACTATGTATCTCATATCCTCATCCGTCACATAAGGACCACTCGGCAAGCAAAGACCACGTTTGAACAAGCCCTCACTGACACCATTAACATAGGCAGGATTAGCCGAATAAACCGGCTGGAGATGCATGGGCTTCCATAAGGGACGGCTCTCGATACCGGCTTTATCCAAGCAAACACGCATGGCCTCTACATTACGGTTAGGCTCACAAGAAGTATGGGCACTCACTGACTCATGCGTAACACCGGCGGCACCACCTACGGCGCCTTTTACTGTCTCACGGTAGGCATCCTCCTCACCTCTCACATGCAGATTCCCGTCAAGTAGTACCGTGTTCAGCCAATAGTTGCTGTCATAACGTCCGGAAGGATTCTCATGAAGCGTGATTCCCTCCACATCGGCCAACAACTTACGATACAGACCGCACAGATGTTTATGGTGCGCTATGTGCTCATCCACCACCGTCATCTGGCCGCGACCGATACCTGCACAAATATTACTCATCCTATAATTATAGCCTATACGCTCATGCTGGTAGTAGGGATAGGACTCACGGGCCTGGGTAGCATAGAACATAATCTCTTTCTTAGACTCCTCATCAGGGCAAATCAAAGCACCGCCACCGCTGGTGGTTATCATCTTGTTGCCATTGAAGGAAAGCACGCCGTATTTGCCAAAAGTTCCGAGGACTTGCCCGTCAAACTTGCTTCCAAAGCCTTCGGCGGCATCCTCTATGACCGGAATATCATATTTATCTGCCACCGACATGATTTGGTCTATCTTGTAGGGCATCCCATACAAAGCCACCGGAACAATCGCTTTGGGCTTCCGACCGGTCTTGTCGATACGATCCCTAATAGCCTGCTCCAGAAGAACCGGGTCCATGTTCCATGTATCAGCCTCAGAATCCACGAATACCGGAGTGGCACCAAGGTAGGTCACCGGATGGGAAGAGGCACAAAAAGTGAAGCTCTGTACTATCACTTCATCACCTTGAGCAACTCCGCAAGCAAGCAGGGCCAGATGCACAGCAGCAGTACCGGCACTTAAAGCCACCACCTTTTTATTCCGCCCAATGAAGCGTTCCAAATCCTGCTCGAAGGCATTCACGTTCGGTCCGAGAGGAACAACCCAGTTGGTATCAAAGGCTTCTTGTATGAAGCCCATCTCCTTGCCGCTCATGTGGGCGAGGCAAAGATATATTCGTTTGTCCATAAAGTTATAAATGAATTTCTTTTCAAAGAAGTGCAATGAATATTATGAAGATATCTCTCTTTTTACATAATATGGAATTAGCAAAAAAACAAGGATTTTACAGAGCTTTTTCCAAAACCGTTTCATATCTAAAACTATATAATTGCTTCTTTTTTAGCAAGGGTTACTTTCTCAAGATGTCCTGGACATAATATCCGAGACTCAGCCAATCGAATTATTCGTGCTTTCGATTTATCCGCCTCCTTTTTATTACCATTGGGAAGATTCGTTACAACATTATATCCCGGTATATATGAATCTCCTGAAAAAACATAGTTCCCTACAAGATAAGTAATACAAGTTGGACTATGCCCCGGTGTTTCTATTGCCTTTACATTTATCCCATCTAGTAGAGTAATGGAATCTTCTTCACGAACAACTTTAATATTTTCTCCCCAATATACCATTGGGGTACCATAGTATTTCGATAGATTCAGTTTTACAGAAGCCAAAGCTTTTATACCAGCTTCATTAGTATAGATTATTGCACTGGGAAATATCCGTACTAAAGCAGGCAATCCATAGATATGATCGTAGTGAATATGTGTCAGTAAAATCCCTTTCAGCACTCTGTCTTTATCCACAATCTCCATAATTTTTTCAACATCTCCAGGGTCCACAATCCAAAAATCCAATCTATCAACTTCAAGAATATATGTTTTTGATTCTAGAATAGTATTGACAATGGATTTTACAGTTAACATTATATTAAAAATATTGAATCACCGATTATCAGCACAATCTTCAATGCCTTCAAATTATATCATCAATAGATTGATAACCATTTTCTCCATGCTGGAAAATTATTGAACATATCCGTGAAATTATCAGGATTCTTAAACCCTTCCCAGTTCCTATATTTTTTAGGCAGCCCTCTTTGTGCGACAAATGGATTATAGTTCAAATACCTACCCTTATTCAAAGAAGTTATCTCAGCCATTTCATCAACACTTAGTTCAAAATCTAAAATCGAAATATTTTCTTTCAAATGAACCATATTCCAAGTCTTAGGAATCACAATAATACCTCTTTGGACAAGCCACCGTAGGACTACTTGAACGGTGCTCTTACCATGTTTTTTTGCGATTGCCAAAATCAAAGGATGCTCGATAATCTCCAGTCTTGGCTCTACTGAACGAAAATGACTGAATGTCGACATAGCTTCAACTGCAATTCCTCTATCCTGACAGTATTTTGTTAATTCAATCTGAGCGTTTAATGGACTAATTTCTATCTGATTTACAGCAGGAACAACATCCGAAATCTCACTCAAAGCTTCAATATGTGGCTGCAGAAAATTGGAAACTCCAATTGCCCTGATTCTTCCCTCTTTATAGAATTTCTCAAGAACCTCCCACATATCCATGAATATTTTCCAAGGATTATGAATCAAAAATAAGTCTATATATTCCGTATCAAGGTTATCAAAAGATTTTAGAATAGCTTGTTCGATACTGACATTATTTCTTCGGTTAAGAATTCTATGAATTCCATACTTATATCCCCCATAGTAAAACGCATCAATATTTACTTTTGTAGTAATAAACACATCTTCACGCTTAATACCATGTTTCTTGAAAATCCGGGCAATATCAGCCTCATTATAATATCTCCAAGCTGTATCAAACTGCCTGTAACCCATATCATAAGCTTTTATCAAAGTATCTTCTAGCTTATCCTTCGGTATAAGAAACGTTCCTAGACCAACTTGCGGCATTTCAATGCCATTATTTAATTTTACATATTGCATATCCATATAATTATGCAGTTAAAATATTACGTATTCTTTATATGGTTCAAACGATTTTGCCCATCCAGCAAAACGGTTGACAACAGATTCATTATCAATCATGAGTCGTTCACGCTCAGATTTATTCGTCAAACGGTTGTAAAGTTCAGAGACTTCTACAACGCGAGTGATTCCATCTTCTCCTATCATGCAACGAGTTACGTTGAAAGTTAACTTAATAAGCCGTTTAGTTGATTCATCCCAATAAGAGTGAAGAACTATACCAAATTCAGCTAAAACATTATCAAGAAAGAAGCCGACATCGGGAGTAAATGCTAAATTCCCAAGGGCATAAGCGCAGAATACACCATTATCCAAACGTTCACAGCGTAGTGAAGTATGAGGGTGGTTAGCTACAATAATATCAGCACCGGCCTCTTTTAGACTATCAATAATAAATCTGGTATAGAAACCTGGAGATGGATTATATTGTCCTCCAACATGAGGATAAGCCACGACAATATCTGCCACTTCTTTTGCTTTATGAACCTTTTCAAGAACCCTTTCAAGAAAAACTTGATTTTTTGAATTGGTAATAGCAGCAGGTGAGACATCATCAGAAATATATTTTTCTATAGATTTTCCCTCTCCTGATGTTTTAAATTCCAACTTCAATAATTTCTGTTGTTTCTTGGTCAAATCAATTCTCCACTGTTCATCCTCATTGAGAAATACCCCATTCAGTTGCGAATTGGTTCCAAAAGTACAGCATATAACAGCTACCTTCAGAGTACCGACTTGCTTAACAAATACTTTTTCACTATCTCCTACTGTAAGATAACTACCAGAACAATCAATGCCAGCAGCTTTAATACAACGCAATGTCTCAGACAAGCCATCTACCCCTCTATCCAAACAATGGTTATTGCAGGTCGCTACAAAATCAATACCAGCCGCTTTCACCTCATCCAATAACGAAGAAGGAGTAGCAAAGCATACATCTGATTGAGTGATATTATCTTGAGTATAAGGGGAACGCATGATGGGTGATTCCAAATTGGCAATCACATAATTAGAATCCTTCAACAGAGGTGCCAAACCAGACAGATACCCATCATATCTATACTCACCATGTTTCTTCATTACGGCATCATTCTGTGCTTTCAAACACATGATGTCTCCAAGAAAACTCAATTTAATCATACTTTCATCATAAGTCTTGAACCATTCTCAAATTTCATCTCTACGCTATTGCGATAGTCTTTATGAACTTTAGAGACTCTCTCCATCACTTCATCCAAATATTTTCCAAAAAGAGGTCCACCATTCATCTGTGCAAATCCTGATTCTGCAGTTAGATTCATCTCTATGAAAACCGGCTCATTATTTACATCAAGTGCAATATCCCACCCGACCAAATCGAAATAGGGCAGACGACGATGCAAATCAAACACGAATTTCATCACTCTATCATAATTCGGTATAGTAAGGCTTTCAAATCCTAAGAATTCTTTCAATGTAGGTTTATCAAGTGTGTGATAGCGAAGAACACGCTGATCGAGACTACCATCATCATAAACATGGCAGAAACCACCACCTGTCGATGCATTATCATTAAACGCACCTTTACCTCCAAATCGAACGACTGATACCAATAGTACATATTCTCCAGCTAAAGTACGATAAGTATAAATTCTAAGCGTGTTCAGTGACGACTCGTTCAGTTTCTTCAATGTTGCACTTTGTTCAAGCCGTTTCTGAATATTGAAATCCCATTTATATGTCTCAAACAAATCCTTGACTTTCGCTGTATCAATTTCTTCCTTCCGAACCAATTTCACATTCTTACCTGAACCTGAATCAATGGATGGCTTGATTATACAATCCAAATCAGTTGCAAGTACCAGTTTAACAGCTTCTTCTGTAGAAATAGGCATATCATCAGGGCTAAAGAATCTACCATTAATATTCTTCATCAGAATGGAAGGTTTCTTAATATCAGGGAATAGTCTGTCATAACCATTTTTATCCATATAGGAATTGATGAAATCGAAACGATTCAAGCAAGGAATAACATAATAGTAATACACATCATCCGACATATACCTATCATTATAATCAGAGCACCACATCCTTGAATAGAAATCAGCATATACCATTGAAACCTGAAAACCATATTGTGCAAAATACTCAGAATACTCCTTCTTATGTACTCTATAGTCAAAAACATCACGTGAAGGCAGTGTATGATTCTTTAAAAAATCAAAGCCTAAGAATTGTTCTTTTTTTGTATTGATAAATTTTTCCATGACACTATTCTTTAATTTGTGCCAACTGCACCAATCCAACATTTTTTTTAAACATAAATACCATCAAAGCATCATCCAGTCCATGACCAGGTATAGGTTTCGCCAAAGGCATGAACTTACGTGCACGGAGTTCTTGCATAGCTTCGTCAATATCATCTACCGCATAGCATATATGATACGGTGTAGGACCATTTTTTGCTAATATTTTCACTATAGGAGAAGTCTCATCCAACGGTTGAAGAAGTTCAACAGTAGGAAATCCTTCTCTGCAGGCGTAGGCTACATAAACTTTCTGGATGGGTTCAATTACAGTTTCAGAAACAACATACCCTCCAGCTACATACTCTGGCTTAACTTTTTCTATATCATTTACGGCAAAGCCTATATGATGGAAACGTGCATTTTCTAACATGATTATTTTGACTTATATATTTGTACATCAGTACAAACAATGTTATCAATATTGAATTCCATACATCCCCACTGAAGCCCCACCCCAAAACCGCAGGCTAGAATATGGTTGGCGTTGTTATGAAGCCGTTCCTTACACTGAGTCACGAGAGTTAGAGGAATTGATGCACATGTAACGTTACCATAGTCCGCTAGGCAATACGGACATTTTTCCGCGGGAATTTTTATACTTTTACGAATTTTTTCATCAATGAATTTATTTGCCTGATGCAACAGCAAAAGATCAATAGTATCAACATTGATATTATACTGAGCAATACATTCCTTTAGGGCACGAGGAGGAACCTTAATAGCAAATGAAAAAACATCCATGCCATTGACAACCATATCATTACCCTTACGAATAATGCCAGGTTCAACCTCTTTTTCCTGTAATGTTTCTGGAGTAATAGGATAACGCATACCACCATACTTGGTATAAATGGCAGAAATACCGCTACCATCTACTCCGAATGTAAAATTCATGGGCTTTGCATTCACATCGTATTCCAGAGCCGTTACTGTTGCAGCATCAGCAAACAGAGGACGAACAGTTCTATCCCTTTTATTCCGGTTAGTAGAGTTAGTCTCTGCATTTATCATCAAACCACGTTTTAAACCGCCATGAGAGAGCATAGAAGCAGCAATACTCATACCATTTACGAAACCACAGCAACCAAGAGGTACATCCATCACGCAGCAGCCTTTACTTAACCCTAATCTATCTTGAAGAATGCAAGAAGTCATAGGAGCTATATAGTCACGTGATTGGCAAACATATACCAACAAGTCAAGACTTTCTTTTTCCCAACCCAATTCTGCAATCATCTTCTCAACAGCTACAACTGTCAAGTCAGATGCCGTTGTACCAGAATCAACCACATGCTTCCTCTCTATACCGGTTGACGCAATAATCTTTTTGGCCTCTTCTTCATTTTCAAAAATTGACAAAGTAAGATTTTCTTCAACCTTCTCAGGTACACAAGCCGATAAACCTGCTACCCTTACATTATTAACTGTTAATGCAGACATAATCTTATTTAATGAGTGATAATCGTTGCACTTTCCCTGTTGCAGTCTTCGGAATGCGCGCAATAAATTCATACTCTGTTGGAATTTCATAAGGTTCAAGCAATCCGCTAAGACCGTGCCTGATTTCGTCAAAGGAGAGTTGGCAGCCCATCTTCTGAATAAAAGCTTTAGGCACTTCGCCAAGAATACCTTTAGGATCTTTGACTGGAACCACAGCACAGTCTATTACACCAAGACTTTTAATAGCTTCTTCGATAGTCAGCGGGCTGATTTTCTTTCCTCCAATGTTGATTAATTCTTTTTTGCGACCAACCATATAGTAGAGTCCGTTTTCATTTTTGAAACCAAAGTCCCCTGTGCGAAAATAATCCCCGAAGAATGCCGCCGCATTGTCCTTATCAAGCAAATAACGGCTCATCACCATATTACCCCTTACGCAAATCTCACCCTGCTGTCCCGTAGGCATTTCTGTGCCATTATCATTCATAATTTTCGCTTCCACCTCTTCGGATGTAGGCATCCCAATAGTATCCAGATTGTCCTTGTACTGATGGAATTCCATGAAGAACGAACGCGAGGCTTCAGTCAATCCATAGTGCATACAGATGCGCGTGTTGGGGAACAAGCCAATCAATCGTTGCTTTGCCTCGATAGACATAGGGGCACTCCCTATCTCGATATAACGAAGACTATCAGCAAACTGTGCTATACGATTTCCACTCAACTTAGTTATATATTCCCAAACAGCTGGTACCATGCCGAATCCTGTAGCCTTATACTTTTCCATAGCTTCAAAAAAGACCTTTAGATTGGCAAAGTTCCCTACTAATATCAGGGTTGCACCTTTGAGGAGTGAACAACGAAGACGGCCAAGACCAAACGAATGGCTCAGTGGCAATCCCAATACTTCACGTTCATCAGCACTATTGCCAATGAATCCGTTAATGTTCCTTGCCGAAGAGGCTATGTTATAATGCGATAAGCAGACAGCTTTAGGATCGCTCGTCGTACCAGTGGTGAACATGATGTCCGCTATGTCATCCTTATCCAATGAAGGATTCTTAGTATCCTTAGCTTCACCAGAAAGCTCCAGACTATCTATAGCAATATTCTTAGCCCCATCAAACACAAACTTAGGAAGACCGAAAATGCACTTTGGCTTTACAGTATTCGAGATGAATAAGAGTTTATCTTGTGTCGAAGCAGGATCAACCACCACATTCACAATGCCCCTCAAATGGGCACCGAAATATAGATAAACAAACTCTGGTTCTTTCCGTGCTGTAATGATGATACTGTCTCCTTTACGAAGGCTTAGAGTATCAAGATAATCAGAAGCCAGCCAAATGCTATTTTTAAGCTGTTTATAGCTAATCTCTTTAGCATCACATACCAGTGCAATTTTATCAGGCATATGTTCCGCATGCTCAACTATGGCTTGCAACAAACAGCTATGCGAAATATCACTCATTCTTAAGTTTTATTATTTCTTCAACTATTGCTTTTATGTTGTTGAGTTCATAGAGGTCCTCAATAGGAATATCAACTTCCAATTCTTCCTCAATAGTTGATATAATAGTCAGATTCCCGACCGAATCCCACTCCTCAATATCACCGGCGGCCAAATCATCAGTAATTCGTTCAATATCAATGCCCAATGTATCGGCAATTATTTCTTTAATTCTCTCTTTATAGTCCATAATAATTTATTTAGTTGTTACTCCACCATCTATAACGAATTGGCATCCTGTAACCCAGGAAGAAGCATCACTCAGTAAATATATTGCTGCGGGAGCTATATCCTGCACTTCACCATACCGTTTCAAAGGATAGGTTTCCATGTCTTTTTGATAATCTTCATCAGAGAGCGCCCCACTGGAATTAATAAGATTTGTATTAGTCATACCCGGATTGATGGTGTTTACCCTCACTTTTCTTCCAGCAAATTCAATAGCAGCATAGCGCATGTATGTACTCAATGCAGCTTTTGCGCAACCATAAATTACATTACCCGGAGTGATTCGATTATTGCCTGCAATGGATGAAATATATACTATGCTCCCTCCTTTATTGATTTTTTTCTTTTTATAAATCAATCGAGTAAGTTCTACCGCTGCAAAAAAATTCAGATTGAAAATTCTATCGAACTTCTCTCGCGTTGCAAATTGAAGAGCCAAAGTTCCACCGATACCTGCTGAGATTACTAAACCATCTATAACAGGCATATCACTGACCAACTTCGTCAAATCTTCCTGATTGGTTATATCAGCAGTTATATAAGTATTACCGTTTCCATCCATCTCATCCAAAACAGACTTTAGATTTTCCTCACTGCGAGCACAGACAACTATCTTACCGCCCATTTTTGAACATTCAATAGCTATCTCTCTTCCAATACCAGAAGAAGCGCCAACAACAAGAATTGTTTTTCGCTTGAGAGCAAAAGGATTAAACTCTACCATTATACTTCTACTAATTCAGATATTAATAAATGTTCTGTCTCAAAAGCAACCGTACCCCAACTAAGGCCTACACCAAATGCACAACCAATTATTTTGGTAGGCTTATCTTCAATTTTACCTTTCAATTGGGTAACAATCGTCAAGGGAATCGATGCCGATGATGTATTTCCAAAATGGAGCATACTATATGGCATCTTTTCAGCATCCAATTTCAACTTTTTACGGATTGTTTCTGTCATTTTGTAATTAGCTTGATGCAAAATCACATAATCAAAAGATGTGTAATCCATCTCATAGTTAGCTGTCAGCTTCTTTATGCTCTTTGGCGCTGTCGTAATACCAAAAGCAAATACATCCATACCCTTCATGCGAGTCTGTATAGCATGGCGCTTACGCCCATCTTCACACAACTCAAGCTTTAAAGAATCTTCATTAAACTGGTTTCTGCAACCACCACCCGGGCGAATAATCGCATCATAACCAGTACCATCAGTTCCCAAATCAAAATAGAATGGTTTTGCCTCCTTACTGTATTCCAATGCCGTAGCTGTACAAGCATAACCAAAGAGTTGATCCAGCTCTTCTTTTGCTTGTTTACGAGCATCACCAGCCAGCAGGATTGCTTTTTTAATATTCCCTGTCTGCATTAAACTGGATAATACGGACAATCCATACACCCAGCCAGAACAACCAAGATTGATATCCATTGCCATACAACTACGCTCTAATCCCAATTTAGCTTGCAGAATACACGCAGTTGCAGGAAGAATGTAGTCAGGAGTCTGGGACACGAAAACCAATGCACCAATTTCTTTCTTGTCCCACCCCAGATCTGCAATCAACTTTTCAGCAGCAGGGAGGCCAAGGTCAGAAGTTGTCAATCGTTCATCATAACGTTTCTCCTTGATACCAGTAGTTTGTACGAAGTCTTCAGCACCATACTTATCAGTAGTAGAAACAGAACCTTCGGCATGTTTAGGAACACCAGCCGATATGCCAGTGATCCTAACATTCTCTACTTTCAAATAAGCCATAAGACCTAAGCCTTACTTGCGACTACATTAAACAAGTCTTCAATGGTCTTTGAGTTGCGAATATCGTCACCCTTAATGGTAACGTCATACTCCTCATCAACCATTGCAATGATGCTAAGAGCAACAAGAGAACTCCACTCGTCAAGAGCCTTAAATTCTGTTGCAGCCGTGATTTCACTTACATCAGTATCGTCAAACTGATTTGCAAAATTCTCGATAAATTCATTTAATTTCATTATGGTACAATTTTGAATGATTATTATTGAATGTTCTAACATTTACCAACTATTTTTCTTAACCATCTGTAGTTTACACCAAAACCTATTACTTTATATATAGTCCACATAAACGTATATATTCTGGCTTTTAATGTAATGGGGAAATCTGTCTCTTTCATCAATTGATATATCTCTTGATAATAGGTTTCCCTTCTTTTATAGGCAATCACTTTTCCTACATAGAGGTCTTTTGATTTATCATAATATTTTAAATCAAAAATATTGTGATATTTCTCTTTCTTCCCCAAAATATCAAGCGTTAGAATGGTACGCAGGCATTTATCACATCGAGTACAATTCAAAAACTCATCTTTCACTTTTGCAATGTCTTCATTAAGTCCATCATTAGCAATAAGTTCTTTCCAACAAACATAGAGATATTTGTAAGTATCCTCAAAGTCTGCAATTTTTCTTGTTTTGTTTACTCTATCAAGACATGGATCACCATTTATTAACTCTGTTGTCTCAGTGGATAATGCCGGAAGTAAAAATGGCGATTGATAATGCATATCTTTATTCGAAAAACTCGTATCCCTTATATGAAACGAACTTGCATAGATGTATCTGCGAAAAAGCTTCTGCATACTCAAAACCACACTCATATTTCTAATCAATGCACACTGATTAAAATCAAAGCCTTCATAGAGTTTTGAGATATTTGATTCAACAGCTACTACCGGAATTTTCTTCGTTTTCGCATATGCGTCCACTAGTTTAAAGTCATTGTCATACGACTCTTTTACTTTATCCAAATTCTTATCTCCGTGAGCACCTACATTGAAATAGGTGAAATGAGTAAGCCTATACGATGGAGAACAATCAGTTCCAATATGGTCAATTATAGTTGAGAAGCTATCCACGCCAAGTGAGCAACCGGTAGCCACTGCTTTTGCTTGATAATTTTGATTAGACAAATGCTTACAATGAATTTTTATTTCTTTTCCACCATATATCTGAGCCAATATTGGTATTACTGTATGCACAAGATTATAATAAAGTTTTTCAGAAATTGTATCGCACTCAATATCTTGCCCCAATTTAATTGCCATCAGTAGGATACCTACAACGAAACAATCAGAAGATTCATTCGTGAGATACTGTCCATAATCTTTGGTTGTCGCATAGAATACTTCTTCCCCATTAGGATTTACTTCCGTTTTACTTTTATTATCAGACATATACGAAACTAAAAAGACCTTTCTATCCACTTCTCTAACAATCGGCTTACTTATACGAATCATATATAAATCTGTGCTTAAAATTTGAATAATTTTGCAGGATTGCCTATATAGGTTGACTCATTTTTAGGTTTTGTGAGGAGAATGCCACCCGGACCTAAGTTAACGCCTGAACCAATCCTATTATATTGCACTACAAATGACATGGCTCCAAAAAGGTTGCCATCTCCAACAGTAACACCACCAGAAATTCTTGCTCCAGGCATAAAAGCATTACAGTTACCGACAATGACTTCATGCCCGAAGCTGATATGTCCATTCATTATATTGAAATTACCCATAGATACATTGCAACTAAGATGACAATCTAAACAAAATATATTCCCTTTACCTAAACTTATTGTCTCGTCATCTGCAAACGTACAAGAAGGATGAATGATATTCGGATAATCTATCAATGGATTGGTAATACCTTCACTTATTTTCTTTAGCATTTGGGGATTGCCATTAGCAATTACGATATCTATTGGAGTTTTCCAAGAGTTTAATTCATCCATACCTCCTATGCAATCGCCATACTGAAGTTGTTTGCCTTTATCCACTCCATCATCAAAAAATCCGACAAAATTCCAATCAGGAGATTTTAGAGTCTTAAAAATCAAACAATATATTTCACGGCCAAAACCACCTGCACAATATATACCCAAATCTTTCATGACTTATTATCTGTTAATTGTGACCATTAAATTTCTCCATTGTTACCGATGTAGCAGATGAAATTCCTTCTCTCTTCAGTACAGATTTAATGGTAATAAAAATTATTTTTAAATCGGTCAGTAGCGAACAATGATCTACATACCACACATCTAATTTAAACTTTTCAGTCCAGCTAATAGCATTACGCCCGTGGCACTGCGCCCATCCTGTGATACCAGGTCTAACCTCGTGACGACGCGCTTGTTCTTCATTATATAAAGGCAGATATTCCGGCAATAAAGGTCTTGGACCAATCAATGCCATATCCCCTTTCAAAACATTAATCAATTGCGGAAGCTCATCAATACTAGTGGCACGAACAAATTTACCCACATGAGTCAATCGTTTAGCATCCGGCAATAATTTGCCTTCTGCATCCCGTTCATCCGTCATACTTTTAAACTTTATCACACGGAATATCTTTCCATCCTTTCCCGGGCGCTCCTGAGTAAAGAATGCCCCTGCACCTTTATTGGCAAAATGCAACCCAATAGTAATAAGTAATAAAATGGGCCAGATAACAACCAATACAATAAAGACCAGAATGAAATCAATCACTCTCTTAAAAAAATGAGAATACATTCGTAATTTGAATATTAGAACAACTATACCTTATTTTTCTAAAGAACGGTACTCTTCCAGAAATGCCTTCCAAACCTTCTGCTGTTCGTAGCGTTCAATAATCATATGGCGAGCACACCTTGCCATTTCTTTCACTTCATCATCCCGATGTTCATAAAACCATTTCATGGCATCATATAAAGCGCCCTCATTACGTGAAGGAATAATTCTACCATTTACACCATCTTGAATTATTTCGTTACAACCACTTATATCTGTTGTAATACATGGAACTTCCAATGCACCAGCTTCCATAAGAACCATGCCAAATCCCTCTCTATATGACGGTAAAACAAAAACATCTGACATACACATAAACGGTCTGACATCTTTCTGTTTTCCTAAATAACAAATGTTAGGATTTGATTCTATTTCTGATCTAGTAATCGTTGCCACAGAATTTCCACTGTCCTCAAATGAGCCTACTATCACTAATTTTATATCATTATATAAACCAACCAACTGCTTAAATGCAGCAATCAGCTCGTTCACCCCTTTGTCTGTCACAATTCTACCAACAAAACAAAAAATAAAATCCTTTTTCACTTTCATCATTGTTGATAGGCTTTCCATCGGAACATTCTTCCGGCAAAACTTTTCAATATCAATGCCATTAACACTCCCATTCCCTACAACTTTCAATTTAGAAGCCTTACATATCCTATCGGCTATTAATGTCTTTTTCACCCCATTACTAACACAAAGAACCGTTGTTGAACAATAACAAGAGATACGCTCCATTATTTTTAATAAAGATCGCATTGGCCCACTATATCCTTGATACCTAAGTCCATGACACATGTAAATTCTTGTAGATACACCAGTCAGTTTAGCTGCTACCATTGACAAAAAACTAGCTTTAGGAGTATTTCCATGAACAATGTCAGGACTCGTTCTTCTGAAAAAAACAAGAAACCTTATTAAGCTTCCAAAATCATCCCAAAGAGAGATTGCCCTTTTCATCGGAATACAATAAGTTTTAATACCCTCTTTATTGCCGAATTGTTCAAGAGCATATCTATCAGATGAAATAGCAACCACGTCAAAATCATTACTTAAATATGACAATTGCCCCTTAAAAAAATGTAACGATGAAGGGATTGTTGTTACAACATAAAATACTTTCTTATTCTCCATTTAGATGTTTTATCTTCATTTTAGGATAATCGTAGTTAAAATAAATCATAAGAACATTGTTTGGAATATCTGTAAGCACTCATTGTATGGCTGTAATTCCTTTCCTGGTATCATAGCGCATATAGAGCAATATTTTTGATTAATAATTAAATTATTTTGTAAGCACTCAATTTAGGGCATCCCCCTTCGAAAGGGCACTTTTCAGTGCCCTAAACCGAGTTTTGTTAATTAATT